>CAYSKJ010000033.1:0-23302 GCA_964431655.1 uncultured bacterium | reverse complement strand
ATTCCCAGTCCGGTGAATAGCTTTCGGCATAGAATACAAAATCTGCTGCAACACCGGCCTCAAAGCATTCGGCTCCGCCTTCTGCGGAATCAAAAGCCACATAGGATCCGGTCAGGGATTTTTGCCCGGAATAATCAGCAATTACCCCGGCTGTTGTTTCTATTTTTTCTGCTGCACTGGAAAGAAACGGGAAGAAAAAACAGAACACAAAAAGAAACACGAAAAAAACCGTCATAAGTCTTTTTGGCATAAAATACCTCCTTTTTAGTTTAATATTATGTGAAGCATAGACAAATAACCCTTTTACATAAAACTGAGCAAAATACGTTCTTTCATTGAAGAGCGGCATTGAAATTGAAGTTAAAACTCCCCGCCTTTAATCATAACCATATATCCTTCCAGATTAATATCATAAATGTAAATAAAAACATCCATAGAAAATATAGTAAATTAATCACTCAGTTCTGTCAATAATTAACCATAGCTTTTCTATTTCTGAAAATATTATGTTTTTGTAACGTAAAATTCACATAATTTCGCTATTAATTATTTACCTGATTATTTAAAGCTGTTTTTATTTAAGGGAAATTTTGGATTAAACCTGCATGAATCAGCATTATCAGCCGGAGATAAACCGGTATCTTTATTTATACTGCAGGAAAGCATCTGCCTGCTATGTGCCAGGCCCGTATTGTCAGCAGTTCTCAAAATACAGCTTATTCGCTTCTTAAAGCAACGATGGGGTCAAGAAGGGATGCCTTGTAGGCCGGGTATACCCCGAAGAACATGCCCACAAAAAAGGAAAAGAAGAAGGAAACGATTACGCTCAGCCACGATATGGCCAGTACCCATCCGGCAAAGTAAACAAGGCCCCAGGATATAATTATTCCTGTAATTATCCCCAGCACACCGCCCACAGTCCCCAGTATGGATGATTCAAGGATGAACTGCAGCATTATATCCCTCCTTAAGGCGCCGACAGACATCCTTAAGCCTATTTCTCTGGCCCTTTCCTTTATGGCAATCAGCATTATGGAAAGAACACCTATGCCCCCTATGAGCAGGGATATGCCGGCAATGCTGGTTATCAGCAGGGTGAAGGATTCGGAGGTTTCCTTGTGGGTTTCGGCTATCTCGTCCTGGGTCACAATAGTGAAATCATCCTCCTTTTCCTGCCTTACCAGGTTATGGCTGTGTCGCATTACATCCCTTATATCGTCAATAACCGATTCCTGCTCCGTATCCCCGGAAAGCTGTATATATATGCTCCTGAGGTAATCAAGATTGAACACCCTTCTAAAAGCAGTATTTATTGGTATGAATATATAATTGTCCTGGTCATTGCCCTCGGCATCCGCCCCCTTAGCCCCGAGGTATCCGATGACACGGAAGGGGAAATTGCCGATAATTATGGTCTCCCCTGTGGGATCCAGGTGCTCAAAGAGAGCCTCTTTTACCGTATGTCCCAGAACGGCGACCCTGCTGAAGGAGGCATCATCCTGGAAGGAAATAAAGTCCCCGCTGGCCAGGGAATAATTCCTTATCTCGGCATATTCCGGGGATACTCCGACCACGGTGGTTCCTGTGGTCATATTCCCGTATTTGGCGTAAAAGCCCCTGGTCTGGTAGGGGGAAATGTTCTTTATCTCCGATACCTGCATGTAAAGGGCTTCCACATCCTTCAGGCCAAGAGTCCTGGGAGTCCTCCCGTAGAATCTCCTGCCTCCCCTTTCTATGGGAACGCCGGCATTTACTATGACCA
This sequence comes from uncultured bacterium, assembly GCA_964431655.1. GTDB lineage: Bacteria > CAYMEV01 > CAYMEV01 > CAYMEV01 > CAYMEV01 > CAYMEV01. The sequence goes on along the minus strand of CAYSKJ010000033.1, from coordinate 21,540 downwards.
TATTCTTGCCCATGTCTGATATCTTTGCCAGAACCTCCCTTTCTGCCCCCATGCCTATGGACACCATTACTATTACTGCCGATACACCGACAATAATGCCTATCAGCGCCAGGACAGTCCTCATCTTGTGCCCGGTGAGCTGTTTTGCAGAGATGACTATGCTTTGTGCTGTCTTCACAGGCTCAGGATCTCAATGCCTCAATGGGCGCCATTTTTGAAGCCTTTAGCGCGGGCTGTATACCCGATAATATACCAACAATGATGCTGAACCCCAGGCCTATGGCAATGCCCTCCCAGGATATGGCAACGGGGGTCTCGCCGAACTGCATGAAAAGAAAGGCCCCGAGTATACCCAGCAGGACGCCGATGGCTCCCCCGGTCACTGTGACAGCTATGGTTTCAAAAAGAAACTGCATCAGGATATCCGATTTCCTTGCACCTACCGATTTCCTTAGTCCTATTTCAAACTTCCTCTCACTGACCGATATAAGCATGATATTGGCAACAACCACGCCCCCTGCTATAAGGGAAATACCCGCTACAATTATTAAAAGCACATTGAAGGTCCCCGATATATGCTCGGAGAACTCCCTTACCTCCGTTGGGGTTATCAGGGAAAAATCATCCTCCTGCCCGTCCATTATCCCGTGGCTTTCCCTGATTACCTCTTTTATGTCCTCTGCAGTCTTATCCAGGTGTCTGGAGTTTTTTACCTTTATCCTTATACCATCTATGGTCTCGGTATTGGCAACCCTCCGCAGATAGGTATTCAGGGGAATAATTACCGTATTTCCCATATCCCTGCCTCCGGCGCTCTGCCCCGTGCCGGCCAGCACCCCCTTTATCTCAAAGGGGACATTCTCTATCTTTATGGTCCTGCCTACAGGGTTCTCTTCCGGAAAAAACTCATCCTTCACCGTGGGGCCGATAACAACAGTCCTGGCAAGCCTCTCATCATCCAGCCTGGTTATAAAATCACCGTATTCCATGTTCCAGTCCCACATATGGATAAAGTCTTCTGTAACAGCCGAAAGCATGGACCTAAGGTATTTGTCCTCAAACCTTACATCAGCCCCCCAGCGCATGCTCATGGGAGCTACCACGCTTATATTATCCACGTTCATCTCTATGGCCTGAGCATCACCCAGCTTCAGGGAGGATGTGGGCCTTCCCCGGGGCCCGCTTCCGGGGGCCCTCATGGCCATGCCGAATACATTTAAGGCATCCGTGCCGAACCTTTCCACCCTCTCCATAATCTGAGCCTTGGAGCCAAGGGCCATAGATATGATAATCGTAATGGCCGTGATACCTATGATTATGCCTATCATCATGAGAAAGCTCCTGAGCTTGTTCTTGCCCAGGGAATTGAAGGCAACCGCCATGCTCTTAAGCTTTTTCATCGGGTTTCCCCCCCTTCTTTATCCTTTCCAGCTCAGCCCCGCTGTCCTTAATATCGTTGTTTATGCTGTCCCTTATTATCCTGCCGTCGGAGAACTCAAGTATTCTGTTGGTCTGCTCCGCAATGGAGGGTTCATGGGTGACTATGACTATGGTCCTGCCCTTTTTATTAAGCTTTTGAAGTATGTTCATTATCTCGTAGCTGGACTGGGTGTCCAGGTTGCCCGTAGGCTCGTCGGCAAAGATTATATCCGGGTCATTCACCAGAGCCCTGGCTATGGCCACCCTCTGCTGCTGTCCCCCGGACAGCTGGTTGGGGTGGTGATGGGCCCTGTCCAGCAGGCCTACCTCCTTTAAGGCCTCCATGGCCCTGCCCTTTATATTATGCACATCGGAATATAAAAGGGGAAGCTCCACATTCTCCAGGGAGGTGGTCCTGGGAAGCAGGTTGAAGTTCTGGAAAACAAAGCCTATCTTCCTGTTCCTTATCCCGGCCAGCTGGTCATCATCCAGCTTCATCACATCCTCCCCCTCCAGAAGGAAGGTCCCGCTGTCAGGCTTGTCCAGGCATCCCAGGATGTTCATCAGGGTAGACTTTCCCGAGCCTGAGGCCCCCATTATGCTTATAAACTCACCCTTGTTTATGGTAAGGGAAATATCGTTTACGGCATAGACCTCCGTAGTCATGCCCTTATTGTAAATTTTGGTAAGATTGCTCGCTTTTATCATTTCATTGCCCATATCTATGCTCCTTGCCCTCTTATGCCTCAATGTTCACATCAGAGGTAATGATTTTCTCCCCGGCCTTCAGCCCGCTCTTTATCTGGGTATTACCGTCATCAACAATGCCTATTTCAACATTTTTCCTCACAGGCTTTCCGTTTTCCAGCACCCATACAAACCACTGACCCTTCTCCCTCCTTAAGGACCTGGAAGGTGCGACAACGCTGTCAGGAAGCCTTTCCAGGTAGATGGTCACATTTGTGGTCATCTCTGGCCTCAGTATCCTGCCCTGCATGTCCTTGATGGATATCAGGGCTATATAGTTTACCACATTGTCTCTGATCTCCGCCTTGGGGTATATGGCCTTCACCTCTCCCCCGAATTCAACTGCCGGATAGGTATCAACGGTAAAGGAGGCCTCCAGCCCCGGGCTGACCCTGCCTATGTCAGTCTCGTCAATATAAGCCTCTATCTCAAGCCGGTCAAAATCAATTATATTTACAAAGGTAGGCGCTGACAGGCTTGCCGCGACTGTCTCCCCCTCCTGGGTGGATACAGAGGCAATGACGCCGGATATGGTGGCGTATATCTTTGCATAGCTCTGCTGTATCTTTGCGCTCTCATAATTGGCCTGAGCCTGCTTCAGCTGGGCCACCGCCACATTATAGCTGTTCTGGGCCTGGTCCAGGGCCTGCTTTGATATGAAGTTCTTCTCAAACAGGTTTTTCTGCCTATCGAGGTTTGTCTCTGCATACTCCATGTCAGCCCTGGCCTTTTCCAGTGAGGCAAGATTCTGGGCAGTCCTTACCTTCAGTTCCGTATCATCCAGCTCCGCAATAAGCTGTCCCTTCTCCACATAATCCCCTATGCCCACATTCAGGGTCTTTACAATGCCCGATACCCGGGAGCCTACCTTTACCTCGGCTCCTACCATGGGCTGTATCTCACCCAGGCACATGACCCTGGGGGATATATCCATTCTCTCGGCTGTCACAGTCTGATACTCTGAATCCTTTTTTTCACCCCCGTCACTGAAGGGATAGGTCTTTGTAAGATAGAGGACCAGTATCACCAGTCCGATTATTACCAGTAATATAAAGAATTTCTTCACTATATGAACCTCTCTGTCATAATTATTTTCATTTTATCTTTCCAGTTCCTGCCCCAGGGCTTTTTCAAGGCTTGCAAGGGAAATCCTGTAATCGGCAAGGCTCTTTATGTACCTGCTCTCTGCCGATACAAGGCTGGCCTGGGCATCCACAAGCTCTATTATACTATGGGTACCCTCCCTGTATCCCTCCTGGGCTATCTCAAGGCTAAGCCCGGCGTTCTCCAGGTATATCCTGCTGTTCTCAATGACCTCCTCCTGCTTTGCAAAGTCATTGTAGGCCTGGAACAATGCCAGGTCCACCTGCTGTATGAGCTCTTCCTTCTGGTATTCCAGGTCTTTCAGGGCCAGTTTCTCCTGCAGTATGGCAGATTTCGTTGCTCCCCCGGAAAAAAGGGAAAGGCTCATGGATACACCGAAGTTCCAGGAGTCATCCATGTCGGAGATCCGGCTTCCCCCATAGCTGTAGCCGGCATCAAGGGAGACCCCCGGCAGGTAATCGGCCCTGCTCATCTTTATTGCCGTATTCTGTATCTCCATCTGTTTTTCAATCCTCTTTATCTCGGGCCTGATTTCCAGGGCTGTGCCCAGAAGCTCCCGGTATTCGGGAAGTCTGATATAGTCCACATCATCCAGGTCATCGGCAATATCAACATTATGGGAGGGTGAAAGCCCCAGAAGAGTGCAAAGGGAAGCCCCGGCATTCCTGTGGGAATTCTCCGCATTTATCAAATTCAGCCTTGCATCCGAAAGCTCAACCTGGACCTTCAATACATCGGAGAGAATTGCAACCCCGGCTTCAAGCCTGGTCTTTGCCAGCTCAAGGTAGGTCTCGGACCTCTCCACATTCTTCCTTGCTGTCTTTAGATTGTGCCGGGCCTGGAGAAGGCTGTAGTATGCCTGCTTTATCCTGTATACCATGTCCTGTAGGGCTGAGTCATAGCTCAGCTCGGAGGCTGTGATATTCAGATAGGCCACTTTTACCTGGTCTTTTATCTTTCCCCCCTGGTAGATGCTGTACCTGGCACTCAGGCCCGCACTGTAGCTGTTAAAAAGCCCGTCATCATCCCCGCTGAAGGAGGAGCTTTTCCTTGCCGAAGCGCTCATGCTCAGACTGGGAAAATACTGGGCTTTTGCAGTATTCAGCTTCTCCCGGGTCTTTTCCAGGTTTATCAGGGATGACCTTATAGAGGGATTATCCTTTAAGGCTATATCAATGCAGTCTTGAACAGTAAGAGCCTCCTGGCCTCCTGAAGGCAGAATAAAAAAAAGGGCCAGGAGAGTTAAAAAAATATTTCTCATATCAGCTAACTTGAGTCCTCCTGATTAAATTATTATATTTTCTCAATATAGACCACCTGATATACGTAAAGGTTTAAAAAAATGTATGAAAAAATTAAATATGATGCTATCATATATCCCTTATGGATGATAATAAAGCCATGCATAAGGATATCAGCCTTTTTGAGATTTTCACTACCTTTCTGCGCATAGGCCTTTTCACCTTCGGAGGGGGCCTGGCCATGCTCAATGTCATAAGGCATGAGCTCCTTGATAAAAAGAAATGGATAGACAATGAAGAGTTTCTCAACCTGATAATAGTCTCCACCTCCATACCGGGCCTGATTGCAGCCAACTGCGCCTATCAGCTGGGCTACCGCCTCAGAAAATCCATGGGGGCCTTTTTTGCCGTACTGGGGGTCATCCTTCCCTCCTTTTTCATCATACTCATAATTGTATCCCAGTTCAGCAAAAGCCTTTCCGGCAGTACCGCCCAGGCCTTTCTCCGGGGCTCCTCGGCCGCTGTCCTTGCCCAGATAGCCTACTCCACGGTAATATTCGGCAGGGATGTGGTAATGGACATCTATTCCATGCTGGTTGTGGCCCTGGGCCTTTCCCTGCTTCTCTTTTTAAGCCTGCACCCGGTTCTGATAATCCTTATATGCATGCTCCTGCGCTATGTCCTGCCGGTAAAAAGGAGGGACAATCCTTAGATGACCGCCATCTTCCTGGCCTTTCTCCTTATCGGTGTAAGCGCCTTCGGCGGGGGCATGGTGACCATTTCCCTTATATACTATGAGATAGTGGATAAAAACAGCTGGATATCCCCCCGGAGGATGAACAATATTATTACCATAGCCCAGCTCACCCCGGGCCCCATCTCTATCAATTCCGCTACCTTTGTGGGATTTACCCTCCATGGGATCCTCGGGTCAGCACTGGCAACCCTTGCCGTTATTCTGCCCTCCCTTATAATAATGACAGCCTATGTCCAGCTGTCTAAAAGACTGCATAACAGGATAGACAAGAATATAACCTACCGCTTCAAAAACAGCATAAAGCCTGCCATACTTTCCCTTCTGGCCTATGCTGTCTTTGTCTTTGCAAGGAACTCAGAGGCAGACATACCCTTTATGATCATGTCCGCAGGCTGTTTCGGCACCCTTTTATTTCTGAAAAAAATACACCCGGTAATCCTCTTTATTGCCTGCGGTGTTGCAGGAGTATTACTCTATGGATAATCTTTGCTTTGTTTCTGACTACAAGTCTAATGATGATTTAAGAGCCAGTTTCAACAGGCTGTCAAGGATGATATTCGGCATTGATTTTGAATCCTGGTATGCCCTCGGCTTCTGGTCAGACAGCTATATATGCTGTTCTTATGCCGATTCGGGCCGTATTGTGTCCAATGTATCGGCAAACATAATAAAGGCGTCAGTCAATAATAAGATATACCGCACTGTGCAGATCGGCACAGTAATGACCCATCCCGATTACCGCGGAAAAGGCCTTGCAAAGGCCCTTATGGACAGGGTATTGTCAGTTTATGAAAGCAATGCGGATATAATCTACCTCTTCCCTGATGAGGATGCCATGGCATTTTACAATAAATTCGGATTCTCCAGAGCCAGGGACTGCATCTTCTGTCTTGACGGTGATACTAAAGACAGATCCCTTATACCGCCCCTGCCGGCCAGAACCCTCAATATAGAAGACAAAGAGGACTGCTCAATAATACAAAGGCTGTGCCGGGACAAGATAATCTCCCCTGTGTTTGACATATCGGACTCTTTCCATATACTGTCCTGGTATCTCTGTGGTTTATTTAAAAAGGATGCCCTTTACATAAAAAGCCTGGATGCCATGGTAATCCACAGGCACATGGGTTACACCTTAAAGCTCTACAGCGTCATCAGCCCAAAAAAGCAGAATCTCTCTGATATCCTTGACTATATTGACTGCAGGAACATATGCATAGTGGAGCTGTGCTTCACACCTGATTTTCTGGATTATTCCCTGGCTGATTTCAGGCACAGGCCCAATGATATAATCCTTTACAAAGGCAAAGGCTTTAACTTCCCGGAGCCATTTGCCCACCCGGTAATTTCTCAGGCCTGAGTGCTCAGATTCCCCTGCCTGTAATAATTGAAAAATATTATCAGAGGCCACAAGAGCTGGCGGTGGTTCTTCTTTCTCTCCAGATGCTCATCGGCCAGTTTCTTTATCCCCTCATAGCTGAAAAGCCCTGTCTCTTCTATAATATCCCGGTCCAGGCTCTTTTCCATAAATCCCCTCAGCCCTCCCCTCAGCCACTTGTCCAGGGGTATGTCAAAACCTATCTTGGGCCTGTTCTTTATCCCCTCAGGCAGATAGTCATCCAGGGCCTTTTTCAGTATATGCTTGGTTTTAAGGCCCCTCAGCCTGAGGTTATTGTTAATGCCGACAGCCAGCTGCACCATACGGTGGTCCAGGAAGGGCACCCTGACCTCCAGGGAATTGGCCATGCTCATATTATCCACCTTCTGCAGAAGGTCATCCTGCAGATACAGGTGAAGGTCCAGGAAATTGACCCTGTCCAGGGGGTCTCTGATATCCTCCAGATATTTTGAGTAGAAGTCCACCGGCGCAAAATCAGAGAACCCCTCCCTGATATTCATAAACCTTTCTGAATATATCCTTTCCTTCTCATCTTTTGCAAAGCTTCCCCACCATGCGTAATTGGCATATTCAGGCCTGAGCGCCAGGCCTTTGAGGAACTTTTTGAGCCTGTATTCAAAGCCCAGCCTTTTTTCCGAGACCGGCATCAGCCCTGCTGCCCTGCCCATCATCCACGTCATCATACCGGGCATCCACCTCAAAAAGGATGCAATCCGGTAGGCTTTGTAGGTGTCATAGCCCAGGAACAGCTCGTCTCCCCCGTCCCCTGACAGTGCTACGGTAACATGGGGCCTGGACAGCATGCAGACCAGGTAGGTGGGTATAATGGATGCATCCGCCAGTGGCTGGTCCAGGCTCTCCAGTATCCCGGGTATAAGCTCTATCGCCCTGCTTTCCTCAAGCAGATGTGCGCAGTGCTGTGTGTGGAAGAAGTCCGAGGCCTCCTTTGCCCATCCCAGTTCATTGAAGGTCTCTTCCTCAAAGCCTATGGAAAAACTCTTTATATCCTTCTCATACTGCGACATAACCCCTGTAATAAGGCTGGAGTCCACGCCCCCGCTCAAAAAAACCCCCAGGGGCACATCGGATATCATTCTGTATTTAACCGATGAGAAGAATATCTCCCTGATCTTTTCAATAAGATATTTCTCATCGTGCTCATTCTTTTCAAATACAGGATGCCAGTACCTTATGTTCTCCCTTCCCTGTTTATCAGCCCTTATCATCTCACCGGGAAGCATCTTTTTTATATCCCTGTATATGGTAAGGGGGGCTGATACATACTCAAAGGCAAAATAGCTGTCCAGGGCCTCGAAGCATACCCTTCCTGACACAGAAGGCACCTCTCTAAGGCTTCTTATCTCCGAGGCAAAGGCTATATTCTCCCCATCCTGTGCATAGTAAAGGGGTTTAATACCCATCCTGTCCCTTACAAGAAGCATCCTTCTCTGTTTTGAGTCATACAGGGCAATGGCAAACATACCGTTAAGCCCTGAAACAAAATCATCCCCGTATTCCTCATATAAATGGGGCAATATCTCGGTGTCGCTCTGGCTTTGAAATACATGCCCCCTGCTCTCAAGCTCCCCTTTCAGCTCCCGGTAATTGTATATCTCTCCGTTGAATATCACAGCAATGCTTCTGTCTTCATTGAACTGGGGCTGATGGCCCCCTTTTATATCAATAATGGAAAGCCTTCTCATCCCCATGCATACATGCCCGTCCTCAAAAACCCCCTCATCATCCGGGCCCCGGTGCACCAGCCTGCCCAGCATGGCCTTTATAATCCCCCCGGGCCTGTTATCCCCCAGGCCGTCCTTCAGATTGAAATAACCGCATATACCGCACATATCAGTTCTTGTGTTCCCTTATCCTCCTGACAGAATACGGCTTTTTTGAATGGACCTTGAAGTATATCCTTGAGCTTATCTCAGCCAGCAGGCCCAGGGATATGAAGTTCATCCCTATCAGTGTAAGGGTTACAGAAAACATCAGATTGCCCAGATGCTCCCGCATCTCTATTATATCCATGAAATACATGACAGAAAGCGTGCCCCCAACCAGAACCCCCAGAAATGCAAATATCAGGCCTATAAGCCCGAATATCTGCAGGGGCCTGTCCAGAAAGCTGATCAGAAACTTTACTATAAGCAGGTCAAAAATAACCTTCTTTATCCTGGAGAGCCCGTAATTGCTCTTGCCTGACTCCCTGTCAACATTGGTTATGGGTATCTCTATCACATCCACCCCCATACTGCTGGCCAGGGCGGGTATGAACCGGTGAAAATCGCTGTAGAGCTCTATATTCTTTATTACCTCTTTCCTGTATGCCTTGAATGTTGTCCCGAAATCATGGAGCTTCATCCCCGAAAGCCTTGCCATCATCCAGTTGGCCGCCCGGGAGGGTATCCTTCTCACCAGAAGGCTGTCTATCCTCCTTTTTCTCCATCCCGAAACAATGTCATAGCCCTCGTCTATCTTTTCAACAAAAAGGGGTATCTCCTCCGGGAGGTGCTGAAGGTCACCATCCATGCTTATTATTATCTCTCCCTGAGCCTGCTCGAACCCTGCCGCCAGTGCCGCCGTCTGCCCGAAATTGCTCCTTAAGTGCACCACCTGAACCCTCTCATCCCTGCTGAATATATCATCCAGGGCTTTTCCGCTCTCATCTCTGGACCCGTCGTTTACAAAAACAAGCTCATAGCTTCTTCCTGTATCCCCCATCACTTTTACCAGCCTCTCATAAAGCTTCGGTATATTCTCCTGTTCATTATAAAAGGGGACAACTACCGATATTTCCGGTTCATTTATTTCCATATCCGCCTCCGAAGGATACTAATTCTATGTCATTTTCAAAAAAGAAACCATCCTCTACTGATAAAAGGGCATCAAGCTCACCCTCTCTCTGCCTGTTTAAGAAATACCTTCCCATTATGCCGTCTATCTCCCCCTCATATCCTATATGGACCATAAACTCCGTATGCCCGGGCTTTATGCCACTTAAAACCTCTTTTATATTATCCCTGTCCAGCTTCCCCGATACCCCGATTCCCCTGAACCAGTCAGCCCTGCCCACACTGCTCCTCTTCATCCAGCCCCTGTTCATCCCCGCAAAGCTCCCCAGTATCCACGCCTTTATGCCCTGCAGGCTGAAACTTATCCCGAACTCGTTTATAAACCGGATATAGGGGATCTTATACGACTCGGCTAATTTTATAAATAATTCAAATAAAACCGGGAAAAAATGCGTATGTTTTTCGCTGTTAAGCTGATTAATTATCAGATTCTCCTTCAATATTCTTTCTATCTGAAGCCCTGCCTCCCGCTCAATTCTCTTTCTTCCCTCCCCGGTCAGGCTGTCAAGCCACAGGGCCCTGATGCCCCTGTAGGTATCCATTCCCGAGAGCATTTTCCCCCTGATCAGGTTTATATGGGCGCACAGGGGCATCCCCGTATCCTTTGCAATATCCACAGCATCCTCAAAAGCCGGACCGTTGGCCATGAGGCTTGCATCGGTAAGCCTCCCCCCGGCATAAGCCTCTTTAATTCCCCGGTTTATATCAGCGCTCAGGCCAAAGTCATCGGTGTTTATGCTAAGCTTCTTCATAGTATCTCAAAATAATCATAATCCACTACCGGCCCCTCTACTACCCTTAGCCGGAAATTGGCCCTCCCGGGCAAGGTAAACAGAAGCCCTGCATCAATAAAGTCATCATCTACATTGAAATAAAGCCTTTCCTCCTCTTTCCCGTCATATAGAAAAGCCATCTCCACCTTTGTCCGGGGGCTCTTTTTTCTGAAATGAAGCCTTGCCTTACTGAAATTCGGCCCAATGAAAAGGCAGGCTGTCCTGTAATCCCTGTCCAGACTTACATATTCCATATCATATACATTCTGCCCCCCTGCATCAAAAAGCCCCCATTCCGCCTCAAACCTCAGCCTCTCCGGGTAAACCGCTCCCTCTTCAAACAAAAGCACCTTGCCTGCCCCGTCCTTTGCCATCCATTTTATCCTCAGGTAATTTTCCCCTATATAATCCTTGATCCCGGGACTTATATGGGCAGGCTCCCTCTCTGAGGGTGATGTTATCAGCCATACTCTCTTTCCCTTATGCATCGCCTCCCTTATTACGCTGTCCAGCATAAAGGCATTGTCAATGACAGGTATTCCCAGGTAGACCTCCCTCTTTATCCTGTCTTTTATCTCCCATGCATCCCAGGTGCCCTCGGCCCCTGACCAAAGCCAGTAATCCACATCTCCCGCATACATGTACTGAAAGAGATGATGTATGGCTATCACCACATCCCCTGTCCTCCTGTGATGCCTGACATACTCACCGGGAGAGGCATGGTCTATGGGGAAATACCTGTGGCTTCTGTATATAATATCTGTCTTTACCCAGTTGTCATAATCCCTCTCTATTATCTCAATATTGTTCTTTATCCCCGCCTGGTCCACCAGTATAAAGCTCAGAGCCAAAAGCACCGCAATCTTATAGGCCCTCTTCCTGAAAAAACAGCTCAATCTCTCCAGGTACCGGTTGAAAAACATCCCGAACCTGTATATTATCCCCACCACCAGTATAATGAATATGAAATGAAAGGGAAAAAGGTATCTCACCATGTGATGGGTCTGTAAAAAGCTCAGACTGAAAAGGAACATCCCGAAGACCAGCATAAGGTATAAAAGCACAAAATCGTTTGCCTCAAGCTTCCTTTTAATTACCCTCATATATATAACCTTCATAATCATAAGGATAAACCCGGCAGAAAATACAGTGAAGGCAACAGGGTGGGATTCCCGCAGAAGTCCCAGGGATACAAAATGGTTATGCCCCAGGAAAAACTCAGCAATTCCCTTCAGACCCCCTGCCTCCTGGTTCATGTTCACATAGCCCACCCTCCAAAGAAGGGCTTCCTGAAGCACAATGAAGGCAAAGAAGAAAACCCAGAAAACAAGCCCGGTCAAGAACCTCCTCTCAAAAAACCTCCTGGGCTTTGCCAGAAGCACCCCCGCAAAGGAAAAGGCAAGCCCGAATCCCAGCTGGTGTGTAAGCCCCGTCAGGACATAGCTTAAGCTGAAGCTCCTTTTGTACCCGAAAAAAACATTCCCTATAAAAAGCATTAGAGATACAGACACCATAAACTGCAGAAGGGGATGGTAGAGGGCAGTCCTGGCATACTCGGTCTCCCATGGGTGCAGATAAAGTATCAATCCCGATACAAAGAGGATCTCCCTCTTTATAAACCCCTTTCCCAGCACATACACCATCACAGGGGTCATAAAATGAATAAACAGGGAGAACATCCTGTAGACAGTCACCCTGTCCCCGAATATCCCCGATACAATGGCAAAGACATAGGAGCAGAAAAGGGCCTTGTAATACATGTATCCCGAAGGATACCTCGGGATCATCTTATCCCTGATCATGTCAGCCCCTATGATATTGAAGCACTCGTCCATCCACAGGGACTGGCATGCGATATCAACTGCCTTTACCGAGCATAATGCAAGCCCCAGAATGACAAGTATCCAGAAAAGCCTGTTCTTATCCTTCTCAACTACAAATATCTCATAAAAATGCCTGATAAATTCTATCATAATTAAATATTAATTAATACAAACCTGCCCCCAAAAGGCAAGGAAATTTCAAAATATTTATTGCATTAATCCCTCACCATACTATTATATAAGAAAAGGAGGCTGACTATGAGCGACCTTAAAAAAAGGATATTCGACATTATAAAAAAACCCCAGGTCATGGCCCTGGCCACCCTGACAAAAGACAGCAGGCCCTGGGTAAGGTATATGTACGGCAGAGGCTTTGAGGACCTGCGCATCATATTCCCCACCTTCCCCGGCTCCCGCAAGGCCGCCCAGATAGAGCAGAACCCCGAGGTGCACATAACCTGCGGAGCCTCAAACCTGGAGGACTGCAGCGAGTATCTCCAGATTGCAGGCAGGGCAAAGATATCCAGCGACCCCAAGCTGAAGCTCCTGATCTGGAACGATGCCCTGAAAGCCTACTATACGGGCCCGGATGACCCCAACTACTGCCTCTGCATAGTTACCCCCTACCATATAGAGCTGAATTCCATGGAAGCAACCGAAGCCATGATATGGGAGGCAGAATAAAGATAGATAGTTAATGAACAAGACCTTCAATACCATCTACAATATGGCCATAGAGAAAGTCCCCGCCTACCGGCGCTTTCTCATGGACACCATGAACCTGATACCCGCCATCCCCGAGCAGTATCATCTAATACCATTAACCGACAAAAAAAACTATATAAACAGATACCCCTTAAACGAGCTCTGCATTGACGGCACCCTCCATGACAAGCATATAATATGCCGAAGCTCAGGTACGACCCGCAAGCCCACCTACTGGCCCCAGCTCCCCTCTCAGGAGCAGTATGTGGACTATTACATCTACAGCGACCTCTCTGAATCCTTCCACATAGAGCATAACCCCGTCCTGGCCATAGTGGCACTGGGGCTGGGATCCTGGATATCCGGAGAGCTTACGACCTGGGGACTGCGCAACCTCGGCATAAAGAAAAAGAATCTGACCCTCTTCACCCCCGGCATCAATGAGCATGAGATACTCGAGGCACTGTCCCGCTTCTCCCCCCATTACAAATATACGGTCATATACAGCTATCCCCCCTATGCCAAGCGCATTATAGACCTGGCTGAAGACCAGAACATCCCCGTAAAAGACTATAACATAAACTTCCGCCTGGCCGGCGAAGGCTACTCCGAGAATTACCGCGACTATATCAACCAGAAGCTCGGCTATGCCCCGGACAATATACATACCATATTATCCGGATACGGCTCTGCCGACTTCGGAAGCCTGGGCAAAGAGACCCTTCTCTGCGCCGCCATAAAAAGGATACTTCACAAAAACCCCGAGATCACAACAAAGCTCTTCGGCTCTACAGTCATACCCACCATCTGTCAGTATGACCCCGGCACCCACTTCCTGGAAGAAGTAGACCAGGAGCTTGTGGTCACAAAGAACCAGGCCATCCCCCTCCTCCGCTACAGGACCTCCGACCGGGGAGAGATAATAGAATTCAATGACATGATATCCATAATCCAGAGATATGGCACAGACCCCCTGGAATATGCCAGAAAGCTCAATGTAAGCCCCCAGAGCATACAGAACCTGCCCTTTGTCATAGTCTACGGCAGGATGGACGGAGGCATCACAGTCTACGGCGCCAATGTCCTGGTCTACCAGATAAAAGAGGCCCTGGAGAGATCCGCCTTCCTTACCGAATACTTTACCGGCAATTTCTTCATGAAAAAAACCGAAGACTCTGACTTAAACCCCATATTCGAAATCTATCTCGAACTCCGCAATGATGAAATAATACCCGATGCCCATATCACCTCCCAGGAGATATACCTGAACTTAAAGACCATCTCCGCTGAATACAATGCCCTCTCCGAATCCCTCGGCGAGAAGACCATGCCCGTGGTCAAATTCCTCACCAACGGCTCCTTCCTGGACACCCACAAGATCAGGTATACTAAATAGTGCTGCCCTTCATCCACCTGAAGATAAACATAAAGGCCCTTGACAGGATAACCCTTCCCCTGAACCCGGGTTCTGCCATAAGGGGATTCTTCGGCTTCATGTTCAAAAAGATAGTATGCTCGGATTACCGCAAGGAATGCAGCAGATGCCTTCTTACCCACAACTGCGCCTATTCATACATCTTTGAGACACCTGTCCCGGACAAAAGCGAGGTAATGCGCAAATATGAACATGTACCCAAACCGTTTGTCCTTTTCCCTCCCCTTACCCAGGGAGGCATTATCAATCAGAACTCCGAGACATTCTTCAAACTTACCATAATAGGCAAAGCCATAGATTACCTGCCTTACTTTGTATATACCCTTATAAACCTCGGGGATCACGGCATAGGCAGGAGAAGGTCAAAATTTGAAGTAAAAAACATAATTCACCTGAACTCAATTGAAAACGATTCCGTCATCTATGAGAATGGGGCCGAAAAGATCAATTTTGACAACTCAAAGATAGATAATACCATGCTTGATAGATATATGGAAAAACTCCGCGGTAATTCAGAACTTGTCTATTATTTCCTAAGCCCCCTGAGGATAATTTTTGACGGAAGCCACCTTCAGCCCGAAGCCTTTGAGTTTCACAATATTATAAGAGTGCTTCTGCGGAGGATATTCCTGCTCTCCAAATTCCACACTCCCCGCCCTCTGGAAATTGAATTTAATGAGCTGATAGAAAAAAGCCAGGCCATTAAGAAGCTCCACTCGGATCTCTTCTGGTACAATCTTAGAAGGCATTCCTCCAGACAGCAGAGAGTAATAAACATGGGAGGCATCATGGGCAATGCTGTCTTTCAGGGAGACTTCAGCCCCTTTCTTCCCTACCTTGTTCTCGGCACCTATATCAACATGGGGAAAAACACAACCTTCGGCCTGGGAAAATTTGATATAGATTCCTATTGACAAAACAAAAAAAAGGATTATTATAAAAATACCATCCAAAATAATACTCAAGGCCAACCCATAGGCCTGAAAACCCCGGGTCTCCTCTACTCCCTCAAAAGCTAATGCTAATATTAGCTTTTGAGGCAGGCCCGGAAAAAAATACTTTGTTATCTGAGCGAATTGGATTATAATTGATAATTATTCCAGCTTGAAACGCAGAATGTGTCATATTCTGACAAAGGAGGTATTTTTTGTGACATCAGAAATCAGTAATATAAGGATAATTGCAATATCTGCACTCTTGCATGATATTGGAAAGCTTGTTCAGAGAACAGGCATAGAAAAACCGCCAATAGAGAATTCCACCGAATATGCAAATTTTGCAAAATCATCGCCCGACAAGATGAGATACGGCTACATACACAGCATATTCACCCATGACTTCATTGATGAGTTTAGAAGTATTTTCGAACCGCAGAAAATCTATATTGGCGAGCAGAAAGAAATGAACAATATCGCCTGGCTTGCCGCAAAACATCATAACCCGTCTAACAGGTTCCACAAGCTTATCCAGAAGTCAGATAGGCTGTCTGCTGGTTTTGACAGGGAATCAAATCCTGAATATCATAAGAAAGGAGACTATAAGACTGTAAGACTCACATCCATTTTTGAAAATCTTAGATTAGATTCTGCAGGTACTCCCTCCCATGAATATGATTATGAACTCAGGGGGCTGAGCTTTATCGACGATAGGGTTTTCCCAAGTAAAAGCTCGAAGCATGATAAATCAGACTCAGAGCAGGAATATAAAGTACTCCTGGAAGCTCTAAAAAAAGATATCAAGAAGTTTGATATACATTCTCCCTTTGCAGTATCTTCCCTTGCATCAATGCTTGAGAAATATACATGGTGTATACCTTCATCCACGATTGATATTCCTGACATCTCTCTCTATTGTCATTCCCTGACCACAGCAGCCTTTGCAACGTCGCTTTATCGCTACTTTGAAGAAACAAATCCTGAATTTTCCGAGGATGAGATAGAAAATAATGATGAGAAGAGATTTCTCTTTATTTCTGGAGATATCAGCGGTATTCAGAAATATATCTTTTCACTTAAAAGGGAAAATCTAAGAGGTGTCTCAAAGGTACTGCGTGCCAGGTCCTTCTACATTGATAAACTTGTAGATGCATTATCTCTGGTTATAGTTAGCAAACTCGGACTTCCCCTTATAAACAGAATTATCCATGCCGGGGGGAGGTTTCTCATTTTGGCTCATAATACTCCCGACACAATTGAAAAGCTAAAAACCATAAGGAAGGAAATAAACACATGGCTGTATAGAGAGTTTATGGGAGAAATATGCTTTAATATTGATTTTTCTGTTTCTTCCAGCGCAGATGACCTTTCCACACAAAAATTCAGCGAAATACAGGAAAAAATAGGAAAAAGCATTGAATTGGAAAAATTAAGGCCTTTCAGGGATATACTTTCCACCAAGGATTTTAATCCAATGGATATGGTATTCTCTGATCAGTATGAGCTTCTTAAGAAGAACTCCCCCTGCAGTATGTGCAATAAAAATCCTATCTCTGATGAATATCTCGATGATCAGCTCTGTAAATCCTGCTATAATCAAAAAGAAAAAATAGGGAAAAATCTCCCCTATGCCAGATATCTAGTCTGGCACGATGAATCTCTACCTGAGTCCATTCGATTCTTTGACGGCGATCTTGGCATTAGTCTCTCACTAGCAAAAAGCAGAAATGAGACGGAGGATATTAAGAATCCCATTCTGATAGAGAATATAGACCCCTATAGAGAAAAACACTTATTCCCCCAAAGGCATATTGCCAATTATATACCCAGGTTCAGCGATCAAGCTAACAAATGCAGCACCCTCTCCCAGACATACAGAAAAGAATCAGAAGATGAGTGCCCTGAAAGACCTGCACCCAACTCTATAAAGACCTTTACCTGCATAGCATGCTCATCTCTGGATATCCTCGATGGCAAGCCCATAGGCAGGCCTATGCTGGGAGTGCTAAAAGCGGATGTGGACAACCTGGGCAAGCTGTTCAGCACAGGACTTGAGAACTATGCGCTTGGCCTATCCGGCAGAGGTTATTCCCTTTCTCATTATATTACTCTCTCAAGCCTTTTAAATAACTTTTTTACCGGAGTCCTGCAGTCACTGGTGTCAGGAAATTACAAAAATAAAGAGCAGTACAGGGATATTTATACTGTATACAGTGGCGGTGATGACCTGCTGTATATAGGACCCTATGATATTATAATAAACTTCGCTGAAGAAATGAACAATCTTTTCAGGGAATACACCTGCAATAACAGCCATATTACCCTATCTGCAGGCGTTAACGTAATACACAGCAGTATGCCCATATACAATGCGGTCAGCAAAGCGGACAGCATGCTGGAAGACTCAAAAAAACTAACAGAAAATGACAAAATCATAAAAAATGCCCTTACTCTATTCAGCACTACCATACAATGGCATGATATTCGCCCTCTGCTGGAATATAAAGATAGACTAAACAGCCTTATACGAGACCCTGATTCCAATACCAGCGACAGCTTTTTCTACAGGATTCTCCTATACCATAACATGTTCCTGTCAATGATCAAAGATAACAGGGACATGCATAACCTTCGCTATAAGCCCCTGTTCACATATGACCTCTATAGAAATATCGCAAAGAGAGATTCCAGCGAAAAGATAATAAACCAGGACGAGATAGACACCTTTCGCGAACTCCTAAAAGATCCCATAGAAGAGAACAAACTGATGAAATATCTTAAAATTCCGATGTTCCTGACCGTTTATAAAAATAGAAATATTGAAAAAATAAAAAAATCTTAAAGGAGGATGTTATATGCCAACCTACAAATTCTACAAGGACACCGAGAAGACGATACTGGATCCGACATTCGTTGATCAGACTGCACAAGATTATTCAAAAAAGCTAAAGGAAACAGATAATCTAAACCCAAACCAGCTCAGAAAATTTTACCATGAATTCAAGAGAATCGAGCGAATAATCGAAATGCAGGTTTCTCAATCAGACAAAGAGCTTAAATTCAAAGAGCAGTACCCGTTCATCAAGCTTATAAAAAGCAAGGCGACCTATGCAAAGGAAAGCGGACACGTAAAAGATAACTTTCTTGAATTCATTAATTCTGGTGTAAACAGCATTAATGATCTGAAGGATTTCTCAGCTTTTCTTATATTTTTCGAAGCTGTAGTAGGCTATTTCAAAAAAAATTAACGGAGGTAATATAAGGAATGGAAAAATTAGTTTACAAAACACTAAAAGGAATACTGGAAGTAGTGACAGGCCTTCATATAGGGGCAGGCAATGAAAAGATAGAGATAGGCGGAGTAGATAATCCCATAATCAAGCACCCCATAACAAAATTACCCTATATACCCGGGTCATCCATAAAAGGAAAAATGAGGTCACTGCTTGAATGGGACAAAGACCTTGTAGAGAAGAGCCGTGGCAAAGTTCATAAGTGCAATGACCCTGATTGCGAGATATGCAAGCTGTTTGGAAACTCATCTCAGGATTCAGTTCAGGGCCCAACGAGATTAATCGCAAGGGATGCCTTTCTTACAAAGGAATATATGGATAAGATCAAGACTGGCATAGAGATTACAGAGATCAAAAAGGAAAACACTATTGACAGGATACGAGCAGTCTCAAATCCGCGCGACATGGAGAGAGTCAGTCCCGGAGCATGTTTTGATTTTGAAATGGTTCTTAGAATCTTTGATGAAAAAGATTATGGTTGTCTTGCTACTCTTAGAAGAGGGCTAAATCTTCTTCAGAAGGATTATCTCGGAGGATCGGGCTCAAGAGGATATGGAAAGATCATATTCAGGGACCTGAAAATAGTTGAAAACGGAAAAGAAGAACCTTTTGATCTCTCAGAAACTCCTTAGGGGGTCAATATGAAAAGGCTAATATTAAAACCAAAATCAAGTTTTTCGAATCCAATCCAGTCCGATACCCTTTTCGGAATGCTCTGCTGGGTGCTAAGGTACGACAAAGGGGAACAAACCCTGATAGAATTCCTGCAGGAATGTCAGAAAGGCAGGGCAATGGTATTCTCAAATGCATTTCCCAAAGACTGCCTTCCTTTTCCTCTGCTTCCTATAAGACAGTTCTCTCCCTCAAAAGATATAGACATCAAATCTATCAAGAAAAAAAATTTCATAAAGAAGGACCTCCTGCAGAACAAGATTAATAATGTAATATCACAAAAAACCATAAAATTACTCTTTGAAGTCAGCAGATCAATACCACAGGAAGCAAATGAGCCTACTCCTCATAATACTATAGACAGATTGACCAGCTCAACCCTGCGCAGAGGCGGCCTATTCTTCTCTGATGAGCGTTTCTTCGCTGAAAATCATCTTCTTGATCTATATTTTCAAAACAATTCAATACTTGATGACAATACTGTAATTGATTATGTGGAAGCCATAGGCAAAGCTGGATATGGGAAGGATGCATCTACCGGCAAGGGCCAATTCATTGTTACAGAAAAAAATGACATTGAATTTTCTTATTCTGACTGCAATGCTTTTATGTCGTTATCTCTAGGGATCCTTTCAGAGACCGATCCAAGGAATGGATACTATAAACTGCATACAAAGTATCCAAAAACTGGAATATCCAATGATAAGGCCGTGAATGAAATCCCATTTAAAAAACCTATTGCAATGATAAAGGAAGGCTCGATATTTTATGATAATCCAGTTAAAGAGATATACGGCACTATCATAAGCAATATTCATGCTGATCCCCGTATAGTTCATAATGGGCAAATTCTCGCTTATCCTTTGACAGTGAAGGAGGATGCAAAATGAATAATATTACCTATACAATTAAAGGGACTGTTCTAAGCCCTCTACATATAGGATGCGGGGAGACATACAATATCTTTGATTATCACATACATGACAGAGATCTCCACAGGATAGACTATATAAAGCTTATCAACTCTTTGTCCGAGCATGACAAATTTAAATTTTCCTCTTTAATGGACGGTAATGATAGGATAGCCTTTCTTAAATTCAGAGCGGAAAAATTCAATCCTGATGAGCACTCAATTGCAAAAATAAAAGCACATAGTTCTCTGGTCTCAAAATACACTACTGCACTGAACCAGAACAGGCTAAATACCAGAGTAGTAGGAACACTGAATATTGAGAGATTCATAAGATTAAGCAATGAAACTCCCTATATACCTGGAAGCTCCATAAAAGGAGCTATCAGAACTGCATTCTTTGACTATCTTATTGAGCACAAAGCCCCTGAATCACTTCTATCTTCCTTCAATAACGATAGGAAAGGCATATTTATTGAGAAAAAACTCACCTCAAATCGCGAGAGGCAGGATAGGAATACCACCTATATCGATCCATTCAGCCTGGTAAAGATAACTGACGGCTATTTTACTAAAACAAAACAAAAAATTGAAGCTCTGGATACTGAATATGACAGCTTTATAGAAACTATAAGCCCAGCCAGTGAGTTTAATTTCAATGTAACGATTGATTACGTAAAGTCCAATATTAATAGACCCAATAATTGCATCTTCGTATTTGAAGATTATTTTAAGAAACATTTCATCGCATCATTATTGTCATCTTCTAAATTTTTTTCATTACGTCTCCTTAATAACGATGTAAGAATTATCGGAAATGATAAGTTGCAGTCACTCGTGAAGTACCTTAAAAAATCAAATGATAAAAACATCTATTCCATGATTAAACTTGGCCGATTCACGGGATTTGATTCAAAGACCTTTTTCCAGTTTCATAATGTTAGAAACAGGAGAGGAGCCCCTTATAGAAATCAATCTGAACCAAAATTGCGTATTGTAACAAAGTCAAAAGAACCCCTGGGATGGGTATTTCTTGAAATAATCAATAAGGAGGATCACGGGAAAAATCTGCAATAAACTTCCATTATAAAATAGTATAATTCTTTTTATTAAAAATCTCTGAAGTAAATTTCAGGTCTATACATAAATTTAATTTATTAATGAACTTATTACAAAATAGGAGCCTTTGCTTTTTTAAATCTCTACATGCGAGAATATCAGCCAATCCGTTCTCATTAGAAAATATACTAAAGGAGCAAGAAAATTTTTTCACCAGCTTTTTTAAAACCCGCAATATTGTACCAAGAACAGGAACAAAGAAGAATGAGAGGATTGAAATGAATACCTTGAGTAATAAAGGATTGAGACTTGCCCTCCTTAAAGTAGAAGTACCGATGATCGACCACATTGAAATGAATACCTTGAGTAATAAAGGATTGAGACTTCTACATACTGCTGTGCTTGTGTCATTT
>CAYSKJ010000032.1:0-23876 GCA_964431655.1 uncultured bacterium | reverse complement strand
GTTTGTTCCTGCTGATATGGGATGTCCGACTCTGAGAATACCTGCCATAATAGTCGGCGGAACAGAAAAGAGATAAGGAGGATAGCTGTGGAAAAACTAAGCAATGGACAGATAATTGACCTTGCCTTGAGCATGGGATTTGATAAATGTGAAGTATATAAAGTGGAGTCGGAGAATCTTAATATTTCCGTATGTCATCAGAACCTTGAGCTGTTAAACAGGGAAAATGAAACAGGTGTTGCTGTCAGGTTCTGGAAGGGAAGCAGGGTAGGCTTCGGTTTCAAGGATAATGTTTTCAAGGATAGCATTATCAAAATGATAAGGGATGTTTCAGATATAATAAGCCGTCTTCCTGAGGAAAAAAATATTGAGCCTGCTCCGGGACTTAAATCATTGGATGTTTACAAAAAGGGGACAAAAGAGAATCCCTTCTTTGACCATGAGATTAAAAGCTGCAGTATGGATGCCAAGATAAAAAAGGTGATGGCTGTTGAAAAGGCGGCCTTCGATTTTTCAGACATGATAAAGGTCTCAAGGGTATCCAGCTATGAAGAGAAAATAACCAGGCATGCCATAAACAATAGCAACGGCCTAGATGTGGAATATGCTACTACCAAGTGGAGGGGCATGTATATAGTAATCGGCGGAAAGGGAGAAAACAGGCAGATGAAGACCTCGGAGGTCGGAGGTATATTTTTTGATGATTTTGACCCGGTTTCCCTGGGCCAGGAAGCAGCCAGAAAGGTAATAATATCAGCCGGGGGAGAGGGTCTTAAATCTGAGGAAATGACTGTCCTGATCCATTCCAGGGCTGCAAATCAGATATTTTCAAGGCTTTCAAACGGCTTTATTGGAGATCTTGTGGACAGGAACATGTCTGTGTTCAAGGATAAACTTGGAGAAAAGATAGCCCCGGAATTTCTTAATATCGTTGACGATCCCCTTATGCCCGGCGGTTATCAGAGTACTCCCTATGATGATGAGGGTATTGCCACCAGGAAGGTTACAGTAGTAAGGAACGGCGTCCTGAAGTCTTATCTCTATTCTCTCCAGTCTGCCGAAAAGAACGGAACAATGCCGACAGGATCAAGCAGGAGGGCACACTATGGCTCACTGCCTATGGCCTCTCTGTCAAATCTCTATGTTGAGAACGGCAGTGCGGATCCAAAGGATATGATAAGCAGTATAAAATACGGGTTTTATCTTTATAATCCTCTGGATGTAAGGGGGATAAACCTTGTCTCGGGAGATTTCAGCATAAACGGCGATGGAGTACTTATAGAGAATGGCAGAATTACCAGGCCCATAAGCACCATAACAATAGGCTCAAATGTATTTGACTTTTTAAGCAATATTGAATGCATAGGAAATGACCTGGCCTTTGAGCCCATACACCCGTTCTTTGGGGGCGGGAATGTAGGCTCTCCAACTATACTGGTTAAAAACCTGGTCGCAGGAAGCATATAGGAAAAAAGCCCTCTTGTACGTGAGTGGTACGGGAGGGCTTTTCTTTACACCAGTTTCAATACTGGGTTTTAATTACCCTCAGAGCCCCGGGTACGACTTCAAAATAGAGAGGGGTTTCGCCCAGCGCTTCTCCATCTGCCTCAAAAAGCATTGGTGATTCAGAATTTATCTCTATCTTTTTCCCCTTCAGAAGCTGGACCTTCTTTATCCCCTGGATATTTCCCGTTTTCAGCCTGGAAAGATTGGATATAATTCCAAATTTACCTATATCCCCGATAAAAGTGAAGGCTATATTGCCATCATCCAGGAGAGCATGGGGAACCTGCATCAGCCCTCCGCCATTATACCTGCCTATCCCTATATTTACGCTTAGAGCCTTTTCCCTGATAACCTCCAGTCCGTCTATCCTGACGGTAGTGAGAGATGGCTTGTAGGAAAACAGGGATGTGAATATATTGTAGAAATAAAGCCAGCTTCCCCTTCTGCCAGCCTGTTTCATTCTTTCTGTCCTGAAAAGCACATCGGCATCATAACCTGCGCCTGCAACATTGACAAAGAGTTTTTCTGCCATCTTTCCGTGTATTGTCCTGAACTTTGCCTTGCATATATCCTGTATCCCTGTAATGCCTTTTTTAATTGCCATGACAGCAGACTCATGTTCGGCCGATATGCCGACTGAACGGCCCCAGTCATTGCCTGAACCGGCAGGTATAAGAGCCAGGGTGAAATCAAGGGGGTCAATCCCATCATGGATTTTCAGCCCGTTCACTACCTCATTGGCAGTACCATCACCGCCTATGCTGATAAATTTTCTGTATCCTTTCTTGACTGCTTCATGGGCAAGGTTTACCGCATGCTCCCTTTTTTCCGATATTGCCTTCTTAAAGCTGATTCCGCTCCTGGTAAGAAGTTCCAGGATTTCAGGAAGCATTCTTGCGCATTTAGAGCCCCCGGCAACAGGATTCGCTATGACAAACCAATCATCCATTTTTTAACCTGAATTATTATTCTTTTAGGCAGTAATATATCTCAAAATCCCCGTCAAGGCCCATATCCAGAATCTCCTGCCGGGTGCAGAATTCCTTTGCCTTGATAATTTCAACCCTGAAGCCTGCTGATTCCAGCCTGGATCCATAATCGGTGCCATAGGCTCTTTTGTGATCGAAACAGCCATAGTAAAGGGTTCTCTTGTCAGGAGTTTTTATCGCGGGGTCTTCAAGGGTTGTACTCCTGGAATATACAATGGGAACCAGGTGTATGGACCATCCACCCGGTTTCTGCACCCGGAAAAGCTCTTTCATGGCTGTTATATCGCTGTGGACATGTTCCAGGACATGGCTGCTGATTATAGCGTCAAAGCTGTTGTCAGGATACTGGATATTTTCCATGTCTATCTTTTCCATAGCCCTTGGAGAACGCAGGTCTGCACTAAGGTACTCAAGGTTTTGCATCTTTTTGAACCTTTTATAGAAAAACAGCTCCGGGGCGAAATGAAGGAACCTTATTTTATCGCTGAAAAGATTGGTCTTTTTTTTAAGGAAGAGCCAAAGAACCCTCTGCCTGATGAATGAACCGCAATTAGGACAGCCTCCGCCCCTGAACTTCCTGTGTCTTTTCTCACATATCGGGCAGTATACATTGGTGCCCAGATACCCAAGCCTTATTATCTTGTAGTAGAGCTGAAGAAGGGGGTCGTAGAGGAAATCGGGAACTGCTGATTTAATAAGGTACCAGTTTTTGTTTTCGGTTATTTTCATCTTTTCCTAGAGGAATTACAATTCCTGCCTTTCCTAGAGGAATTATAATTCCTGCCTTTCCCTGGAGGAATTTTCAATTCCTGCCTTTTCCTAGAGGAATTACAATTCCTGCCTTTCCCTGGAGGAATTTTCAATTCCTTCTTTTTTTGTATTTGATTTTCATGATTTGTCAATTTTTTTATAAGACAGGGAATACAGCAGGCTCAGGGTAATTATAAAGTTTAAGCCTGATGTGGCGAAGTGGAAGGGGAAATTGAAAAGGGCATTTATTAAAAAAATTATGACCGAAAGCTTCAGGAAGCCTTTCAGTGTGTTTTCGGGGATATCAGCATACAATATCCGTACTGATTTATCCGTAAAAATTTTATTATTCTTTATAATCATTGCCATGAGGAATATCAGGGCAAAAAAATTGGGAATAATCCCGAGTTCCGTAATATTCTGGAGTATATCATTGTGAGCCTGTTCGGGGAAAGACCTGGAGAGTGAAATAAAGGTGCTGTCATCATGAAGGCAGGGGTTTTTATCCAGATGCAGGTATTTGTAATGGGAAAAGACCCTGTAAAAGCTGTTGGGTCCTGTGCCGAAAAGGGGGTGATCCCTTATTATACTGAAGGATATCTCATAAATTTTCAGCCTGTATTGTATGCTCAGCTCCTTCAGTGTGAGGGTTGATTCTAATCTTTCCCTTACCCTGCTTTCAAAGGAAACGAAAAAGACTGAGAATGCGGTCAGAAGGACTATTGAAAGTATTACTGCTGTCTTAGTATGCTTCTTTTTAATCACAGCATAAATGAGGGAGATAATAACCCCTGCTAAAACACCCCTGGTCATACTGACTGCCAGGGGAGCAA
This sequence comes from uncultured bacterium, assembly GCA_964431655.1. Lineage (GTDB taxonomy): Bacteria > CAYMEV01 > CAYMEV01 > CAYMEV01 > CAYMEV01 > CAYMEV01. The sequence goes on along the minus strand of CAYSKJ010000032.1, from coordinate 19,798 downwards.
TTATTATTCCTGCTGATAGCCAGAGTATGAGCCTGAACTTTCCCCTTGCATACAGCAGAAGGCAGAAAATCAGAGGTACCGCCGACAGCATTGTTCCTGAGAAAACATTGGTATTACCCGTAAAGCCGGTGGGAGCAAAGCGAGTTACCCGGTAGTACTCAAGCCTTTCGCCGGATATTTTGAAAACAGGATCCATGTTCAGAACCTGGATAAGTGCCCAGACGGAAACAAGCAATGATACAACTATCATCGCAGTTATAATAAGGGGGATAAAATGGCTGTTTTTTCTGAGAACGGTTCCCAGGGCTATAAGAAACAGGCAGTGGGTGAATGCTATAATAAGAAAAAAAACTCCATCCCTGCCGCTTTTGTTTATAATATGGGAGAGCAATGCCCCCGCCAGAAACAGGTAGATAAGGTAAAACAGCCTGTTCCTGAAAACTGTGCCAAGACTGGTAAATCTGCATGCTGCAAAAACAGCTATTATAATCCATAGAAATATAAGCTGGACTGCCAGTTTTGGAAAGCGGAACTGGTCTACCAGAGCCCTGCTGAAATAAAAATTGGATACAAAAATCGTAAGCACCGTCAGGATTACTATAGCTGTATCACAGAAGCTATTATTTGCACTTTTCATAAAACGCCACCAGAAAACTTGATACAGGGCTGTCTTCTGCCTGTTCTTTCTCTTTTCTTATAAGGTTTTGAGCCCCGGCTGTATAACCTTCTTTTTCAAGGCAGCAGGCATAAAGGGCGAGTATCTGCTTGTTAATATAAATTTTATTGTATTTCAGGAAGTACCGGACTGCATCAGCGCATTCATTGCCCAGCGCATACTTAAGGCCCCTGAAATGTTCATAGGGAAGCCTGTCAAAGGGTGTGTCAAAAAGATAATTGATATAATTTTCCAGACCATCCTGTTTATCTCCTGCCATCAATGCCATTATCCTGTACTCTATCAGATTGTTCATGCCCGTGCTGAACCTTTTGTAGTCATTCCCGGAGAAACCGTATTTTTTGAAAATCTCCATGGACTGTTCAGCCATATTGTGATAATCCTGCATTCTGGCATAGGTCTTGTATAAAAGAATCCTGATATCACTCAGTTCTAAACTTTTCAGTATCTCCAGGGTAAGGTCTGCTGATTCCTTAAACATCCCGTGATTGTAATATATTTGCGCCAGAAACCATTTACTTCGGAAGTCATCGCTGTTTAAGGAAATGGATCTTTTAAGGTAGGCGATTGACTCAGTGTTTTTCGGCTGGTACTGGCTCAGGAAATATCCCCGGGCCTGCAGGGTTTTTGCTCTGCAGGTATCAGCAAGGAAAACAGCAGAATATAAAAGGCCGAATAAAACCAAAAGTACTGCCCCAGGGCTGATTATGCTCTTAATGTTAAACATTTAGGCAGACTCTATATCAATTTTATAAAGAATCAAGCGAAAAATTACTTGATAAAAATGCAAATTATATGTAAAAGAATATTACAAAAACTGATCAAGGATAAATTTTATGGATCACTTGGAAAAGCTTGAAAATAAGAGCATATTTATTATCAGGGAAGCCTATTACAATTTTAAGAACCTGTGCATGCTATGGTCAATTGGGAAGGACAGTACGGTTTTATTATGGCTCACCAGAAAGGCCTTTTTCGGACATGTACCCTTTCCGCTGGTTCACATTGATACCGCCTATAAAATACCAGAGATGATAAAATACAGGGACAGGCTTTCCCTTGAATGGAATCTTACGATGATATACGGTCAGAATGAGGAAGCCCTTAATAGTAAACAGACTTTTCCCGACGGCAATGTTGACAGGATAACCTGCTGCAGACTGCTCAAGACAAATGCCCTTAAGGATACCCTGAGCGGCAAGGGCAAAAGGTATATTATGAATCACAAGACAGGGAAGTATGAGGTGGATGTCAATACTGAACCCTTTACTGGAGTTATCGTGGGTGCAAGGTCTGATGAAGAGGGGAGCAGGTCAAAAGAAAGGTATTTTTCTCCGAGAGATAAAGAAAGCATCTGGGATATCGGAGACCAGCCCCCCGAGTTCTGGAACCAGTTCAAAACAGAATTTGCCCCGGGAACCCATGTCCGGATTCATCCCCTTCTGGACTGGACAGAGCTTAATATCTGGGAGTATATACACAGGGAGAAGATTCCTACAGTGAGCCTTTATTATAATCATGGAGACAAAAAAAGATACAGGTCTCTCGGTTGTTATCCCTGCACCATGCCCGTTGATTCTGAGGCGGCTAATGTTGAGGAGATAATAGAGGAACTGAGGTCCGGGAAATTTTCCAATATAGCGGAGCGGTCAGGAAGGGCTCAGGATAAGGATGACGGCGGAGGGCTTGAGACATTGAGAAGAGACGGATATATGTAGAAAGGCAGGTTATATGGACAGTAGCATAGAAAAAAAAGAACAGATGAACATAGTAATTGCGGGCCACGTGGACCACGGCAAGAGTACGGTCATAGGAAGACTGCTGGCTGATACCGGGAGCCTTCCCCAGGGTAAGCTTGAGTCCATAAAGCAATATTGCAAAAACAATTCCAGGCCGTTTGAATATGCCTTTTTGCTTGATGCCTTGAAAGATGAACAGGCTCAAGGCATAACAATTGATTCTGCCCGGGTCTTTTTCCGTACAAAAAAGAGAAATTATATAATAATTGATGCTCCCGGCCATATTGAATTTCTGAAGAATATGGTATCAGGGGCTTCCAGGGCTGAATCAGCACTCCTGGTGATTGATGCACAAGAGGGCATAAAAGAGAATTCAAAGAGACACGGTTACATGCTGTCAATGCTCGGGATCAGGCAGATTGTGGTCCTTATAAACAAGATGGATCTTATCAGGTATGACAGGGACACCTATGACAGCATTGAGAAAAATTACAGGCTATTTCTGAAAGATATTGACATAGACCCGGTATGCTTTATTCCAGTAAGCGGAAGAGAAGGCGATAATATAGCAGGTCTGTCGGAAAATACGCCCTGGTACAGGGGAAAAACCGTTTTACAGATGCTGGACAGGCTTAAAACCGAGAACGTGGATCTAAACAAGCCCTTCAGGATGCCGGTGCAGGATATATACAAGTTCACCAGGCATAATGACAACAGGAGAATTATTGCAGGATCTGTGGAGAGCGGGAAAATTTCAGCCGGGGACAATGTAATATTCTATCCCTCGGGTAAAAAAAGCAGGATCTCAACGATAGAATCTTTCAATACAGCACCTCTAAAAAGCGCTGTTTCAGGCAAATCAACCGGATTTACCCTGGAAGAGCAGATTTATGTCTCCAGGGGAGAGATTGCTGTCAATTCCCTGGAAGAAAAACCTAAAATATCATCCAGGTTTAAGGCAAGCCTTTTCTGGTTAAGCAGGAATCCTCTCGTAACCGGAAAAGAATACCTCTTCAAACTCTGCACCTCCAGGGTAAAGGCAAAGATAGAGGATATACTCAAGGTTGTGGATGCATCAGACCTTTCCTATGAAGAAAATAAGAGGGTCATAAACCGGCATGATGTTGCCGAGTGCATTATTAAGCTGAGCAAAGCCGTCGCCTTTGATGAACATGAAAAGAACAGGGCCACCAGCAGATTCGTGCTTGTGGACAATTACCAGATTTGCGGCGGAGGTATCATAACTGAAGCAATGGATGACAAGCAGAACTGGCTCAGGGAAAAGGTAATGCTCAGGAACTACAAGTGGGAAAAAAGCAGGATAACCTATGAACAAAGGGCTGAAAGGTATAATCAGAAGGCTACCCTGATACTTGTTACCGGAAATAAGGATGCAGGAAAGAAAAAGATTGCCAAAGACCTGGAGGCAAGGCTTTTCAATGAGGGAAAGATAGTCTATTTCCTCGGTATAGGGAACATCCTTTACGGTGTGGATGCAGACATAAAGGGCTCCAGCAATAACAGACAGGAGCATATAAGAAGACTTTCAGAGGTAGCCCACCTTATGCTGGATTCAGGTATCATACTTATTGTGACCGCTGTGGAGCTGACCCAGGAAGATCTGGAGATTATAAAGATAACGGTGAATCCGGATATGATACAGACCGTATGGGTCGGAGAAGAAGTTACCACCAATATACTTTATGACCTTAAGATTGAAGGTCCGAAGGATTCAGAGGACAATGTCATGCTTATCAAGGAAATGCTGGTGGACAGGGGTATTATTTATAAGCCCTGGTAGTGATTAAACAAGGGGAATGCCTGTGCTTCAGATAGAAGAGAAACTGAAGGATATTTTCGACCTTACAGAAAAGATAAACCATATTAAAGACATTGATATCCTGCTGGAACGGATACTATATGAATCCAGGAGGCTTGTAAATGCCGATGCGGGCTCTATTTACCTGGTTGCAGGCAATAAGCTTGAGTTCAGCTATGTCCAGAATGATTCAATAAAAAGAGAACCGAGTAAAACCTATTACAAGAATGAGAGAATAGACATTGATGAAAGATCCATCACAGGCTACTGCGCCAAAACAAAAAAATACCTGATAATAGACAATGTCTATGATATATGCCCTGAACTGCCCTGTTTCCATGACAAATCCTTTGATGTCAAATACTCCTACAGGACTGTTTCGGTGCTTACCATACCCATCATAACAGGAAGAGATGACATGATAGGTGTTCTCCAGCTGATTAATAAAAAAGACAGGGAAGGGAAGGTTGCAGCTTTTACTGAAAACGACAGGCTGATGCTTAACCCTTTTATAACCAATGCCGCGGCCTCCATTGAAAAAGCCAAAATGACCCGGGAACTGGTTCTGCGGATGGTCAGGATGTCTGAGTTCAGAGACCCCAAGGAAACAGGCATGCATGTTCACAGGGTTGCGGCATACAGCATAGAGATATATAAAAGGTGGGGAGAGGTTAAAAATATCAATCCTGAGGACATCAAACACAGCTGTGATATACTGAGAATTGCCGCCATGCTGCATGATGTAGGAAAAGTTGGAATACCTGACCATATTCTGAAAAAAAATGACAGATTGGACAGCAGTGAATTTGAACAGATGAAGCTGCATACAAAATATGGCCATATGCTGTTTTCCAGCTGTACCTCTGACTGGGATGAGATGTCTGCCGAGATTGCCCTCAATCATCATGAAAAATGGGATGGCACAGGATACCCCGGGGCAAAGAAGGGGAAGGACATACCCCTGATGGGAAGAATTGTTGCAATAGCGGATGTATACGATGCCCTGCTTTCCCGGAGGTCTTATAAGGATTCCTGGAGCGAGGAGGATGTATTTGAGTATATCATGGGACAGAAGGGAAAGCAGTTTGACCCTGAACTGGTGGACATATTTCTGTCAATCCATGATATAATAAGGTCTGTAAAGGAAAAATATCCCTATGATCAGATCTAATGGAACCTCTGTCTGTTGCTCAGGAGTATCAGGTCCCTGATATCCTCAATGTTTTTTGCTGAAAGCCATTTCTCTTCAAAATACGGGTCCTGGACTATCTGTGCTATTGCTGAAAGGGCTCTCAGGTGAAAGTTTCTCTCATCCTTTGATCCGATTATTACAAAAACCGTACTGATTCTTTTATTTTCTGAAAAGATTATTCCATCACTGCACCGGAAAAGAAAAATATCAAAGATATTCTCACCATCAATTACTATATGGGGTATGGCAAGGCTCCTGGTCAGGGCTGTAGTGCTTTCATTCTCCCTTTCTACAAGCAGGCTGTGTATTTCTTGTTCAGTGAGGTTTATCCTTTCAGACATCTTTTCGGATGCAAATGTAAAGAATTCATCAATTTCAATAGGACCTTTCAGGTCATATATCAGGGAGTTCTCAATTATGCTGTCAAACCTGTCCTGGATAATGGAGTCCCTTTCCCTTATAATTTCCTTAAATTCTCTTTCAAGATGCCTTGTGACAAACTCCCTGGCTGTTATCCTTGCGATAAGGTGCAGGAAGGCTGACTCCTTTATAGACCTGAACCTTCCGTAGAGAAAATAAACCAGAAGGCCTCCCATAACAAGAAGAATGGCGATATAGATTGAGTTCCTCCCCATCTCAAACAAAAGAATGCTGAAACCGATTATCCCGCAGATCTGCACCCAGGGATAAAGGGGTGACCGAAAAGCAGGCTGATAGTTTCTCAGTCGGCTTTCCCGCAGGATTATGACGCATAAATTTGCAAAAATATAGGAAAGTATAAGAACAATTGATGCTGATTTTACCAGCATATCCAGCTTGAGAAACAGCGACATTATCATAAAGGAGCCTGTGGCTATTATTGCAGTGTGAGGCGTTTTGAATCTTTTATTGATTCTGGAAAAAATTCCCGGCAGGAGATAATCCCTGCTAAGCGCCATGGGGTATCTTGAGGCTGACATTATGCCTGCATTGGCTGTGGAAACAAATGCAAGTATAGCTGCAATGCTCAGCGCAACCCTGCCGAAACTGCCCATAAAGAAAGAGGCTGCAGCAGAAATGGGTGTCGGGTTGTCTTTCAGTATTTCTGCAGGGGTTACTCCTACGGTGACAAAGACCATGAATCCATAAAACAGAATTACTGCAAAAAGTGAAAGCAGCATGCCCAGGGGGATAACCTTATTAGGGTTTTTAATCTCTTCAGCAACGGAAACTACGTGGAGGAGCCCGCCATAAGATACAAATACAAAACCGGCTGTCGCTATAACTGATTCAAGGCCGTAAGGATAAAAGGGCGTCAGGTTTTCTATCTGGACCTCTGTGATTCCCCTGATTACGAATAATATAATAAGGGCAATGAGGCTTATAACAAGGAATACCTGAAATCTTCCTGCTTCTTTTATTCCGAGGATATTTAATAAAACAAAGAATATACAGAGAGCTACTGAAATGGTCTGTATATTGTAACCGGGAATAATAAGCCTTGTAAAGGCAGCCATACCCACCAGGGCGAAGGAACTCTTAAGAGAGAGTGAAAACCAGCTTAGAAGGCCGTCTATGGTGCCTATGGCGGGACCCAGGCCCCTTGTTATGAAAAAATAATTCCCCCCTGCCTTCGGCAGAGCAGTAGCCAGCTCAGCCGAGCTCAGCAGACCCGTAAGGGCAAAGAAGCCGGCAATAATATAGGAGACGAACAGTGAAGGCCCAACGCGTGTAAAAGCCAGTCCCGGCAGGATGAAAATGCCTGAGCTGATCATTGCTCCGGTTGCTATACAAAAAACATCAATCAACAGGAGTTCTTTTTTAAGTTTCATATAAATAATGCTCCCGGGAGGGCTCGAACCCCCAACCCCCTGGTCCGAAGCCAGGTGCTCTATCCAGTTGAGCCACAGGAGCAGACCCCAAGTCTTTATCCTTATTATAAATCATCAAGCTTATCAATAAAAATATTTTCTCTGTTTTTTACATGGGGCTTATGATGAGGCAGTGTTTCAGACAGAAAATTGTAGAGAACATAAGTGGACAGGTAGCTGATAAGGCCCAGGACCAATGCAGTTATAAAAGAGCCAATCCACAGGGGCACCGTATATCGCAAGAAAAACCTTATAACATCGGGCAGATTACGTATGGTGGTCAGTTTTATATCAGCCTCGGCGCCCAGAACTGCAAGGCCTATCTTTGCCTGATAGTAATATACAAAGGGTATGGTTACGGGGTTGGTCGCCATGCACATGAGTATGGTAACAGGAAGGTTAATCCTGAGCATAAGGGCTGCAATTATGGAAAGCATCACCTGGACTCCATAGGTAGGCGTGAAAGCGATGAATGTCCCCACCCCGGCAGCCAGGGTCACGCTTCTTAGAGAAAGATGCCACAGGTCATGGTGGAATATGGTTTTGCCGAATATCCTGGTGTATTTCGAACGCCTGAGAAGCCTCCTGGTCTCAATTATCCTGTTAAATACCTTTTCCTTAAGGAACCTGCTAAGCTTAAGTTTCATATGTTTTATCAGTTATGCTTATAATCTATGCAATAATATTGCAGAATACTGCTGATTTCCATAAAAAAATAAGCAATTTTTCTCTGATTTTTCTAAATCAGGGATATATAAATTATTTTATTGATATTACGCTATTTTAGATATTATCTTTTTACCAGGAATTCAATAACAGGAGGACAGTATTTAATGGTCAAGTTATACAAAACGCTGGCATTTGTTTCCTTTGTGCTTTTCATTTCAGGAATGGCATGCGGGGGCATCATTGATGCCCATCTTTCCTTTGATCCCTACAGAATTGAAATAACAGCCCTGGATGACTGCTCAAAGATAAGATACAGGGATATGAACGCCTTTTCCCTGGCAAAAGAGGGTGACCCGGACCTGCCCTATTTTATGGTAAAGGTTCTAATCCCGGAAAATTCATCAGTTTCCGGGATTTCCGTCAGTGAGGAAAAGATGTTATCTCTGGGAAAGCTAATGCCCTGCCCATTCCAGGGCTATGAGATTATCAGCCGGCCCGCCGGACATATCGTAAAGCCTAATGAAAAAACCTATAAAGCAGGGGGTATTTATCCCTCTGAAAGGCTGATAATAAATACCGTCGGAAAGGCAAGGGGTTTCAGCATACTATATTTCAGCTACTGCCCTTTTGAATACAATACCCTGACCGGCGAGCTTTTCATGTATCAGGATGCTGTCTTCAGCATTGACTATAATTTCGAAGAATCCCCGGGTAATTTCTATCCGGGCAATGATATTTTCAACCGCCTGATTGGTGAGATGGTCAGGAACCCGGCCGACATTAAGGCTTTTTATCCGCATAAGACTGATTTATCACCCAGGGCGACGGATTATGACATGCTCATTATCACAACCGATTCTTTAAAGCCTGCAGCGGAGACCTATGCTTCCTTCAGGGCTTCCTCAGGGGTAAACAGCATAATAAAAACAGTTTCAGAAATAAACTCAGCCTATCCAGGCTCCACAATTCAGCTGAAGATAAAAAACTGCACATTTCAGCATGTCCAGGAAAGCAATATAGCCTATGTACTGCTGATCGGGGACGGGGGGGACAATTCCAGCTACAGTGTCCCTGATCAGAATACCTATGTTTATCTGGACTGGGCCGGTGAATCGGACAATACCATACCCTGTGACCTTTTCTATGCATGTTTTGACGGTCAGTTCGACTGGAATGCCGACGGCGATTCCAGAGTAGGGGAGATGGGGGTTGATAATGCTGATATAGTCCCCGATGTGATAATAGGCAGAATTTCTGTAAGGACTCAACAGCAGATTCTGGATTATATCAATAAAGTGGAAGCCTATGCCGGTTCCATTAATCACCCTGAGTTTGCAGAGAATCTTCTTCTAAGCGGTGTTACCCTGTGGTCAAGCGGGGATGCCAAGATCAAGAGCGAAAAGATGTATAATGAATACATAGCTCCCTACTGGCCCAATCATAATAAATATACCCTTTATGACAGCGATACAGCTGTATCCGTGGCAACTCTCTCAGCCCTTTTCAATCAGGGCATGAACCTGTTTCACATGGCGACCCACGGCAATGTCACAGTATGGGGAATGTCATCAGGGGGGGATTTTACTTCAGCCAGTGCCCTGGCACTCAACAATACACCGGGCATTGTCTCAACAATTGCATGCATTACCAATGCCTTTGATCCGGAAGTGTCCGGAGCCTCGGATCCGTGCCTGGGAGAAGCTTTTATAAGGAACCCTGACGGCGGGTCAGTGGTTTATATCGGAGCATCCAGATACGGAATCGGCTATACAACCCCCAGTGACCACGGGCCCTCCTTTCAGTACAGTGACTGGATTTTCAGGCATACCCTGGAGGATACTTACCAGCACCGGATAGGCTATGCATTCAACCAGGCCAAGACACAGCTCGCAGGTACGGCTGAAACAGACTGTTCCTTCCGCTGGATACAGTTCAGCCTCAATTTTTTGGGAGACCCCTCCATAACTGCCCATACGTCGGTTCTTATCGAAGGGCCATACCCTGCTTATGCCTCCCATTTCATTGATGACAGTATCGGCAATAATAATGGCGTTCCAAATATAGGAGAGACTTTTGACATTTATATAAGCCTGAAGAACCTCGGCAATCAGACAGCCCTTAATGTAAACGGCACTCTCTCATCGTCTTCGGAATATGCTGAAATTATAAGCCAGAACAGCAGTTATCCATCTATACCGGCCGGGCAGACAGCCCAGAACAGTACTCCCTACCGGATAAAGATATCCGCTAATTGCCCCCACGGTACTGAAATACCCATTAATCTTGACTGGACTTGCTTAATGGGGAGCGGGAGCTTCGGCATAACCCTGCGGATAACCTCTGAAAATATCATCAGTATCGGGGATGGAACTTCTGTTATTAATTATGCTCCTCTATATACCTATTATCATGATAACCGCACCCAGATAATATACCTGTCAAGTGAGTTCGGGGCCGGTTCAAAAACCCTGGAGGGGCTGAGCATTGATATTGCAGGCCTTCCCGGCATGGCTTTGAATAACTGGACTATCAGGCTTAAACATACCGCAAAGCAGAATTTTGATACCGGTGCGGTATTTGAAAATACAGGCTGGACGATTGTCTACCAGGCAAATGAAAATATAAGCCAGACAGGCTGGAAGCATTTTGTATTCAGTCAGCCTTTTGAATATAACGGCACTGATAATTTAATGGTTGACCTGTCCTTCAACAATTCCTCATGGACTTACGAATACGGAAAATGCCTGTGGACGAATGCTCCTAATAAAAGAGCAATTTATGCCTATTCGGATTCATATAACGGAGATCCCCTGAACTGGACCTCCGGAAGCGGTGCTCCAAGCATAAATTCCACCAGTAATTTCCTGAATATTGAGTTTGCTGTTACATCCGGCAATATACCCGATGGAGTTGTCCTTGATTATTTCTCTGCATCAGCCTCCGGGTCTTCCGCAAATATTGCATGGGGTACTCTTTCCGAGGTGGGGCTTCTTGGCTGGAACCTGTACCGCCAGCGTGCAAAAAAGGTAAATCCCTTTATATCCTATGCCCCCGTCAGGCTTAACACCGGTCTTATACCGGCACAGGGAGGGCTCTCGGAATCCCATGACTACCAGTATGCTGATACCATTATCGGGGGAGAGCAGTATTTTTATATACTTGAGGCTGTTTTCGCCGGCGGAGAGGCAGAGACATGGAAGATTAGGATGCAGTATAACTGAAAATCCAGCAGAAGGGGGTCTTTTTTTTATGACCCTCTCCTGCCCTTTTCCTTGTATTTTTCCCTTGATTAATATAAATCTTTATTGTATTAATACCCATTGAGCAGAACCATAAAGGGAATGACAGATAACAGGAGGATGGATTTGGGCCAGCACATTAAAAACAGATTTAAAAATACGTTTAATAATCTACAGGCTAAGTTGAACTGTTCCTTGAGATTCGTTAGAGTGAGCCTTATCCTGATGATTTCAGCTGTTTGTCTGATATTTTTTCTCCAGCCTAAGGTTTCCTATTATACCATGGATTTCGAACTTCTTTTTGACGGGCTGAGCATTGGCAGATATCCTAATGCCCTTCTTTTCAATGTTAATGACATTTTATCCCAGGAGATAATCAGGGACGCATATGAGAAAAATAAAATCAGCAAATACATGGAATTTGATGATTTTAATAATTCCTTAACAATAATCCAGAATAATGATACCCCTTATAAGCTCCAGGATGATTTTTTTTCAAGGCTCAGAAACCCTGATCTTAACCCTAACGACAGGATCTGGCTGGAAGAGGAATACCTTTCAAAGCTGGAGAGTGCCTATGACCCCAATTACACCTTTTTGTTCCTGCCGGGAAAATGCAGTATTCCTGCCACGGTCGTAACCGGGATTTTCGAAGATATTCTTAAGGGATGGAGCAGACTATCCCTTGATGAGCGGGGTGTCCAGGAGTATCAGATACCCATAGTAACCTCGAACATACTAAGATATAATGACTACCTGAATATCGGTGAAAACTGGTTTATCTTTATTGATAAAACAAGAAACATTATAAATTATGTCAGGGACAATATAAAATCCCTATCGGAAATACCCTCATCAAGCAGGATTCTTTCAGAAGAAGGAATATCCATCAGCGATATTGAATTCAGGCTAAATGCCCTGGACAGGCACAAACTGGTTCCTCTTTCCTTTCTCATGTTCATTGACAATGAGACCGAAAAATACTACATAGATCTTTACCTGGACAATATTATAAGCTACCTGGAAACCAACCTGATCCTGCTTAATAATATAAAGGATATATATGACAGGTCTTTTGAAATGTATATGAACATATACAGTGATACAGCGGAAGATACGGGGCGGGAGAATGAAAATGCGGGTGCCGGGGCTTCCCTAAGGTCAAGGATAGGCATATCTGTGCTTGATAATATTATAAATATTGCCAGGAAGAATGTTGATTATGAATTCAGGCAGAATATCATAAATAAATCAATGAGCACTGCTGTCTCGATTGCAGAGATTGAAAAAAGCCTTTCAGGCTACAGGCACCTGAAAAGCAATCTCAGCAATAACCCTTTTCATTCAAAGAATTCTGGAAATGACCCTGTTGATAATGAATTTATTGAAAAAAGCATCAGGGAGATATCAGCAACCCTGTCCCTTCTTATATCCAGGCTGGATAGTCTTTATCACAGAATCAGCGTTTCAGACCTTGCAAACGACGAAAATACCCTGTATACAACAGATAAAGGCGCAAAATTAATCCGGGAGGAGAAAATGGGGTTTATAAAAATAGCCTTAGTCTGCATGGTAATATGGTTATTTTTAATCTCCTTCCGATGTGTTATCATAAGGCGAGGGAATAATAAGCCTGCCTGAACCCTACCCCCTGCTGTGGAGGAAAAGGACTGCAGATACCAGGACCGACAGGAGAAAGACTAATAAAAGAACAGCAATCAGAAACAGCCGGGAGGCCCTGTATGTCAGGTATGTTCTGCTGTAAGGCTGTTTTTCCATGCTGTACAGCATGGCTTCCGGTCTTGCATTGAGCCTCTGGAGCTTATCATAAAGCTCACTTATATCCAGTATTATATTCCTTAAATTATCCACTATCTGGTCCCTTGTCATAAGGAAGCTGGCTCCCTGAACAAGGGCTGCCGGGGATGACTGCAGTGTAATATTATGCTCGTTAAGTGTTTTTATCAGAGTATTGTACTTGGCTATCCTGTTTTTAACCATGGCCCTGTCTATGCTTTTGGATGAGATTTTCCCTATCATCTGCTGTATGAACATGGAATCGTACTCTTCCTTGAAGAGCTCCATTATGTTTTCAACAAAGGAAGCGCTGAACTGCGGGATCATTACTGAGGGGTCCTGGATATGGGTCCTCTGCTGTACATTTTGAGCATCAAAGGGCGCCATGGTGGGAACTGAGCTTTTCACATACTGGAAAAGACTCTGAATGTAATAACTTATCTCAGCCTCAAGTTTGGCATCCTCTAAAAAAAGATTTTCGAGCCTTATTCTGATATAGTTAATATTATAAAACATCTCCCGGGAATCCAGGATATCTTTGGTAAGGACTGCAGAGGGTGTAAGCTGGTTGAACTGCAGGTGCTTGATATAATATTCAAGGTCAAAGATGGTTATGCCTTCATTTATCCTTACCAGTGCCACTCCAGGGATAGTCTTGATATAACCGATGTTTTCCAGAAGTATGTCAATTATATTTTCAACCTTGTCCAGGTGTACCAGGGGCTGGTTTTCCAGTCCTTCCAGCTCCGAAAGTATGTCAGTGCTAAGCATGGCATACTGAAAGGGATTGGCGCCCTTGAGCTTTGTGATATACTGGCTGTATTCATCAAGGATGTCTTTGATTATTTTGGCCTTTTCTACATGCACGAGGCTTTCAAAGCAGGATATTTCGCTCATGCTGATAACGAATCTTGGCTTCTGAAGCATTTCCTTTTTTTTTCTGAACAGCTCTTCGAGTTTCATCTTTTCATCCAGACCGAGCTTGGGTTCATAGTATTTGAAGGCATATTCCATGTCTGCCAGGGATATCCTGTCATTTGTCTGGGCAATGGAGATCATGTTTTTAAATTCATTAAAGGACATGGCGGATGCAAGGCCGTTTTTTCTGTAAACCTTGGTTAAAACCTGGAGCGACATTATGTCGGAGGGTGAAAAAGCAGAGCCGTCAGGGTATTTGTCCTCCGATATTCCGCTTATATAAAGGTTGAATTCGGCCTTTGTCTTAAATGTTTTGGGCTGGAAGACATAGAGCAGTAAAACCACGCCAAAAACAAGGATAACAGCCAGCAAAGCAGACCGGATCAGGAAAGAGCCTTTTTCTCGGATTATGCTGTAAAGAGCATGAAGATTTATTGAAAGTTCTTCTTTGTTATCGCCGGGTTTCATTTCCTGTTCTTCCATAATATTCACCTGTAAAGTATATTTTTATCCAGCTCCGGATTCTATTACAAAAAAAAAGAATTACAAATAAAATTTGTATTTTTCGCGTTTATGTCTTTGATTCTGCATGCTCCAGATTACAAGAAATAACTTGACAATATGGCCTCAATTATGGAATATAACGCAAAATGCAGTGAGCAGACCAGATGTTTAACGAAGATGAATACCTGAAAAGTCTATACGGAGATCTCCCATTGAACGGGCTTATTATCACAGGCCATCTTCCCCCTCCCCTTGGCGGAGTATCTGTGTTCTGCGACAGACTTACCCATCTTCTGGATAAAAAGGGTATAAGATACAGGTTTTTGAAGTGCCGTCTGTCATTTTTCGGCAAAATGATTAATTATTTTCTGTTTGCATGGTATATAATAGCAGGATCCTGCAGGACAATTCATTTCAACGAATCCACCGGCGCTGTCTATCTCTGCATGATCCGTATTTTAGGCAGGATATACAGGCTCAGGATAATTCTCATGGTCCATAATAATCACTCAGTGCAGAGGGCTAAAAGAGAACTGCCTTACCTCTCATATATCATAATAGTCGGGAAGTCCATAATGCCTGAACTGAAAAAGATTAATATCCCGGAAAACCTTCCTGTTATTGTGCAGAACGCTTTTATACCCCCCTACCGGGATGAAATGGGCTTGACTGCTTCCCTGGAACGTGAGGTCCATGATTTTGCAATGAATCACAAACCCCTTATAATTTCCAGTGCTTCCCGTATCGTTTTCAAAAACGGCACGGACCTCTACGGCATTGACATGTGTATAGAACTTGCAAGAAGAATTAAAACCAGGTTTTCCGGTACCGGTTTTATTTTAGCCCTGGCAGATGCTTCCTCCAATTCTGATTATTTGATGAAGGTCCGGGATGATATTGAGAGATACTCCCTGGGGGATAATTTCTATTTTCTGATAAACAATGCCGAGTACTGGCCTCTGCTTAAAAAAGCTGATCTTTTTATCAGGGCGACCTATAAGGACGGTTATGGCATAAGTATCGATGAAGCCCTGTATTTCGGCTGTCCTGTCCTTGCCAGCGACTGCTGTATAAGGCATCCCCGGGCCATGCTCTTCAGAAACCGGGACATGGACGACCTGGAGAAAAAAACCATAAAGATTCTAACCCAAGGCAGGCCTGGATAATATGGAAAAATGCAGGTATTATAACGATCACCAGACATGCTGCATATTGTTTTTGGATGATTTCAGCCTCACAGCAACAAGCTGTGACGGCCGAATCTACCCTTTTAATGACTGGGGATACGGCATGTTATCAAAAAACAGCCTGTTTGAATATCTCTATGAGACCCTTTTAAGGTGGTGCCCGGAGATAAAGGGAACCATCTTTATGCCCCTGCTCAAGCACCGGGCTCAGAACCCAGATTCAGGCTACAGGCTTTTTTTCCGGGATTACGGCATTGATTTCCGGGATTTTTATGACCGGATATCCGACCGGTTTGAAATAGCCTTTCATGGCCTTCACCACGGCAGGTTCACCGATAATCCTGATCCCTCCTTTAAGAGCTGGCAGAATGAGTTTGAATACTATGACATCAAGGATACAGCAGTTATCCGTCAGTCCATTATCAGCTTTGAGTCCGCCACAGGCATTAAGCTCAGGGGGGGCAAGACCCCCGGCTACAGGCAAAATGAGCATGCCCGGGGGATAGTGGAGGAGCTGGGATTTGACTGGTGGGCATCCTCCAGTGAAATGATGAACCGGCGCTCAAGATTTAATAAACCCAGCTATTTTGGCAAAAAGAGGCGGGTTCTGGATATTCCAACCCATATAAGCGGTGATATTTTCAGCAGGCACAGCCTTTCACTGTCAAAATATCCTTTTTCTCTGATTAAATTCCTTAAGACAGAGCACAGCCTTTACAGAAACCGGTATAATCTTTCCTATCTTTATGAAAAGGGTATTCCCATAACCATCCAGGAGCATTGCCAGAACCTCAGAACTGACGGAAGGAGGCAGAGATACAATCTGTTCGACGATATCTTTTCTGTGGCTGAGATATATAATACCCTCAGGGGATATGATATATGGCACTGTACATGCAGTGAGTATGCCGGCTATTATGATGCCTGGGAGAATACACAAATCAGAAAGGGCAAGAACGGAGTATTCGAAGTCCTGTATAAGGGGCAGAGCCCTGATACTTCCGTAACCATAAGGTCAGAACACCGGGAGATTATGGATAAGAATCTGGAAAATAAATTACATGGGATGTACAAAAACGGGAAATGGATTTTTAACGGCCTGAAGCCCGGTGTATACCAGATTATATGACAGTTTCCATCCAAAGAATTGAAAATACACAGGAGCTTTTATCTGCAGAAAGTGAATGGAAGACCTTTGAAAAACTTTCAGGGAGCGCTGTTCTAACAAACTGCTATGAATGGATTAAAACATACTGGATTTGCTTCGGGAATATTAACAATGAAGCCTTCGGCAGCAATAAAAGGCTGTTTATCCTGATTATCCGTGACAATGGCAGTATAACCGCTATTGCGCCCCTCGTGATTGTGGACCGGTACAGACGGGTCCTGAAAACAAGGATAAGGATAAAGGCTGTTGAATTTCTTGGCCAGCAGTGGGCCGGCCTGTATTCGGATATTGTCAGCCTGAAGGAAGAATCATGTCTTGGCTGTATTATTGATTATCTTATGAAAAATGAGAGATTTGATATAATCAGGCTGTCTTATATACCTGGATTTTCCTATAATTTTAGAAATTATGAAGGATCAATGAGGAAATTTTCAATCTGCAGTGAAATTTCCATAAACAAGCCCTATCCTGAAATAGTTGAAGAAAGCTATTCAAAAAACCTCCGCAAGAATATGAAAAAATATTTTAACAAGCTTGAAAAATCCAGCATCAGGTATGTGATTAAAAACGGATATAAGGAAATCAGAGCCATCTTTGATGAAATAAAAAAGGTATCCGGCTCGAAACTGCTTTCAGATAAACATGATAACTATATGGATGACAATAAAAACAGGTTTTTTACAGAGCTTGTTAAAAATATGCAGAATCCCTATTGTATTGCCTTCTATGAGCACGATACTTGCATAGCCTATAATATAGGTTTTTTATTCAACCGGAATGTATATGCTGTTGACGGCAGTTATAACAGGAATTATTCTAATCCCATGAATATCAGCTTCGGTTCCCTGGTAATAGACCGGACTATTTCCAATTTTGCCCAATCGTTTTCTACCCTTTATCTGGGACCCGGCACTGATCCCTACAAATTCCATTTCAGCAGGAAATTCCAGTACCTGAGCAGTTTTATCCATCCGGGCAATAGCTGTATGTCCGCTTTTTATAACAGGTATTTCACCAAAAAAATTCAAAAAACAGAAGAGGATCTGGAAAATACACTCAAGGAGGTCCTGTAGAAAATGCCATGCATTCTTAAAAGCCTTTTTCTTAAACTGTTTGACAAGTTCTATTATTTTGAGCTTGATGTGGAGAGCTTTGTACCTGAATACAAAAATATAGATGAAAATTTCCAGTTCAGACAGCTGACCGGCGGCCAGGACGATATGGAACGCCTTAAGGTTTATGCGGAATACAGAAAAAGAGGCTTTCTCAGCGATTATGTGGACTACCTTGGTATATCAAGGGAAAGGCTTGAAAAGGAAGATGAATTTACCGGGCTTGTTCTTATTGATAAAAGAAGTGATGAAATTGCATATCTGCGCTGGATACAGTTTACATCCAATTATTCAGAGATGATGAGATATCAGGTAGCCCTTGATAAAGATGATGCTTATCTCATCGACTCCTACACTGTGCCTAAATACAGGTCCATGGGGCTGCATAAATTCATGATGTTCCGGACTGCAGATTACTGCAGGTCTTTGGGCATAAAAAGGATTTACGGGGGAGTAATCCATACCAACCAGTATGCTATTAATGTCATGAACCAGGTAGGATACCGGGTTAAAAAAACCCTGTACCGGTTCAGGTATTATCTAATAAGCAACAGGGTTAAATCTCTTTTTTCAAAGAAATGAAATCTCTTTACAGGAACCTATCAATCTATGGCGTGGGAAATGTACTTTCCAAGGGAATAAACATCCTTCTGGTGCCTGTATATACAGCCTATCTCAGCATGGATTCCTTCGGCGCTCTGGAACTCATAAACATGACAGCATCCATAAGCCTTATGTTTTTCTGCTTTAATGCGAGCAGCGGATATATAAGGAAATACTATGATGAGGAATCAAAAGGAAGCGCCTTCAGCAGTGTATTCTGGTTCTCTCTTATAAGTTCCCTGCTTATGACCCTTCTTTTTCTTAATTCTTCTGTGTTTTTCAGCCGGTATATCTTTGATTTTCAGAACGGTGATTATCTTTTCAGGCTTATAATTATTGCAACTGCCATACATGCAGTAAGCGTCAATCTTTACAGCCACCTACAGGTACGCGGTAATGCCTTTATCTATATGCTGATAAGCATTATTACCCTTGTAAGCACCATATGCCTGACTGTCATTTTTGTAGCTGTCCGGAAAGCAGGCCTTGAAGGGATAATGTATGCAAAGATTATGGGTTCCCTGCTGGAGTTCACAATGCTTTTCCTTGTATGCCGGAAAAGCATTATCCTAAAGTTCTCCCGGGCTTTTATATCAGATGTGCTGAAGTTTTCCATTCCCCTGATACCGGGGCAGATTTCTGCGTTTTTCCTGAATTATGCTGACAGGGTCTTTATTAAGGAATACAAGGGCCTGGCTGATGTAGGCATTTATTCCCTGGGGTACAAGATCTCATCCATACTTCTTATACTGACTGTATTTCCGATAACCAAAGCCTTCGGCCCTTATATATTCTCCCTTATAAAGTATCCTGACCAGCTCAGGGAAACTTTCAGGCGATTTATGAGATATTACATACTTTTCAGCCTTTCCATGGCCCTTATTCTGTCCCTGTTTTCAAGGGAGATAATTCTGCTCCTTGCAAACAGGGATTATATGGACGCCAGTTATATAGTGTATATACTGTGCATGTCCTATGTTTTCTACGGCCTGCATGCAATTACAAGCTTTGTTTTCCATATTACCAAGAAAACATGGATAATGTCGGTTATTATGGCGGCAGCGGCTTTGCTTAATATCGGGCTGAATTTCCTTCTTGTTCCGAATTACGGCATCATAGGCGCCTCTGCAGCCACTATGATGTCTTTTTTCCTGGTCCTTATCATAAAGTTTATTATAATAGAATTCACCTATCCCATGGATTTCGGCTATTTTCTATATTTTGCCATATTTGGAGCTTCAGGTCTTTTATACTATGCTTCATACTATGCTTCCGTCTATGCAGTCCATGGCATTATACCCGGGATTGCCATGAAAATCATGATA
>CAYSKJ010000031.1:0-24773 GCA_964431655.1 uncultured bacterium | reverse complement strand
GGTAGGACCTGAGTTTTTTTGCAAGGACATAATAACGGTTACCAGGAAGTTTCCTGTAGAAAAGAAGATCGCATATTTTTCCTGTTCTGAGTTTAATGCCCTGCATCCTTGCCGGGATGACCTTTGTGTCATTGAATATCATAAGCACTTTTTCAGGCAGGTAATTGAAGAGTTTGTAAAATCGGTCATGGCTGATGCTATCATTTTTCCTGTTGTATACCAGAAGGCGGGATTTGTCCCTCCTCTCAGCTGGTTCCTGGGCTATGAGCTCCGGGGGAAGATGAAAATTATAGCTTTCTATACTGCTTAAACTGTTATGATTCAAAGAGGGATTTTTGCCGGGCATAGAACCTGTTTTCCTTTTTAAGATGCTCATAGGCAAGCTTAGTCACGATTCTTCCGCGGGAAGTCCTGCTGATAAGGCCCATCTTTATTAAAAAGGGTTCAAAGACCTCTTCTACGGTTCTCTTGTCTTCTCCTATGGAGATGGATATTGTGTCAATACCAACGGGCCCGCCGTTAAAATTCTCTATCATGACATTGAGAATAAGCCTGTCCATCTTGTCGAGTCCGAGATTGTCAATCTGCATTGAGTCCAGAGCCTGATCTATTATTTTTCTTTTTATAGCTCCTTTGCTGTAGACGGTTGCAAAGTCCTTAATCCTGGAAAGGAGACGGTTGGCTATTCTTGGAGTTCCCCTGCACCGGTGGGCAAGATACTCTGCAAGTTCATCCTGGAGCATTATTTTTAACAGTTCAGCAGTTCTTAAGAGTATCTTTTTAATTGAGGGTATATCATAAAAATCCAGCCTGTCTTCATAGCCGAACCTGCCCCTGAGAGGTGATGTAAGGTTGCCTGCCTTGGTGGTGGCGCCTATAAGGGTGAATTTTTTCAGGGGGAGCCTGAGGGTTGATGCTCCCAGACCTGATCCCATCACTATATCTATTTCAAACTCCTCCATGGCGGGGTACAGCATTTCCTCAATATTTGTTTTTAAGCGATGAATCTCATCAATAAAGAGTATATCATTATCCTCCAGGGATGACAGAATCGCTGCGATATCACCCTGTTTGTCAAGAATAGGACCCGAAGTCACCTTGATATTCACCCTCATCTCATTTGCCAGTATCCTTGAAAGAGTAGTTTTTCCCAGGCCGGGAGGGCCGTAGAAAAGAATATGGGGAAGGGGCCGCTGCTGTATCAGGGAGGATTTTACAAATACCATCAGGTTTTCCACCAGGCGATCCTGGCCTATGAATTCCTGCAGGTTCTTTGGCCTTATATTGTTTTCAAAAAGCTCCTCGCTGCTGTCAATAATTCCGGGATCCAGATTCATGTTCATGTTTTATGTTCTCTTTTCCGATATGATTGCCAGGGCTCTTTTAAGCAGTAATGCCATGTCCCCGCTCTTAGTCTCCTTCCTTAAAGCATAAAGAACCTCCTGGATAAGGTCATACTTGAATCCCAGGTTCAGGAGGGCTGTGCTTACCTGTTCAAGGGATGCATCGCCAGCGGTGGAGATCGAGAAATCCCGCTTAATCTTCGGGATTTCCCCTTTAAGCTCGGAGATTATCCTTTGGGCTGTTTTCTTTCCTATGCCCGGAATACTCTGTATGGTGTTGATATTATCATTCTGTATGGATTCAAAAAGGCTTGAGTGATCTATGTTGGACAATATGTTCATTGCATACTTTATTCCTATCCCGGGTATCTTTATAAGCTTTTTCACCAGGTGTTTATCGGAGAGATCCGAGAATCCGTAGAAGGCAAAAGATTCATCCTTTATTACAGGAAGTATATACAGCGTAATGCTGTCTCCAATCTCAGGCATATCCCTGTTTACCTTTTTCAGATAGTTTACCTCATATCCCAGTCCATTGTTTTCAATAAGCAGGGTGTTTTTATTTATGTCTATTATCCGGCCCTGGATAAAGGATATCATAACTTTATACCTGCCTTTACTGTTTCTTTTGAGTACTCCAGCCCCCCGCAGAACGCAATAGCAAGTGCATCCGAGGCATCGCTTTTCAAGCGCTGGCCGTTTATCCTTAAAATTTTTTGAATGATGAAGGCGACCTGGCTTTTTCCCGCAAAGGCGTGGCCGCTGAGATAGCTCTTTACCTTGGTCGGATTGTACTCACGGACAGGGATTCGGTGCATTCCAGCTGCAAGAAGAGCTGAAGCCCTGCTGTAGGAAAGAATTATGGATGAATTTATATTCTTCCCTGCAAAGACCTTTTCTACAGCCATGATATCCGGCCTGTGCTTTTCTATCAGGGCAGACAGGCCGCTGAATATATGTACAAGTCTTATCTCCATGCTGTTTGTACTCTTAGGGTTTATAGTACCTGATTCAATATGAATAAATTCAGAAAGATTATTGAACCTTATCAGGCCATAACCGGTGGAATTAATTCCCGGGTCTATCCCTATAACAGTAAAATCCATATTATTATTTAGGGGCTTTCCTCCAGTTCATTCTCATCTATGTCGAAGTTGCTGTGTATATTCTGCACATCGTCATGGTCCTCTATCTTGTCTATAAGATTCAGTAACTGCTGGGCTTTCTTTCCTTCCAATGGAATCTGCGATGTAGGCATCATGGATATTTCAGAAGATTCAAGACTCAGGTTCTTTGATTTAAGCTTGTCCAGGAATTCCTGAAACTGCTCAGGTTCGGTAATAATTTCGTACACATCGCCTTCGGCCTTCATATCTTCACCCCCTGCCTCAAGCACAATTTCCAGGAGAGCATCCTCATCAACGGCTGACCGGGGTATGGTGATAAAACCCTTTTTCTCAAACATCCAGCTTACACTGCCTGTCTCAGCAAGGTTTCCGCCGTATTTGCTGAGGAGGTGCCTGAGTTCGGATACAGTCCTGTTCTTATTATCCGTAACTACCTCTATTAGAATGGCAGCTCCTCCGGGGCCATAGGCTTCGTAGGTAAATTCCTCATAGGTAACGCCGGGCAGTTCGCCTGCACCCTTCTTGATAGCCCTTTCAATATTATCCGAGGGCATATTGTTGCTTTTAGCCTTATCAATTGCAAGCCTTAGCCTGGGGTTGCTCATCGGGTCTTTTCCTCCCAGCCTTGTAGCAATGGTTATTTCCTTGATAATTCTGGTAAAAACCTTTCCTTTCTTTGCGTCTTCCTTGGCTTTCTTATGCTTTATAGAAGACCATTTGGAATGTCCTGACATTTATTTTAACCTCCGATATTAATCCATTATTTTAAATGATAGAGCTTCCTTCAGGTTGTAAAAATCACTGCCGCTGGGTACATTTCTAAGCTTTGTCAGAAGTGTCTCCCTGTCAATAAGTTCATCAAAGGGGATCGCAATAATATCAAACTTTTCGGATACCGATACCATGTGGCCAAAAAGTTTTTTGTCAAAGAGCTTATAGGAACCGAAACCAAGCATTGAGCCCAATATGACATCGAAACTGATAGGCTGGGCACATCGGGTTTCATACCCCACCTGTTTGCCCTTAAC
Organism: uncultured bacterium; assembly: GCA_964431655.1. Lineage (GTDB taxonomy): Bacteria > CAYMEV01 > CAYMEV01 > CAYMEV01 > CAYMEV01 > CAYMEV01. The sequence goes on along the minus strand of CAYSKJ010000031.1, from coordinate 21,275 downwards.
CTTTTTTTCCCTTCCTGTCTTTTCTTTGTACTTGAATTCTATCCTGTCAGCAAGCATCTTGCATAGTTCTACCTTGCCGTAAATGATATTGCCGTGCCGGTCTTTTTCCTTTGGTTTAAGTTCAGGAGGCAGCTTATCGGCAAGCCCTTCGGAGATGCACACCACGCCGTAGGGTTTGAAGACCCTTTCCCTGAGTATTATAAGCTCTACTATTTCATCAGCAAGGCTGTCAAGGTCCAGCTGTCCCTCAATATCCTCTGTCGAAATCATTCTTACAGCCTCGCCCATTATTCCCGAAGCATAGGTTATCCAGCCGGCTTTTCTTCCCATAAGCTCAACGATGAAGTAGGTTTCCGTAGCCTCTGAATCAGCAGCAAGGTTCTGGATCTCCTTGCCTGCAACATCAACAGCCGTCCAATATCCATAAGTCCAGGGTATGCCGTAGTAGTCGTTGTCAATAGTTTTTGGAATGTGTATTACTGACAGTCCCAGGAGCCTTAGATAATTTGCAGTTTTGAGGGTGTCGTCTCCGCCTATGGAAATAAGGCATCCGATTCCAAGCGTTTGAAGAGCTTTCAGTATATTCATAAGAGCTTTCGTTTTTTCCGGATCGCTTAAATCTTCTTTTGTCTTTATCTTTTTCCCTGGGTTAGCACGGGAAGTTTTTAAGAGAACGCCCTTTTTATTTCTGCTCTTTGTTTGTTCAACTCCAAGCTTTTTAAAATGTATCTCTTCGACCAGGCTGTAGGGATTGTTTATGTCATAGTTCTGCAGGTATTCATACCCCTTGTAAAAACCGATCACCTGGTGACCGGAATTCAAAAAAGTAAGGGCGCAGGAGGAGATCACAGCATTAGCTGAAGGGGCAGGACCGCCTGAAAAAATTATGCCTATTTTATCCCCGTATTTGAATAATTTCTTTGACATACCGCAACCTCCATTAATCTCTCTTTAGGAATCCAGCTTGTTAATCATATTATCCCTTAAGAAAACAGTTTCTGCCTCCATGGATGATAATAGATTTGACAGGTGACTCTTATAATTCATTTTAATAAAATTTTTGTCAAGGGATGATATTCTGCAGAAAAGCAGGGATAAATCTTCAATCAGGTCATCAGTAAGATCATGGTTATCTGAACTGTTAAAACAGCTGTTGAGGAAAAACAGCAGATTAATGATAAGCACTGAGTTCTCCATAATGAAAATGTTCTCAACATTCAGGTTTTTCTTCTGGTAAATGACCTTCAGCTTCTCAAAGATACCATAGAAGCTGTTGCGGTGTATCTGGTACAGTATCTGCTCCAGCGTTGAGAATAATGAAACGGTTTGCAGAAGATGTTCAAGGTTCAGATTAGCCGTATTCCTGTGCTTTTCTATGTCTTCAAGGATTTTCCCGAAACCGCTTTGCAGATACCTGTTCCTTGTTTCCCTGTGTTTATCAATGTCGAAAAATTTTTCTATTATGATACCCCTTGCTTCATTGTAGAGATGAATACTTCCCAGCATATTCCTTGAAGAAAGCAGGGTATCTATGACAGTGAAATCCGAGGAGGAGTTTATAATATCAAATAAATCCGAAAGCCTTAGCACTCCGCTGTTTTTGTGGAAAAAGAAGGGTGCCGGGATATGGATGGGTATTATATTGTCCTTCATAAAATCCGTAAAGCAGAGAAACTGCTTGTTCAGCTTGGTAATGCCTGAGCTTATATTGGTTACAAGAAAGGCATTAAGGTAATTATAGCTGTGAAAATTACGGATTTTCAAAACAGCAAGATCGTTTATCCTTTTATTCCCGAAGCAGCTGTGGGCTATCCTGGTAAAAATTCCCTTCAGGAGGAGGTCAAAGCTGTTTCTTATATCAAGGATAAATTTTTTAACAGGCGGATAGATGCTGTCAGTTTTTTTAAGGCTTACAGAAAGCAGGTTTATGTTCCTCTCAAGTATCTTTGAATAATGCAGGGCAAAAAAGGTCCTTATAAGGGGCTGTCCGGATATTGTTCCTGAACAGTACTCTTCCAGGACCCGGAGCTGGAAGTCCGGCTCATCCCAGAGGTGAAGCAGGTACTCTTCAACATTTATTTTTTTTTGCTCAAGTATTCCTGTTATTTCCCTAAGACTTTCCTCCAGGGGTATACCGCTGACAGCTGAATCCTGCAAAAAATCTCTCTTCACGCGGCATATGCCGTTTATTCTTTCTTCATATCCTTCCATTAAATACTACCCTTAATTGAAGCTAAGCAGGTATATTTTACCTGTGATTTCCTCCAAATGCAATATTATTTTTATTACATCATGTTTTCATAGCTTTTTATTGAACTATAAATATATTTCATTATAATGGTTGAAAATTCTTACAAAGGAGACTTTTTATGAGCTTTGAACCCATAAATAAGAAACTTGTAGATGATATCAAGGAAAAATTAGGAATAGACCCGCCTAATGCATCCATAAGGGAGATGAAGAAACTGGTTGATGATATTGAAGAAAAGGCTGGAATAAGATTTCTTAAAATGGAATTTGGGATTCCAGGACTTAAGGCATCTCCTTTAGGAGTGGAAGGCATGGTTGATAAAATAAAGGACAATTCCTTTACCCACATATATCCGCCCTTTGACGGCATACCGGAGCTCAAGAGTGAAGCTGCCAGGTTTGTAAAGCTTTTTATGGGGATCGATGTCCCTCCATCATCATGCATTCCTACCGTGGGCGCTATGCAGGGATGTTTCATTGCTATAGCCATAGCCGGCAGGTCTTTCAGCCAGAAAGATACCATTCTTTTCCTGGATCCGGGGTTTCCTGTAAACAAGATACAGACCAGGGTACTGGGACTAAAGAGTGACAGTCTTGATCTTTATGAAAACCGGGGGGAAAAACTACTCAAGTCCCTGGATGAAAGGCTGAGCAGGAATGATGTCGGCGGAATACTCTTTTCAAGTCCCAATAATCCCAGCTGGGTTATCCTCTCTGAAGAGGAACTTAAAGGGATTGCGGATCTCTGCAGAAAATATGACTGTCTGCCCATTGAAGACCTTGCTTATTTCGGCATGGACTTCAGGAGGGATTACAGCCTTCCCGGTCAGGAGCCCTTTCAGCCAACAATCGCCAGGTATGCGGACCTTTACATTAGTATAATCAGCTCTTCAAAGGTTTTCAGTTTCGCAGGCGAAAGAATCGGAATCACTGTTATCAGTCCCAAAATGTACGGCACAAAAAGGAGCAACCTGAAGCAGTATTTTAATACCCAGGATCTGGGTCATGCCTTTATTCACGGTGGTGTATACCCAACAACCTCCGGGGTTCCCCAGAGCTCCCAATGGGGGCTTTACTCCCTGCTGAAGGCGGTAAATGAAAGCAAAATTAACCTTTTGTCCCTTGCAAGGGAATATCAGAAAAGGGCAAAAGCCATGAAAAAAATATTTCTTGATAATGGCTTTTATCTTGTATATAACAATGACCTTGGTGAGCCCCTGGCTGACGGGTTTTATTTTACCGTTGCCTATCCGGGATTAAACAGCGATGAACTTGTTAATGAGCTTCTTTATTACGGAATAAGCGCCATAAGCCTTAAAATTACAGGAAGCAGCAGGAAAGACGGAATCAGGGCATGTGTTTCCCTTATAGATGAAACAATGTTCGATGACCTGGGCCAGAGGGTAAAGAAGTTTAATTTAGATCATAATAAGAAATAGTATTAAATTAAAGGAGCATGGTGAATGTCAAAGATTAGGAAAAAGGACCTGCATCTGAAAGAGGATGCCTTTGTCAGCCTCCTGGACAGGAGCAGGCTTTTTATTGAAGAACAGAAAAGATGGTTCATTATTGGCGGTTCAGCGATTTTCCTGATTATTATAATCGTTCTGATATGGAGCAATTACAGCAAATATACCGAAAAAAAGGCTCAGAACCATGAAAAAACAGCAATGAATCTCTTTTTTAAGGAATACCTGGATATTGACAGGGATATCGCAGAGCGGTTTTCAACACCTCAGGACAGGGAAAACAACAGCCAGGAATATGAGGACCTTCTTGCAGGCAGAGATTCAAAGCTGGATGAAGCCCTGAATAAATACAGAGAAATCCTTGAAAACTATGCTTCTACCAGTTCAGGGGAGCGGGCTCTTTACATGACAGGTTACCTAAATTACTTAAAGAAGGATTATAAGACCAGCATGGATCATCTGGAAAGATACCTAAAGAAATACGGCCAGGATGGGACGTTTTTTATTCCAGGCATAAAGAATATCGCTTCCCTGCATGAAATTAACGGGGAACCGGAAAAAGGGCTGGAACTCATCGAGAAATATCTTTCCAGTGAGGATTTTTTGAGCAATTTCCCTGCTGACAGCCTTCTTCTCCAGGCAGGATTACTCCTTATGGGAAAAGAGGATTATGAAGAGGCAGGCAAAAAGTTTGACCTTTTAATAAGCGAATATCCTGACAGCATGCTGAAAAGCGAAGCAGAGAAATACCAGGCCTTCACCCGTTTGAAGGTTGAGCCTGGAGCCGCCGGTTTACTACCGGCCGATGCTGAACAATATCAGGACCCCGGTATGCAGTCGGAGGTACCGGTGGATGAGGGATCAGCAGCTGATAATGCTGACATTCCGCTTGAGGAAAATGTTGAGGGAGGAACGGTCCCCGGCATACAGGAAGCATCTGATACAGCTGATGAAGCACTGGAAACGGATGGCGACTCCTCAGAAGAGAATCCTGAGCAGGCTGATTGACTGAATGAATTGCAGGACTGATTATTCCGTCCTTAGAATGTAGATTACACTATGGCAAGGATTCTTATAAATAGATTCCTTTTTGCTGTTCCGACGGTTATAGGTGTACTTATTGTTGTATTTCTTCTCCTCAGGCTCACACCGGGAGACCCGGTGGAACAGATGCTTGGGCAGTTTGCCAATCCTGCAGATATTGTAAGGATACGGAACCAGCTGGGCCTTGACAAACCTCTGCTGACACAGTTTATTGAGTACATGCAGGGTATTTTAAGGCTGGATTTTGGCAGATCCCTTAAAAACAATGAACCTGTTAAGGATATTATATTCAGGGTGTACCCGCTGACCTTGCTATTGTCAGTCCTGAGTATGATTTTTGCCCTGACTTTCAGCATACCCATGGGTATATTTTCTGCTGTCCGGCATTACAGTTTCATGGATAATTTTGTAATGGTGTTCGGCCTGCTTGGTGTAAGCATACCTAATTTCTGGCTTGGCCCCATGCTGATACTGCTTTTTAGCGTTCAATTAGGTATATTCAATGTTTCGGGTTTCAATAACTGGTATGACCTGGTTCTGCCTGTAATTACCCTGGGAACTGCCATGTGGGCTTTTCTCCTCAGGCAGACAAGATCGAGCGTGCTTGATGTTTACAGAATGGACTTTGTCACTACGGCTTACGCCAAGGGACTTAGCAGAAGGACTGTTCTGTACAGGCATATACTCAGGAATGCCCTTATTCCTGTTGTTACGGTTGCGGGCCTCCAGCTGGGAGCTCTTCTATCCGGTGCGGTTATTACTGAGAGGGTCTTTGCCCTTCCGGGCCTGGGTGATACAATTATCAGTGCGGTAAAAAGCAGAGATTACCCTGTTGTCCAGGGTGCCATCATTCTGATTTCCATCACCTATGTGATAGTAAATATAATAACCGATATAATCTATACTCTGATTGACCCGAGGATAGAACTGTGATCCGCAATCTGTTCAGGAACCCTCTCTCTGCTATTGGATTCACTGTATTAACTCTTTTTATAGCGATGTCTTTTTTACCTTTTCTGTTTACCTCCCATCCCTATTATGAGCAGGACCTATCCAGAAGACTCTCAAAGCCCAACAGCCGTAATATTTTCGGCTGTGATGAAGTAGGGAGGGATGTTTTTTCCAGAGTGCTTTACGGAGGAAGGGTCTCCTTGACCATCGGGATGATTGTTGTCTCCCTCTCAGCGTTTGTGGGGACATGCATAGGCCTTGTCGCCGGGTATTACGGCGGCATTGCGGATCAGATGACCATGAGGGTAATTGATGTCTTCCTTGCTTTCCCCGGTATACTTCTTGCCATAGCAATTGCTTCCATAGTCAGCCAGAATATGTTCAATCTCATAATAGCCCTTACTATCCTGGGCTGGGTTGGTTTTGCGAGGCTTACAAGGGCTAATGTACTTGTTATAAAGGAAATGGATTACATCCAGGCTGTCAGGTCAGCCGGAGCCGGCCCGGCAAGAATCCTCTTTGTGCATATTTTTCCGAATGTAATAAGTCCTTTAATTGTCCATTTTACCCTTTCTATTGCAGGGGTAATTATCGCTGAGTCATCCCTTTCCTTTCTCGGGCTTGGGATCAGTCCCCCATATCCTTCCTGGGGGGGCATGCTTGCATCAGCCCTTCTTTACATCAGGGAGGCACCCCATATGGTATTGTTTCCCGGCCTGTTCATAATGCTCACAGTACTGTCTCTGAACTTCATCGGTGACGGCATACGCGATATACTGGACCCCAGATTTAAACCAAAAATAAACTGATATTGTCTATAGGTACGGATAATGAAATATGTTGATAATGATATTAATTTCGAGAACAAGGATCAGTTCCTTGAACACATTATTGATAAATATTATGGTGAGGTATTGATGTTCATTATTAAATCCGTAAGGGACAGCGCCGATGCTGAGGATCTGGCCCAGGAGACTTTTTTTTCTTTTTACGATTCCCTGGACAGGTTCAGGTATGAGGCTTCGATTAAAAACTATATTTATAGGATAGCAGTAAATAAGATAATAAACCATGAAAATAAGAAAAAGAGGGAAAAGAATAAGATTATTTCATTCTTTACCAGCAGAAAAAATATGGAAATCCATGGAAAAAATGATCTGAGCAATTCTCTTGAAAAAAAGGAGCTCAGGGATATTATAAAAATAAGCCTGGATAAGTTTCCCCCTAAACAGAGGGTAATACTGTCCATGAGGCTTTTCAGGGACCTTAAAATACGTGAAATTGCTGAGATTATTCAAACCAGCGAGGGCAATGTAAAGGCTCAGCTGTCTACCGGTCTTAAAAAGATTCAGGAAGCTTTAAAGGAGTATGGTTATGGACTGCAGTGAGATTAAGGAAAGGATTTTAGATGAATATATTGAAAAGGGTTTTCTGGTCACCGAAGGCCTGAGGAAACACCTGGAGCATTGCCAGTCCTGCAGGCTATACAGCAGGAGTATTGAACTTATTAAGGATGATTTTCAAAGGGATGTCTTTATTCCCGACCTGGAGGCAAAAAAGGAGAGGCTTTACAGAAATATTACAGCAGAGAAATTTTCTTATTCCTTGAGATATGTGATGGCTGCTGCAGTTTTAATTTTTGTCCTGTTTACGGGGATATTCTATTTATATGTGAATCCGGATGCGAAGAGCGATGCTGATTCCAGTATTATCTATGCTCTCAACGGGGAGATAGATTCAATTATCGAACATCCGGGTGACCTTTATTATAATATGGATCTTGATAAGATGTCGGATAAGGATTTTGCATTGCTTCTTTCCAGCCTTGATTTTGATATTAACTATAAGGGGGACTGAGGATGAGCAAGAATTTTTTTATATTATGTCTTGTTTTAGCCTTTGTTTTTCCAGCCTTTTCGCAGGACAGGGATTGCGAGCTGTTCAGGGAAAGGCTGGGAAAGATACTTGAACTAAAAAAAGAAAAATATATGGAGCTTCTGGAATACAGCGAAGAAATAAAAAGCAGGGTAAAGAGGGTTCTTGAGGCCAAGGAAAAGAATATGCTTGATAAAATGATAAAGAAAAAGTTCATCCTTGACAAAATGAAGGAGATAAACATAATTAATTCCGAGGACAGGGAGATAAAAGCCCTTATCAATGAGCTGTATGATATTGAAAAAGCCATCATCCAGATGAACCAGGACCAGTTTAATGAGCTTATTGGGCTGATAAAGCCAAAGGATGCACTCCTGTATATAATAATGGACCGTAGATTTGACCACGAAATGCGGGACAGACACCGGGGACCCGACAGGAGAAGGCCAAAGCCATAAATAATAAAGATTTACAGGATCAAAGGATTCAGGCACTATACATAAAACAGGATTTTAACACTCTGAATAAACCAAAAATTAAAATTTGACAATCCCTTCATAAATATCTAATATACATTATCAAATGCTGGATTAAAAATGGAAGGTAAACCATGGAAATTAGCAAAGAATGCATTGTGCTCAACAGCGAAATGGTCAAAAGGACCGTAAACAAACTTGCAAACCTAATCATAAGGGAAGTCCCCCTTGAAAATCTGATTCTGGTAGGTATTAAGACAAGGGGCGTTGTACTTGCAGAAAGGATACGGGAAATTATCCATGAGAAGACGGGGGTCAAGGTTCCCGGCGGTTCTCTGGACATAAACCTCTACCGTGATGATCTTTCAACCATTGATTATTACCCTTCTGTGGGCCCTTCGCAAATGCCCAGGGATATAAATGAGAAGGATGTTGTACTTATAGATGATGTTCTTTTTACCGGCAGGACTATAAGGGCTGCACTTACCGAGATACTGGACATAGGAAGGCCCAAGAGGGTTTACCTTGCTGTCCTTGTTGACAGGGGACACCGGGAGCTTCCCATATCTCCGAATTTTGTCGGTGCTACTATTAATACCGCCTGGGAGGAAAATGTCATGGTCCTCCTTCAAGAACATGATAAGGGCGAAAAAGACTGTGTTGTGCTACAAACTCCTTAAAGAAGGGAATTAAAATGTATAAAGAAAAAAAAGACATTATATCCATTCTTGACCTTGACCGTGAGGCTATCAGGGAAATCTTCTCTACTGCCGATGCCTTTAAGGAAATAATACAAAGAGACAATAAAAAGGTTCCTGCTCTCAGGGGGAAGACGATTATAAACCTTTTTTATGAACCCTCAACAAGGACAAAATCAAGCTTTGAGATAGCCGGGAAAAGGCTTTCTGCGGACTTAATAAACTTTTCGGCATCAACCTCTGCCGTCAAAAAAGGCGAAAGCATTCTTGATACTGCAAACAACCTGGAAGCCATGAAAACCGATATAATCATAGTAAGACACAATCAGAGCCAGTCGGTAAGGTACCTCGCCGAACGACTGACCAGCTGCGTGATTAATGCCGGTGACGGCTATAATGAGCACCCTACCCAGGCATTGCTTGATACATTCACCCTCCATGAGATGGTTGATACCTTTGAGGGTAAAAAGGTCCTTATAGTCGGCGATATTTTCCATTCAAGGGTTGCAAAGAGCAATATACACTGCCTGAAAATCCTTGGAGCCGATGTCTCTGTGGCCGGACCGCCAACTTTGATGCCAATGTACATAGAGGACCTGGGTGTTGATGTCCATTACAGGATTGATGAAGTACTGCCCAGCCAGGATTTTGTTATAATGCTGAGGGTACAGTTTGAAAGGCATTCGGGCTTCAATTTTCCCAACGTAAGGGAATATGCATCCCTTTACTGCCTGAACAGGAAAAGGGCCGCTGCGATGAAGAAAGATGCCATAATTATGCATCCGGGTCCTGTCAACAGGGGTATAGAGATTGAGCCGGAGGTTGCAGACGGCAAGAACAGTGTCATTCTTGGACAGGTAACCAATGGTGTTGCTGTAAGAATGGCTCTCTTATACCTTTATTCAGGATTTTCATCCAAAGCTATGAAAGAATAACAGGAGAAGCAAAAAATGAACAGCAAGGACAGATTTCTGCTTAAGAACTGCCAAATTGTATCACGTGAAAGCGAAGGCGAAAAGGACATTTATGTCGAAAAAGGGATTATTTCCTGCATAGGAAATGGCCTTAAGCCCGGCGATGATATAGATACCTATGACATGAAGGGTTACTATCTCCTGCCCGGTTTGTGCGACATCCATGTGCATCTTCGCGAACCTGGCAGGGAAGATAAGGAGACAATTCTCACAGGGTCCATGGCTGCAGTAAAGGGTGGCATTACTGATATTGCCTGTATGCCCAATACCTCTCCCGTCAACGATAATGCCACTATTACACGCTATATCTACGATAAGGCTAAGGATGCCTTCTGCAATATATATCCGATTGGCGCTATCACAAAAGGCAGTAAGGGAAAGGAAATCTCGGAGATGAATGACCTTTCAAATGCCGGGGTAGTAGCTTATTCTGATGACGGGGTCAGTGTAATGGATTCCAATGTTTTAAGAAAAGCCATGGAGTATTCCAAGATATTCGGAAAACCCATAATCTCCCATTGTGAAGACATGAGCCTGTCCCTTGATGGAGTCATTAACGAGGGAAGGATCAGCTTAAAAACCAACCTGAAGGGCATACCCTCTGTTGCTGAAGATATTATTGTTTACAGGGATGTGGCTCTGGCTGAATATCTGGGGATTCACCTGCATATAGCACACGTATCCACCGAAAAGTCAATGAATATTATAAGTGATGCAAAATCCAGGGGTTCTAAAATTACATCCGAGGTTACTCCCCATCATATCGCCCTTACAGAGGACGAGCTTCTGAGTCTGAATACCAGCGCAAAGATTAACCCGCCTTTGAGGCACAGAAACGATGTCGAGAAATTGAAAGAGGGCCTGAAAAGCGGTGTTATTGATGTTATAGCTTCTGATCATGCTCCCCATACCACCGCTGAAAAGGAGCTTAATATAAGCACTGATGTTCCCAGCGGGACCATAGGCTTAGAGACAATGGTGCCGGTTGTCCTCACGGAGCTTTATCACAGAGGGCTTATGACATTAAGGGAGATTGTAAACAAGATGTGTTATAATCCCTGCAGGATTATAGGCATTGAACCCCCTGCAATCGAAGAAGGGGCTCTGGCACGGTTTACCCTGATTGATACGGAAGCAGAACAGGTTATACAAAAGGACTTCTTCCTTTCCAAATCCAGAAACAGTGTATTTATTGGCAAGAAACTGAAGGGCAGGGTTCTTATGACTGTTGTTAACGGTAAGATATGCTATTTTGAAGATAAAATAGTATATTAAAGGATATGGACAGTGTTTAGCAGTATTATTCTTTTCATACTGAATGTATGGGCAACCCTGGATGTTCTCAAGAGGTTTGATGACGGCTGTCTTTTAAAATTGCTATGGATTATTATCATATGGCTCATCCCTGCATTCGGCCTGATATTCTACCTGCTTATAACCAGGAAGTGCTGAGGTTTTAGCCCGCTTTATATAAATATAAAGCAGATTATACAGCTTTATATAAATATAAAGCAGATTATACAGCTTTTTATAAATAAAAAGCAGATTAAACAGCTTTTTATAAATAAAAAGCAGATTATACAGCTTTTTTGTACAGTATAACAGGACTTTCCTTTTTCAGGATTACATCGTCGGTTATTATGCATTCCTGGATATTATCCATATCGGGAATCTCATACTGTATCTCTATCATGATATCCTCGATTATCTTTCTCAAACCCCTTGCTCCGGTTTTCAGCTCCATACTTCGCCTGGCAATAAGATTTACCGCCTCCGGTGTGAATTTGAGGTTGATGCCATCCATATCAAATACTTTCTGGTACTGCTTGATTATGCTGTTTGTGGGTTCTGTGAGTATTCTGACCAGGTCCTGCTCATCGAGGTCATGAATGGCGGCAACAATAGGAAGCCTCCCCACCAGCTCAGGGATAAGACCGTATTTTATAAGGTCATCGGGCTGTACCTGGGCAAGGAGGGAACTTATATCCTTTTCACTCTTTGATTCAATCTCAGCGCCGAATCCCATGTTCTTTTTATTGACCCTCTCTTCAATAATTTTCTCGAGCCCAACAAAAGCACCCCCGGTAATAAATAGAATATTGGATGTATCCAGCTGGAGAAATTCCTGGTGAGGGTGTTTCCTTCCGCCCTGAGGAGGGACATTGGCAACAGTACCCTCAATAATCTTTAAAAGAGCCTGCTGGACACCTTCTCCGGATACATCCCTGGTAATTGACGGATTTTCGCTTTTCCTGGATATTTTGTCAATTTCATCGATGTATATAATGCCCATCTGGGCCCTCTCAAGGTTATTATCAGCGTTCTGGTACAGTCTCAGAAGAATATTCTCAACATCCTCACCCACATACCCTGCCTCTGTAAGTGTAGTGGCATCAGCAATGGCAAAGGGGACATCCAGTATCCTGGCAAGGGTTTTTGCCAGAAGGGTCTTTCCACAGCCAGTAGGCCCAAGAAGCAGTATATTGCTCTTTTCAAGATCGATATCTTCCTCGGTGCGGTTCCTCTGATAGTATTCAATCCTTTTATAGTGATTATAAACGGAAACAGACAGGATTTTCTTTGTCATATCCTGTGCAATAATAAATTTGTCCAGAAGTTTTTTAATATCTTTCGGCTTTAATAATTCTTTATTTTCTGTGAAAGCCTTTCTTGACGGCTCATTTAAAATATCATAACAGACTCTGATGCATTCATCGCATATAAAAGCATTAGGGCCAGCAATAAGCCTTTTCACCTGGTACTGATTCTTTGCGCAGAAAGAGCAAATTGCAGGTTCCGATGACCTTCTCTTAACAACCATATAATGAAAACCCCTTTTCTACTTTTTATAGTCCTGAAAAGCTAATCTTATATAAAATAGCATCAGTAATGTCAATACAATTATAGCTACACCAGAAGTGCTGGAATTGTTGCAATTTTCTTGTTATTAATGATATTGGGTTTAATATAGCCTGATATGGATGAATACAGTCAGGGAAATGCATTACCTCCCGTTAAAAGCAATCTGCATGTGCACATCCTGCTTTTCGTAGCCACAGTGCTGACCACCATACTGGCAGGCATACAGCTGGGTATACAGGATCACAATGCCCTGCTGGAAACCGGGTTTATCAGGTATTTTGCCGACAATCCCCATATAATTATCTCGGGCATAAGCTATTCCTTTGCAATACTGCTGATACTTGGATTCCATGAAATGGGCCACTACTGCCACTCGAGAAAATACAGCGTCAATGCCACACTTCCCTACTTTATACCTGCTCCGCCCTTTATTTTCCTGGTTGGAACCTTCGGCGCTGTGATTAAAATAAAGTCTCCGATCAATTTCAGGAAACCCCTGGTTGAAATAGGAGCTGCAGGCCCTATTGCAAGCTTTCTTCTTTCAATTCCCGTTACCCTTATAGGCTTAAAGCTCTCCCGGGTTGTTGTCAGTGTTCCCTCGGGAAGCAGTATTGTCTTTGGAGAGTCAATAATCTTCAGCTTTCTCTCCAGGCTGGTTTTCGGCAGCTCCCTGCCGGCTGACAGCAGTATATACATGCATCCCCTCGCTTTTGCGGGCTGGTTCGGTTTTTTTGCAACTGCACTAAACCTCATTCCCATAGGCCAGCTGGATGGAGGACACCTGATCTATGCTTTGCTGGGTAAATATTACAACAAGTTTTCAAAAGCTGTTTTTTTTATGCTTATACCACTCGGTATACTGTGGCCGGGATGGTTTGTCTGGGCTATTATGCTTATTATTATCGGGCTTAAACATCCCAGGGTTTATGATGAGGATAAGGCCCTTACAAACCGAGAAAAGATTCTGATAGGGGTTAATATTATAATTTTTCTTCTGTGTTTCATCCCCAGACCCATTTATATTTTGTAGAAAAAAATTAAGGCGGTGATATAAATGCTTACAAAGGAAGAGCAGAAAACCCTGCTGTCCATTGCCAGGCACACAATAGAGCAGTATCTGAAGGGCAGTGATATTGACAGAATAAAAAATGAAGCACCGGAGAGATTTCCCATTACAGGAATAATGAGGGAAAAAAGGGGAGGTTTTGTGACACTCAGGAAGGACGGCGATCTGAGGGGATGTATTGGTTATATTGAAGCTATAAGGCCGCTCTATATCACTGTGATTGAGAATGCTGCCAATGCAGCCTTTTCTGATTTCAGGTTCCCTTCAGTCAAAGAGGATGAAGTGGCATCCATAAGCATTGAAATAAGTGTACTCTCACCCGTAGAACCGCTGAAAGATATAGAAACCATTGAGGTTGGACGGGATGGTCTTATAGTTAAAAAGGGCTTCCGGCAGGGGCTCCTGCTTCCCCAGGTGGCAACCGAGTATGGATGGGATAAATACCAGTTTCTTTCCCATACATGCATGAAGGCCGGCCTGCCCCATGATGAGTGGAGGACTGATGATATAGAGCTTAGCAGGTTCAGCTCCTTTGTGTTTGGTGAAGGTATGCTGGCTTAAAACAGACTGATTATTTTACATCTTCGGAGTATCTTTTAATCAGTTCCCTAAAGCTTTCTCCAATCTCCGGATTTTTCAGCGCATAATGGATTGTGGCATCAAGAAACCCCAGCTTGTCTCCGGCATCAAACCTTTTTCCCTCAAATTTAAGGGCATATATGGGTCCATTATCAAGGAGTATCCTTAGCGCGTCAGTAAGCTGTATCTCATTTCCTACGCTTGCCTTGGTGTGCTTCAGGATCGGGAATATGGAAGGTTCCAGTATATACCTCCCGATTATTGCAATATTGCTGGGTGCAGTGCTTATCTCCGGTTTTTCCACCAGGTCTTCTACCATGTATATGCTCTCAGTGATTTTATGGCCTTTAATGATTCCGTACCTGTGGGTTTCCTCCATGGGAACCTCTGTAACTGCAATAATAGGGCTTTTATATTTTATATAGGCGTCAATAAGCTGTCTGGAAGCAGGTATGTGGCTGTCGATTATATCATCACTGAATATGACTGCAAAAGGCTCATCGCCTATGAAGTCCTGTCCCGTAAGTATTGCATCTCCAACGCCTTTCGGGGTTTTCTGTCTTATATAATAGATATTTACCAGGTCTGAGATATGCTTTATTTTGGACAAAAACAGGTTTTTATTCCTTGTTTTCAGGATGGATTCCAGCTCATAAGAGGAATCAAAATGGTTCGTTATAGCAGATTTTCCTCTTCCTGTAACTATCAGTACGCTTTTGATACCGCTTTGAGCCACTTCTTCTATACCGTACTGGATTATCGGTTTGTCTACCAGGGGAAGCATCTCCTTAGGCTGTGCCTTTGTGGCTGGCAGGAATCTCGTTCCAAGTCCTGCTGCCGGGAATATTGCCTTTTTTATCATCATGGCCTCCGTAATAATCTATGCTTTACTGGAACTTATATGATTTTAAATTATTTTTCAATATTTTTTGCTTTATTTATAATAATATTGCTGTTAATATAAGGTTAAGATTCTTACCAGAGGCATGGATTGAACAAAAGCGAAGCAGTAATTATCAGGTTCTGGGGTACAAGGGGTTCTATTCCTACCCCGGGTGTAAATACAGTCCTTTATGGCGGCAATACGACATGCATTGAGATAAAAAGCCCTTCAAGCCTTATTGTTCTTGATGGCGGAACAGGCATAAAAGCCCTGGGCAACGAGATAATCAACCATTATAATGAAAAGAATATTAAGCTTTTCATTACCCATCCCCACTGGGATCATATTCAGGGTATACCCTTCTTTTCTCCCCTTTACGACCCCAGGTATCACATAGAGATATACGGTCCCAAAACAAATGACAAGAGCATAAAAGAGCTTCTGGGGATACAGATGAACAGCCTTTTCTTTCCTGTAAGACAGAATGAGCTGCTTGCAGATATCAAATATTATGATGTCAAAGAGGGGGATGAGCTTAGTTTTCTTGATTTCTCAGTTCTCTCGAAATTTGTTAATCATCCGGTTATTACCCTGGGATACTGCCTAAAATTCAAGTCCGGCAAGATTTGTTTTACCGGTGATCATGAGCCTTATGAGAATTTCTTCCATAATGAGGATACTCAGATTATAAAGATAAAAGAAATAATGACCCAGAAACTGCTGAAGTTTATCGAAGGTTCCGATTTTCTTATAATGGAAGCTCAATTCAATGATGACGATTATGGCAGAAAAGCCGGATGGGGTCACTGCAGTTACTATAAGGCTATTGAAATTGCCTATAAGGCTGGTGTCAAAAACCTTATAGTTACCCATTATGATCCGAACTATACTGATGATTACCTCATGAATATTGAAACACAGCTAAAGACATATATTCATGATAACCTCAACGGCAGCCTTTCACTGCAGTTTGCCAGAGAGGGTAATGCTGTCATCCTATGACACCGGATGAAATAAAGGAATACATCCTAAAAGATACTGAACTTGCAAAATACTTTGACCTGGATAAGTCCGGTTCCATAGAAAAAGATGAACTTCTCTGGTTTATAGGCAAGGCACAATCACTTGTAAAGCAGTTTGACAAAACGGAAAATGCATTTGAAATCCGAAAAAAGGGCAAAGCACTGGGGGTCTCCAAGTTCAGGGAATTCCTCCCTGAATTCTTTAATACTGATTGCTATATAAGGATTCCTGGTGATACTGCCTGGTTTCCCCTTTACCTCCTTAACAGGATATACAGAGAAGGAATCAGCGAGGAACAGGAAATAAACGATGCTTATGCTGTTATTACAGAAACTCAGTGGTTTGAGGGACCGGAACTTCTTATATTCAATTCATCCCAGCAGAGACTGTACTATTCAGGTATTATAAAGGATAAGGACGATAAAATTGTTATAGCCAGGGTCAAGAGTGACCCGAATTATGCAAATGCCTTCTTTTTTCTGACAATAGTCCCGGGCATGAACTATTCTTCCAGAAAAAAATACCGCAAGATTATGACGGCAAGAATCCTTGTTGACGATAACCGGGACAGACCCTGCTTTGAGGTAATTGTTGACCCGGGCATTGGAAAGTTCGGTCATTATAATGTATATGACAGGCGGAATACGGCACTCCAGTCCGTCCATATCGGCAGTATAAAAAAAAGCCTGGCCCATTTCCTTTACCCGGGAAGCATAGCCTGTGGCTCAAAGAAAATCATTGTTACCAGACAGGCCTCAAAGTTTTTATTTAAAAAGGGAGCCAGGGATATTGCGGTAATATCCAGGGTAAAGATCCCCCTTGCGGATGCGATAATAGAGAACAAGAGATGCTCCAGGCTTGAATTTCTTGAGGAAAGGCTATCCGGGGAGGAAAAGGTTCTTATTATATCCTATTTTCTGGCAACGGACCATAAGTTCTGGGTTTCTTACAGGTATTAGTTACCTGGCTTTTCAGCCCTTGCTTTTTCTCTTTCAAGCTGTCTGTAATACGGATCCTTTTCAGATCTCTGAATTTCAGCAGGCCTATCGGCGATCCTGGTATAAATATTATAATTCCCCTTCGGGTTCCATATCTCCAGCTCAATAAGCTCTCCCGGTTCGATTTTGTTTATGATGAAACTGAAGGTGAAAGTATTGTCTATCCTGATTCTCTGTACTCTCTTTATTATGTAGCCCGGGAGTATTCCATACTCTTCGGCTGGACTTCCCGGGACTGTTTCAAGGACTGCAACTCCGAAGAGTTCTTCGCCACTTTCCCTGTAAGAATCAATTATCTCCCTGAATTCTTCGTAAAAAGACTTGTGTTTGGCAAAATGCACCAGGTCTGCCACCCTGACTCCGAGCCAGCCGCTGTTTATCCCCTTCTGGACCGTGGGTTGCGGTTTTTCCCGGTCTATATCTTCTGAATCTGCATAAGCAATGCTTATAAACAGCAGAAATACAGCAAGGAATACAAAATAGTCAAATAATCTTTTATAGTCCAAATTCTGTGACAATATCCTTTACCTGGTTTTTTTTCAGCTCTGTGCCATATATTTTTACCATCTCTCCGGCGATACGGTTCCCTAAATGCAGACATTCCTCGATATCCATGCCGTTTGCAAGCCCAGTTAAAAAACCCGCAGAATAACTGTCTCCGGCTCCTGTTGTATCAAGGGGCTTTATGCTTCTGGTCTCCCTGTAGAATATTCTGCCCCTGTAAAAGGCCATTGATCCCCTTGCACCAAGTTTTATTACCGGCATACCTACCAGGGTTTTCAGATAGGCTATGGATTTATCAGGGTCTTTTGTTCCGCTGAAAGACTCGGCTTCTATCTCATTGGCGAACAGTATGTCAACCATATCAAGGATCTCTAAAATCTTTTCCTTATTTGATGTTGCTACAAAGGGGTCTGAAAGATCAAAGGCAGTTCTGACACCTGTTTCCTTTGCATTTTTAAGCATGGCGGTTATGGTGTCGATACCCTTCTGATGAGTGAACTGATAGCCTTCAATATAAAGAAATTGAGTCTTATTAAAAAGTTCGGGGTCAATTACCGAAGTATCCAGTTCACCTGCAGCACCAAGGAATGTAAGCATCGTTCTTTCGCCGTCGGGGGTGATTAGGCTCAGGCAGATGCCTGTCGGGGAACTGTCGAGCTTTTTTAAACAGGTATATACTCCTGTATTTCTCATGCCTTCCTCATAAGCTCTTCCATTCTCATCCTTACCAACGGTCCCGAAAAAAACAGCTTTTTGATTCAGCAGGGCTGTAATTTTAGCGCTGTTTCCGACACTTCCGGCGGGAATCAAAGCCCTGTTTGCATTGGACTCAATAAAGGGGGCAAGGTTTGCCAGTTCATCTATCGTAATAAGTTTCATTGTGCCTTTGCGGAGGCCAAGCCTCTCAATATTCTCATCATGGGTATTGATTATGATATCAAGTAATGCGTTTCCTACGCCAAAAAGCAGATAATCGCGGTCCAATTATTTCTCCTTTGTTATTGGTGTTATTTTGTTTTAATCAGTTCCCAGTCTTCTCTTAAGGTCTTCTACCTGGGATTTTACCCAGCTGTCATTGGGATTGTACAGCAGGGAGTTCTTAAAAGCATCCAGGGCTTTTGATAGCATTCTGTCTTTTAAATAGGCATTTCCCAGCAGTTTCCATGTATTTGCATCGCTTTTGTTCTGTTCCAGGGCTATTTGTGCATAGTGGCTTGATTTCCTGTAATCAGTAAAACCAGGCTCCTGGAATATATAACCAAGCAGGAGGGATGCCCTGTAATCATTCCTTTTCAGCCTTATGACATTTTCCAGATACTGAGCAGCTTTCTGGTAATCCTTTTCAGTGTAGGCTATTTCCCCCAGGATGCGCAGTGCCCGGAGATTATTGGAGTTGATCCGGAAAGCCTTCTGTCCGTAGCTTTTAGCACTGGAATAATCCTTGTCATTGAAGCTTATTTCCGCCATATACCCCAGCAGTTCAGAGTCATTGGGGGATAATTCAAGGGTTTTTAATATATAATTTTTTGCATTATTGTGGTCATTGCCCATAAAATATGCTGTTGACAGGAGTTTCAGGGCTGGAAGGTATGATTTATTAATCTCGAGGGCCTTGAGCCCAAGGGTGATGGTTTTAGAAGGATCATTATACGGCTTCTGAAGGAATACAAGTCCCAGCTTTACCATGGCTGAGGCATCTTGCGGGTTTTTTGACAGATGCATTTCATACTCTGATACTGCTTTTCTATGATCAGACGTATTATAATAATAGTTTCCCAGCAGCAGATGAAGGTTATCATGACCATGGCACTTTTCCATTACTGTGTTGAGATGCTTTTTTGACAGGCTTAGATTGCGGGTTTCTTTCTTCTGGTATAGATCAGCAAGACCTATGTTTACTTCGCAGTTCTGTTCGTCCATATCATATGCTTTCTTGTATGCTTCCAGGCTTTGTTTCGGTTCTCCGGTCATTAAAAAGAATTTTGCTTCCAGAATGAGAGTCATTATATCGGGTTTATTCTCGGATTTCAGCTTTTCAATATGCAGTTTTGCACTGCCTGGCCTGAAGTAATCTTCAGTTAAGAATATGTCTGCAAGAGCATAATTTATTTCATAATCATCAGGAAAAAAACCGACAGCTCTGCTCAATACTGCATCTGCATTGGCATAATCCTCATTTCTATAGTAAATCATCCCCAGGTACTTTCTGCATATCCCGCATGCGGGTTCCAGCCGGATTGCCTCAATTATCATATCTATGGCTTCGGCTGTTTCTCCCCGGCCACTGTAAAGCAGACCCCGGTAGAGATAGAAAAGGTGTTTTTCCTCCAGTTTGTCTATCTGCTTTTTATCTATAAAAGAGAGGATACCCTGTGCATTGCCGTATTTTTCATCATCGACATAGCACATGAAAAGGTATAGACTGGTTTTCTGATCTTTCTTATTGATCTCAAAAGCTTTCTCGAGGTGGAATAATGCCTTGGCTTTATCCTTAAATCCCTCCTGCAGATAAATAAAGCCGATTAATGAATGGGCTTCCCAGTCATTGGGCTTTTTCCCTATATCCTTGTGAAAAATATCCAGAGCTCTGCTGTAATCCTGTATCAGCAATGCCCTTTTTCCGCTTCGGCTTGCAGCACAGGTTTTGATACTGCAGAATATGACCAGAGCTGAAATTAATATGAATTTGATTTTATTCAATTGAATCACCTCATCTGATTATTTGATTTAATATACCACAAAGAGCATCAAATCAAAAGACTTTTAACGGATCTAATAAATCCTTAATGAGTTTATATTTCCTTCCAGGTATTTGGTTATTAGCCTGCAGTAGATACTGATAATATCAGAAAACTGATCTTCGTTATAAAGCAGCAGACTTGAATAAACAAAGATTGCTATATCGGTTGTATCTTTGGATATCTTTGTTTTTTGAGAATCCTTTACAGGGTTGGCAATAGGAATATCCCGGTCAAAAACCGTAATAAGCCCTTCCAGGTCTATTAACTGGCCCGAGGGGTTGAATATGTAATCCTGTCCCTCGCTCCCCTCTTTAAGAATGAAATCCCCGGATGTCACGGATGCATCAACAGTGCTGACAGGAAGGAAATATTTAAGAGAAATGAGATTGTTTAAATCAACAGCATTCAGGATAAAGGGAAACCTGTTTTCAACAGCATTATTAATGATATACTCTGATGCAGGCTTATTCCTGCCGGTGGGTTTAAAACCTCCCCAGCGCAGCATATCCCTTACAAGCTTCCTCGCTGTGTCGAAACCCTTTATATATTCATTACTTCTGATTATGCCAAGGGTCTGGTTTATAAGTTCCCTGAGCCCCGGGGAAGACAAATCCGTAATGCAGTTTGAAGCATGAATAAAACCGGTTTTCAGGTAGGGGTTCTTTGAACCTATTTCAAGGTGCATCAGCTTTATTATTTATCAGGGATAATATGGGTACCTGACTTTCCAAGCAGAGAGCTGTTTAAAAGGTCAGACCTGGTTATTATAACCTCTTTTCCGGTATTCTCGACAAAATCTATGGACGCCCTTATTTTCGGCCCCATGCTTCCCGGGGGAAAATGTCCTTCAATCTGGTATTCCTTAATTTCCGATAAGGATAC
>CAYSKJ010000030.1:3125-24920 GCA_964431655.1 uncultured bacterium | reverse complement strand
TATCTAATCTGCCTCCTCCTCATAAAGAGGAAGTGACAATGGACTTTCCTGCATCCAATGATCATTTCATTCTTCACAAGCTATTTTTAATTACGAATCCATATCCGGAACCAGATCCGGAAAAGGATATTATATTTTATGATAGAGTAGGCGGAGATACCCTATATACAGTGGTAAATCTGGTAGAGGAGTAAGAAGCAAAGGCAATAGCAGCACGGTGCTATTGCCTACCTGTAATGTTGAATGAGGCAGGCAAATACTAAATTAATCCAGTTACTAAAAGCGTAAAAGTCAGAAATGAGAGCCACCTTGCTGTGAAGGCTTATCATTTAATATCTTTTTTTTCAAAAGACAAACATGCTATCATAAGGAACAGGGCTATATAAAGGATGGCAAAAAGAACAGGAGTGAAAATATCCAGGGAGTGAATAAACTCAATATGAACAACATTGTTCTTGGAATTGAAATACTCAAAATTCGGTATAATGAAGTAAATTATTCTGATAAAGAGATTAAGCTCCGGCGCATCGGAGAGGAGTACGAGCTCCTTTATGGTTGATGCCGAGTTGCCTATCAGGTAGAATCCTATTGACAGCAGACCCGTAAGAACTGGTGAGGACAGGGAAGAAAGGGCAAGGATTATGGAGATGAGTATAACAATCTTAAGGTATATGTGGAGATTGGCAACAGCAATATAAGGGGACACGCCTATGCCCATGGCATACAGATAAAGTATAAAAATGATGAACATGACAAGATTGAATACAAGTGAGACAAAACACAGACCCAGGAATTTGCCGAGGATGAATTCATGCCTTTTGAGGGGTTTGGAGAGAAGGGTATATATGCTTTTTTTCTCTATTTCTTTGCTTATAAGGGTTATTCCTATAAAAAGGGCAAGGAATAATCCGAATATCTCTATTGTGCCAAGCCCTATATCGGTTATGATTTTGGAAGGCTCTGCTATGCTAATGCGTGAGAAAATCTGGGTAGCAAGCACCAGGAAAACAAGGTATATTAAAAGGAGCAGGACGGTCCTGCTCCTGATGATTTCCAGGTAATTGATGCGGGCTATGGTATTAATTCTTTTAAGGTTCATCAGTCTTCCCTGTTCTTTTCCATGAAAAGGTCCTCCAGAGTCGGAGTCTTTCTATTTATTTTAATTATCTTGTCCTGCATATCTTTCAGCCTGATATTTATTATTTCCCCTGCTGATGATGTTTCTCGGGTTTTTATAATAAGATTGCCGTATTTATCAGAAAACATTATTTCAAAGCAGTTCTGGTCTTCGATCATCCTGGTCTCGGCGCTGTCGAGATTCATGAGATGTATTTCAAAGATATTATCCAATGGCGGAATAAGCTCTTTTAATGAGCCCTTGAGGATTACCCTGCCCTGCTTCACAATTGCAATTCTGTCGCATATCATTTCCGCATCCTGCAGTATGTGGGAAGAGAAAAGCACGGTTTTGCCCTGCTTTTTCTGGGAGAGGATTATTTCCCTGAGTTCTTTCCTGCCTACGGGGTCAAGCCCGGATAAGGGCTCATCAAGGATAAGTATGGCGGGGTCATTGATAAGGGCCTGTGCAAGGCCTGACCTCTGAAGCATTCCTTTGCTGAATTCACCCATTCTTACATTTTTCTGGTCTTCAAGGCCTACCAGATCAATTAAATATTCAATTCGGTCATCCAGTCTCTTTTTAGGTAACTCGAAAAGCCTGCCATAGAGGCTCAGCATCTCTTTCAGGGTTAAAAAATCATAGAAATAAGGCAGTTCAGGAAGAAAGCCTATATCCCTCTGGATATTCGTATCCGGGAAATATTTGCCGAGAATGCTAATGTTTCCGCTGTCATAGGGTATCAGCTGCATGAGAATCTTGATGGTGGTGGTTTTTCCTGCGCCGTTTTGCCCGAGAAAACCGTATATTTCATTTTCCAGAACATCAAAGGTGATTTCATGCAGGGCTTTGAACCTTTTTGGAAAGGGTGTTCTGCCGTATTTTTTGTATGTCTTGGCGAGCTTGGTTATGCTTATTACAGGTTCCTTCACCTTTATTCCTTCACAATGTAAAGCCTGATATTATTGTAGTTTGTATTCAGGTTAGGAAGCTTGGGCAGGCTCCTCAGCGCTCTTTTAAAGCATTCATAGGATTCTCTGTGTCTGCCTTCATGGTAGTGAATATACCCTATCATGGCATCGGTATAGGCGGTGTAGGCTGGAATGTCACTCACCTTTTGCAGGTATTCATAAGCCCTGTCATACCTTTTTGCCTTAAAATATATGAGGCCCAAAAGGAAGGTTTTATCGTGGGACTCATCAAATTCAACGACGATCTCGCCGGCTTTCTGGTACTCTCCCTGATTTATGAGGGAAATGACCTGGTTATAGGTATCAATGATGCCGGCTTCTTTTTTCTTGCTGATGAGGGCTTTTAAGGCAGTCAGGTTAAGCAGTATCAGAAGTATCAAAATAACGCTCCTGATGGCTTTTACATTTTTCTGCCCCTTCTCCTGGATGCTTATTTCATCAGTAAGAATCTTTTCAACATCATCGATTTCGGAGAGATTTTCAAGACTGGCCGGGGGTTTTAAATCATGGACCTGAGTATGGTTTTTATTGATTTCCTTTGCGGTCCTGCTTTCTTCTGTACCGGCATTGCCCGGGGATTGTGCGTCCTCTTTCTTGTACCACTTGTGAACCCCGCACATAGGGCAGTAATTCCTGGTGGCAGGATAAACGGTATTACAGTTATTGCACCTTATCTTATCTTCCATATGACACCGCAAAAACAAAAATAATCTTGCATAAAAAAGAATTTAATGTATTATATTAATATCATTATTTTATCTTATTGTCAATAGTATATTTGCGGTAGTTGTATGAAGGTGAAGGACAGTATGTTTTTTGTTTCCCTGGCCAGCGGTTCATCAGGCAACTGCAGTTATATCGGGACAGAGGAATCCGGTTTCCTTGTTGATGCAGGGATCCCATATGGTAAAAGAAGCACTTCAGGTTCAAACGGTTCAAAGACCCTCAGGCAAAGCCTTGCAGAGAATAATATTGATATAAAAGGCCTTAAAGGACTGATAATTTCTCACTGCCACTCGGACCATATCAGGTTTGCTGCTGATTACTGCAGCAATGATGATATTAATATACCCGTATATATATGCGAGAATACACACCGGATATATGAGGCTGTAAGAAATAAATCGGGAAATAATAAAAGAGAGTATAAAGAGATAATTAATACTGTGTATTTTGAATCTGAAAGGGAGTTTAAGCTTGATAATTTCAGCATATTCCCTGTCGGTGTAAGCCATGATTCCTATATGCACAGGGTATGTTCAGGAGCGGAGAATACGGCTTTTGCATTTATAATAAAGAAGGATGATGCCATGGTCAGCATAATTACCGACCTTGGTGAAATATCGGAAAAGGTGAGCAGATACTCTGCTAATTCGAGGATTCTCCATCTTGAATTCAATTATGACCCGGAGATGCTTCTGGGGGGTAAATACCCTGTTTACCTCAAAAAGAGGATAAGGTCCCGGTTCGGCCATCTCAGCAATCAGGATGCTGTAAGGTTTATCATGGATTATCACCTGCATACCGTTGAATCCGTGTCAATTGCCCATGTGAGCAGGGAAAACAATTCCGATGAAAGCATAAATAAATCCATTGAGCCGATAGCAAAATCCAGTAGAATCAGGTTTTTCAAGACCTATCACGGTCATTACAGCGACAAAATATATTTTTAAGGATTAGAATATGCAGGAAGAGTATCTCATTAATTGCTGGTATTGCACGATGGAATATGATCTGGTATCCGCAGAATGGTGCAAATGCAATGCAGATCATCCAACAAAGGTATGCCCTTATTGCCTTAAGTGCTTTTGCGGTGCATCCCAGGAATACAAAGAGCAAATATGGGCCAATGCCCCAGAAAGCCTGAAAAAGGAAAGAAGCTCCTTCCTGATGCCTAAGGACAAGCTCGGCGATCTTCTTATTTCAAAGGGTCTTCTGACCATAAACCAGCTTCTCGAAGCGCTAAAAATGCAGAAGGAAACAAAGAAAAAACTCGGAGAAGTACTGATAGATCTGGGTTATATTACAGAACAGCAGATAATATCAGCTCTATCAGACCAGTATGACCTTGTTCAGATTGAGCTTGATATGAAAAAGATACCCGATGCCGAGATCTTTAGATATATCTCCATGGAATTCTGTGAAAAAAATAATGTTGCACCAATAGACCTGCAGGATATAGGCAACAGGAGCGTGCTTTATATAGCGGTGACGAGCCCTCCGGACAAGGAATTGATAGCCAGGATAGGAGAAATGACAGGATTCCAGGTATATCCCTATCTGGCAAGCAAATCATCCATAAAGGATTTTCTCAGTCTGATAAAGCGAATGATAGAGATAAAACCCAAAAGCCTTAACCTGTCTATAAGCATAATTCAGCTTGTTGAAGAGCTTGTAAAAAAATCCCTGGCCCAGGACTGCAATAATATAGCCCTGTCAAAAAACCAGGATAAGGAATGCTTTGTTGAGATGAAGTATTATTCAAATACTATTTCCTCCATGAAAATAAAGCAGTCTATTTTTGAACAATTAGTGGAGCATCTTCTATCCGCTGCCGGTCATGATCCGGAAAATGCACCGGAGGAGACTGTCGGCCTTCTTACTTTGAAAATATCCGGAAGCAGACTGGTTTATGTGCTGGATTACAATCGTCATGCCAAGGAAGAGATTATCAGGCTTGAAAGAATTACAAGAAGCCATTTTATGACCTCCATCAGGGATCTGAGGATTTCGGAAAAAGATCTGGTAAGCCTTAAAAACGGCCTTTTGAAACCCAGCGGTTTTTCATGCATCCTGGGAAATTCCAGGGTAGAGACCCTTGCAATGATGTATTCTCTCCACTGCCACATCATTGAGAAGGGGTCGAAAGTGTTTTCCCTTCAGGAGATTATCCCCTTTGAGATTGAAGATATAAGTTATCTTAATATCAGGGATGCTGTAAACTCCGAAGATATTGATATGTTTGAATACCTTGCGGAGAGCGAATTTCTCACGATAGACAAAGATCCCTTCATGTTTTTTACCGACAGGGGTTATCTTGATGAGATGATGAAAAAAAAGCATGTAATATCCATACATCATTATGAAAAAATCATGGATTTCTTCAGGTATATGTATGAAAAAGAACTTCTGACAGAATCCTTCATAAGGAAACTGAATTTTATCATATGTCTTAAACCCATTAAAAAGATATGTGAAGAATGCCGGGAACCCATGAAGCTTAACCCGAAGCTGTTAAAATCCCTGGGGCTTTCTGATGATGAGATTCAATCAATAAAACCATTCAAGGGTAATGGATGCAGGAAATGCGGATCCACGGGTTACTTCGGAGAAATTACACTGCACAAGATCATTGATTTTTCTGAACATTGGAAAAATGAAATCCTCTCCCAGCCGGTTCTTGACATTGATATGCTCGGAAGAAACCTTCCTTCAGCCAATATCAGGCATATTGGCATGGAATATGTGAATATGGGTCTTATTACCCTCAGTGAGCTCCTGAAAAATATTTAGGCCTGATAAAAACCCAGATCTGGACCTATCGACTGCAGGGACAGGTAGTTTTTTGAAAGCTCCCTCAGAGTCCATGATTTCCTGAGATTAATATCCAGTTTTTCAAGAGAGTCTATATCTCCCATGGAAAGTACCCAGTCTATAAGTGAGTATTTATAATTGGGAAGCGAGAGGGATATATTGCGGTATCCCCTGGTCAGTTTCATGCAAACGCCCTTTTTCTTTCTGAAATCTTCATAGGAAATGAAGGGCTGATTCTGAAAGGGGGTATGGGGCTTGGGCACAAAAAGGGAAAAGGATGCATTAAAATGTATGCCCTTATAGTATTTTGAAAGCCTCCTGAGGAATTCCAGCGTGATATCCAGATCTTCGCCGGTTTCGCCTGGGAGTCCCATCAAAAAATACATCTTTACATTTCTTATCCTGTATTTTATGCATGAATCAAGAAATATGCTGAATTTATCAGGATCATAGGGTTTATTGATTATTTTCAGCAATCTTTCGGAAAAGGTTTCCGGGGCAACGGTTATATTTCTGCTCCCGGTCCTTTCCAGAGCTTCAAGGTATATGCTGTAATTACCGTGTATATCAAGGGATGAAAGGGAGAAGTTCATTTTATGATCTAATAAAGTTCCGATTATGGTATCTATGCCGGGTATTGAAGTATGACAGCTGCTGATAAGACCCCATTTTCTGCCGGGATGCTCTGCAATAAAGGCTTTTACAATAGACGGGTCTTTGAAACGTACGGGATTTACACGGTTGCCTGTATAGCAGAACCTGCAGGAGAAGGGACAGCCCCTGGACAATTCAATCAATGACAGATCCCCGAAAAAATGCCTGTTTCTTTCTTCCCTGAATTCAGGATAATCAGAGGAAGGGAATCTGCAAAAGTATGTATACCTGTCTTTTATTGTATTAAGTGCAGATACGATCTCCGAATTATCATACATTATCTCGTGCGAGGGTATTAAAAATTCTGTATTTTTGCACTGATTAAAAATATCCTGGATATCTTCGGATTGAAAAATAGCCAGGAGCCTTTCGGATATTTCTTCAAATTCGCCTATGAATACAAAATCTGCATAGCGTGCAAGGGGGACCGGGTTTATGGAAACGGCTGTGCCTCCAGCTATTATCAGCCTTTCCTGCCGGTTTATTACATGGGTTTTCAGTATATTGTAAAGGTTCAAAAAATCATTCTGAAAGGATACGGAGATCAGCAGAATGCTGAAATCATCAATACCCTGATTTGTATCGGGGGAAAAAAGGCTTTTATCCTCCTGGTAAAAGAACCTGGGGGTAAAATAACCTGAGTTTGCAAAGGTGCTGTGAATAATGGATAAACCGCAGTTACTGAGACCGATATAGGAACTATTGGGATACAGGATGGCTGTTTTAATCATAACAGAAAAAAAGGGCAGGCCTAAAGGCCTGCCCGGGGGTTAAGTATATTAATACATTCCGCCCATTCCGCCCATTCCGCCCATAGGAGGAGCAGGCATGTCCTTCTTCTCTTCAGGTTCTTCGGCAATGGATGCCTCGGTTGTGAGCATCATGCTTGCGATTGAGGAGGAATGCTGAAGGGCTATCCTGGTTACCTTGACCGGATCAATGATCCCGGCTTCAAACATATCAACAATCTCATCCTTTGCAGCATCATATCCCATGGCAAAATCCATGTCTTTCAGCTTTTCAACAATGACTGCGCCTTCTGCTCCTGCATTGTACGCAATCTGCATAACAGGTATGTTCAGAGCATTCTTAATTATATTAATCCCTACCTGCCTGTCACCACCAAGCTTTAATGAGTCAAGAACCTTGGATGCTCTCATAAGTGCAATTCCGCCACCAGGAACGATACCTTCCTCAACAGCTGCTTTTGTTGCGTGCATTGCATCCTCAACCCTGGCTTTTTTCTCTTTCATCTCGGTTTCTGTGGAAGCGCCTATCTTAATGACAGCAACGCCGCCGACCATTTTTGCCAGTCTTTCCTGGAGCTTTTCGCGGTCATAGTCGCTCGTGGTGGTATCAATCTGTGCTTTAATCTCTTTTACCCTTGCTTCTATATCCTTGTGAGTACCTTTTCCCTCAACTATTGTAGTATTATCCTTGTCTATCTTGACGCTTCCTGCCCTTCCTAGATCCTCTAACCGGGCATTCTCAAGCTTCAGGCCGACTTCTTCTGTTATAACCTTTCCGCCTGTCAATATTGCTATATCTTCCAGCATAGCCTTTCTTCTGTCGCCAAAACCAGGAGCCTTGACAGCAGCGACCTGAAGAGTGCCTCTGAGCTTGTTGACTACCAGGGTAGCCAGTGCTTCGCCTTCCAGGTCTTCGGCTATTATTAAAAGGGGCTTATTCATCTGGGCTATTTTCTCAAGGATAGGAAGAAGGTCTTTCATATTGCTTATTTTTTTGTCATAAATAAGTATATAGACATCGGAAAGGGCAACTTCCATCCTGTCTTTGTCTGTAATGAAATAGGGTGAAAGATAACCCCTGTCAAACTGCATTCCTTCAACAAACTCTATGGAGTTTTCTATTCCCTTTGCTTCCTCTACGGTTATAACACCATCCTTGCCGACCTTATCCATTGCTTCTGCTATGAGCTTGCCCACGGTGTCGTCATTGTTAGCGGAAATTGAACCTACCTGGGCTATTTCTCTCTTGCCCTCAATGGTTCTTGAGAATTTCTTAAGCTCTTCAACAATAGTTACAACTGCCTGGTCCATGCCTCTTTTAATTTCCATGGGGTTAGCCCCTGCGGTTATATTTTTCAAACCTTCCTTGAAAAAGGCTTCGGTCAGGATTGTTGCCGTGGTTGTTCCATCGCCTGCTATATCGCTGGTTTTGGATGCCACTTCCTTGACAAGCTGGGCTCCCATGTTCTGAAAGGGGTCCTTAAGCTCCATTTCTTTTGCTACGGTAACTCCGTCTTTTGTATATGTCGGGGATCCGAACTTCTTCTCAAAAACAACATTTCTACCCTTAGGTCCCAAGGTTACCTTTACGGCTTTTGAAAGAGCCTGAACCCCTTTTAACATTTCACTTCTTGCATCATCACCATATTTAATCATCTTTGCCATTGCTCATAACCTCCTTATTAAAGAATAGCTAATATTTCTTCTTCTTTCATGATCACATACTCTTCGTCACCCAATTTGATGTCGGTGCCGGAGTATTTACCGAAAAGGACCTTGTCATTGACTTTTACAGTAATGGGTATTCTCTTCCCATCCTCAGTCATCTTGCCTTCCCCGACTGCAATAACTATGCCTTCCTGGGGTTTTTCTTTGGCAGTATCAGGGATTATTATGGATCCCTTTTTTTCTTCCTCTTTTACCACTCTTTTGAGCAGGACTCTGTCATACAAAGGTTTAATCATCAGTTTTACCTCCTATATCTTATTTATTAGCACTCAATAATGCTGAGTGCTAATAAATCATAAAAATCAGAATTATCAAATCCGATTATACCAAATTATAGGAATATAGGATAGAATATAAGGAATTAAGTGATAATATGCTATGTTATCATAAAAATAAAAAAATTATTGAAAAAAATCTCTCGTTGTCAGGGTGATAATGGATTCGTATTTTGTGCTGTACAGGGAGATGGTCATGTTCCTGTCCGCGCTTTGGAGCTTATTGAGAAAGCTGTAAAGGCCTGACAGATCAGGGTAAAAAAGGAAAATAGCCTTAGCAAAGCCTTCTGCAGAGGCAAAGAGCCTCATTAAATCGCAGTAGATGTAGATTCTCTCGCGGGAACCGCTTAAAAAAGCATTATCCTGCAATTCAAAGTATTGATTACGGAAACCTGGCGAATTGCTTATAATCTTATAATTATCCATATATTGCTGGCTGATGGTAAAAGGCAATTTGATCCTGTTGATTTTTTCAATAATAGGCTCTGCATTGCTGATATCGCGAAAATCACTGTAAATGACAGGGAAGGCGCCTTTATTTTCCGCCTTGGAGATGATAAGCGAAAAAGGGGTTGAGATGATAACAGGCTGACGGCTTATATTAAAGCTAAAGAGCCTTGATTCATTGTAGTACAGGGCATTGTCCTGTATCCTGAGGTTTTTCGGGGTATTATAATGAATATAAAAGGGATAGCTGTCCAGCTTTCTTTGACAGAAAACCCTGAAGGCTTCAGCAATATCATTATTATCATCGGTGATACTGCTTGAGAAGAAATTTACATAAAACTCATCAGGACTAAAACCAGCGGATATAAGATTTACCTTTCTGTCCCTGACTATCTTCCAGATGGTATATAATGGCGAATCCCCGGGTATTGCTAAAAACGTCGAGAAAAAATCAGTATCAGAAAGACATATTACCATATCGGGGTTATTGTAATTAAAGGCTCCATGCCCGCTATGTACCAACCCTTCATTGGACGGTATTGATGTAGAGACAGAAAGAACTGAGCCATAGAAACGGATAAATATTTCAGGGTATCTTTCAGAACCGGTCTTAATCCTCAGGGGTAAATTCCTGCGGTAAGCCAGTTTGTTAAAGCAGAGCAGGCTGTTCAGGGCCAGCTGGCCTGCCAGCTTGGTCCTTGAGAGAAGATAAATTTCCCTGTTTTTATCACTATATAAAAGGAGCTCATTTCCTATTATTTCATAAATCAGGGTTTCATGGCTTATTACAGGAACTTTTGCATTAAGGTTGTCCAGCAGTCTGTGATATGAGTCCTTAAAACAGCTTTCCCAGAGGTATACTAATCCAGGATCAAGACTGGCCTTTCTTACAAAGCCTTCAATATCCCGTATGTAAAGGCTGTTTTCCGGGATGGCGCTTATGTACCGGTTGAGGAAGGATGTATCCCGGCTTTCCTGCGGGCCGGGTTTTCGTGCCCTGTTGATAAAACAAATAAGAAGTAGAAAGGCCAGTACAGGAATAAGCAGAAGCAACAGGGCCTTGAGAATCAACCTAAGCTTTCTTTTCATATATTTTCCAGGAATTTTTTCAGTTCAGACAGGATATAGTCCATATCTGTGTCTCCTATACCGGGATATACACCTATGAACATGCTGTTGTTCATTAGATAGCTGGTATTTTTCAGCTTGTCCTTAAGATACTTTCTTTTTCGGAATGCAGGCTGAAGGGTTATATTGCCGCTGAGCATGCTTTTTGTCTCAATTCCTGATTTGTCAAGGTGCTCTTTTATCTGGTTTATGCTGAAAGGAGAGCTCTCTTTGACAATTATTGGGTATCCGAACCATGAGGGCTCTGTTGAGATGTATGTTCTGGGGAGTATAAACAAGTCGTCATAATTCTTAAAAAAGCCATAAAGCCGGTTAAAATTCTCTTTCCGCTTTTTATTGAAATCCGCCAGTTTCTTAAG
The DNA here is from genome assembly GCA_964431655.1 of uncultured bacterium. Taxonomy (GTDB): domain Bacteria; phylum CAYMEV01; class CAYMEV01; order CAYMEV01; family CAYMEV01; genus CAYMEV01. Next base: position 13,958 of record CAYSKJ010000030.1, on the reverse strand, counting down.
CTGTACCCTGCCAATGGATGAGAATATCTCATTCTGCTTCAAGTTGAACCCTGCCTCTGTGTAGGTATACCTTATATCCTGACTCGCGATTCTGCGGGTCATGTCATCCAGGGGGTAAATCCTTCCCCAGTCCCGGACAGAAACCATTATATTGAATAGCTCTTCATCCTCGGTGAGAACCATGCCTCCCTCGCCCGCGGCTATATGATGGGAGGCATACATGCTGAAGCTTCCGGCCAGTCCGAGGGTACCTGCATATCTGCCCCTGCAGAGTGTCCCCATGGCCTCACAGCTGTCTTCTATGAGCATTATATTCTCCTGCCTGCAGAATTCCAGCAGGGTGTCCATATCGGTAGTATTTCCAAGTATATGCGCTACCAGAACAGCCTTTATGCTGTATTTATCTGCCATTCTATGCAGGGAGTCAATATCCAGGTTCAGGGTGTCGGTTTCGACATCAATAAACAGCGGGACAAGGCCGTTATAGTATAAGGGGCTTACTGTGGTCGGAAATGTCAGGCCCGGGGTGGCAATTATGCTGTTATCAGGGATTCTCCTGCTGTAATTAGGGCTTCTGAGAGAGCTGGTGATAATGAGGTTTGCAGAGCTTCCGGAATTGGCAGAAAGGCATAAGGGACTGCGGAAGTAACTGCTGAATTCCTTTTCAAAGGCTTCGGTCTGCCTGCCGTGTGTAAGCCACATCTCCAGTACTGCATCAACGGCGCTCAATATCTCCATCTCATCAAAAACCCTTCCCCCATAATGTATTAGCCTGTCTTTTTCCTTTTCTGCCCTGATGTTTTTCTCTATTATCCTTGATAAAACTGTTTTCAGTTCGTCTTTTTCAAGCATGGCTGAAGGCCTCCCTGTAATACTGTATAGTGATGCCGAGTCCCTCTTCAAGCTCAACAGCAGGTTCAGAGAGATACCTTTTCATCATGCTGATGTCAGATACCAGGTCCCTGATTTCCATTTCCCTGTTCAGGGATTTATCAAAATAAATGCTTTGCGCCGGATCTGTCATATCCCTGATCAATGAGGCAATGTCCCTCATTCTGAAGGATATGCCCGAGCCGATGTTTATAATGCTGTTTCTGATTTCAGGGCAGAGGCTTGAGAGGATTATGTTGTAGGCGGTATCGGTTACGAAATTAAACTCTCTTTTCTGGTAACCCTCAGACATGACGAAGGGCTGTCTTTTGAGGAATGCCGTGATGGCTGATGATACGAACATGGTGCTTTTCTGGAGTGGGCCGTAGGTTGTAAAGGGTCTGATGTATAAATAATTTAATTTTTTTAACTTGAAAAGGTATTTTACCAGGTAATACTGCATGGTCTTTGTAAGGGAGTAGGCGGAAACCGGGTCTTCCTTCTGTATTTCCTTGAAGGGGGGAGGATTATGGCCGTATTCCTCGCAGGTCCCTATCAGAACAGCGATTTCAGCATCCCCCAGGGCTTCAAGAAAGGAGACAAATGGCATTATTTCGCTGTTGATGCTGTCGGAAAGATGGCTCTTATTCCTCTTGCTGATGTCGCTGTAGGCAAAATTAATTACTATATCAGGCATGTGCTTTTCCAGGATATTTTTAACGGTATCCTGGCTGTATATGCTTGTTTTGTAATGTTGACCCATGTCATGGCTTTTAAGGCCGTAAAGACGTTCTATTGCTTTGATGGGGAGTTCATTTCTGGAAAGGCTGATAACCTTTACATTGCTCCTGATTAGCATACAGAGGGCATGGGTGCCTATAAAACCGCCTGCTCCAAAAAGCAGGAAGGTCTTTTGTTTTATCTGGCTAGGGAATGGTGAATAGCGCTTTATTATCTGCTGAAGCATCCAAATACCACTTATAGGTGATTTCAAGGCCTTTATCAATATCAAATTCCGGTGAGAATCCAAATACCTTTGTCGCTTTTTCAATATCAAGCCATTGCGCCTGGATTTCCTTAAGTTCCTGTCCAAGTATTACTGGTTTAATATCCCTGCCTGAGATTTTGAGGATTTTATTTACTATGTCCAGAACCGGGAAGGGTTTTCCTGTTCCGATATTGTATATGCCTGCATTCTTAAAACCATCCCTGAGTGCCTTATCGATTATTATGCCGATGAACCTGGATACATCCCCGACGAATATAAAATCCCTTATGAATCTTCCGTTGCTCCGGATAACCGGTGCTTTGTCCTCAATTATTGAAAGCACGGTATCGGGAACCAGCCTGGACCTGTGTATGTCACCAGGGCCGTATATATTGGCGGGTCTTATTATATAAATGTCCATTCCAAAGCTTTTAAGGTAGGAATACGCTATCCTGTCAGTGCAGAGCTTGGAAACATCATAGGGATAGACTGCATTAAGGGGTGAATCCTCCCGGAAGGGCGGGGAGCCGTCACCGTAGACTTTGTCTGTAGAGGCTATTAGGACAGGGATATCAGGGTTGATGCACCGTACAGCTTCCAGGATATTGCAGGTGGACCTTATATTCAGCTCCATGGTATAATGTGGGTTAGACATGCTTTTATGAACAATGGGCTGGGCGGCCAAATGTATTATAAAATCCGGCTCATACTCGCTTATAAGCCTCCGGACATGCTCAAGCCTGAGTATGTCAAAACAGGGCATGACCATGCCTTCCATATAGCCTTCATAATTGAGCCTTGAAAAAGGTTTTTTATCTTTGTTGGTTCCGATAACGAAATAACCTCTTTTTATTAGATCGATTGCAGTCTGTGAACCGAGAAGCCCGGTTGCTCCAAATATCATTATCCTTTTCATGCCTGCCTCCTTCACGGTTTCCATATCATCCACGGCTTTTCATTGTCCCGGTACATCCTGTTTAGCATCTGTGCATCCTTGAAGGTATCAATGGAACGCCAGAAGCCGTCGTGGCGGTAAAGGCCTATCTGGCCGTCCCGGATAAGGCTGTCAACGCCGTCGGTTTCAAGGACAGAGCTTTTATCCAGGTAATCAAAGACCTTCCTTTCAAAAAGAAAAAAGCCTCCGTTAATATATCCCTCCAAAAGGGGTTTTTCCTGGAAGGCGGTGATACGCTCTTTTTCATGGTCGATAACACCGTATCTTGATATGGGGTGAACTCCGGTCATTGTGGCTGTTTTGCGGTGTTTGCAGTGGGTTTTCATCAGCTTGTCAAGATTTATGTTGGAAAGGCCGTCACCATAGGTTACAAAAAACCTTTCAGTATCAATGTATTTTTCAATATGCTTTATCCTGCCTCCCGTGGGAGTATCTGTCCCTGTGCCTGCAAGTGTGACATTCCAGTCATAATCGTCCTCTTCATTGTAGAAAGTGATTTTTTTCCTGTCGCTGAGGTTTATGGAGAAATCATTGTTAAGGGCTCTGAATTTAAGGAAATATTCCTTTATCAGCTCTCCTTTGTAGCCGAGACAGAGGATAAAGTTTCTATAACCGTAAAATGCAAACAGCTTCATGATATGCCACAGGATTGGTTTATCTCCGACATTTACCAGCGGTTTGGGCCTGAATTCCGTTTCTTCTTTCATTCTTGCGCCAAGACCGCCGCAAAGGATGACAACCTTAATATTTCTGTCCATATTTTAACCTGTCCTTTTTATAATTAGCAGTGTAAGATCATCATTCTGCCTGTGCCCTATCTTGAACTGCTCCAGATCAGAAATAATCCTTTGTATGATATCGGAGGGGCTCAGGCTTATATTCTCCTTTATGGATTTTTCCAGATTAAGCTGGCCAAACTCAACCTCATTAGGGTTCTGAGCCTCAGTTATACCGTCGGTATACAATACTATCGTATCCCCTGTCTCCAGGCTTAAAGTCTCAGTTTCATAGGTTGCTTTCGGGAAAATCCCTATGGGAATCCCTCCCTTGTCAAGGTATTTAAGCTCGGTGTCCGTCTTGCACAAAAAGGGCTGATTGTGCCCTGCATTGATATAATGGATATTATGACTGTCAATATCCAGGACAAGGAAAATCAATGTTGCATAGCGGTTCTGCTCGGTGCTTTCAAACAGCAGTCTGTTGATCTTCTCCATTCCCGAGCTGAGGTCAATGTCTTCCTGAAATATGGCCTGAATCAGGGCCTGGATATTGGACATGATCAAAGCCGCAGGTATTCCTTTTCCTGATACATCACCGACCATGAATACATATTTATTTTCCTGCATCTTATAAATATTATAAAAATCGCCGCCAAGTTCATTGCATTGGATGATGTGGGTGTCCACGCTGTATCCCTCCAGTTCAGGGATGGATTTTGGAAGAAGCCTCTCCTGGATGCCCTTGGCAATGGATATTTCCCTCTCCATGATGGTCTTTTCGGTGTATTCCTTAAAAAGCCTGATATTAAGTATCTCTACGAGGGCCTGGGTTAGAAGGGTCTTTAAAAAGTCTGTATCCTGCTGGGCAAGATTGTACAAACCCATTTTCCTGCCCAGCAGTACAGCTCCTATAAGCTTGTCTTTGTACCTCATGGGAAAGATATAATAAAGATTCTGGTCCAGCAACGGTTTCAGGAAATCCAAATCCGCTCCGCTTATGTCAATGAAATCATTCCCTCTGAGATAGGATATGAAGGATTCATTGTAAAAGGATGTTATCAGCTCATTCTTGTCCTTAATTCCCTTGATAATATAATCAGAATGATTCTTGTCTATATAGGTATATATGACAGCTCTGCTGATCAGGAAGTGGCCTATTATAGTATGCAGGGTGATGTCAAGTATACGGGATTCCTCCAGCTGCATATTGAGCTCCGCGGATATGTCAAAGATAGTGTTCAGCTGGTAGATTTTCTGCTCCAGCTGTTTATTCAGGTCTGACTGATCCTTGTATAGCAGTTCATTGTCAATTACCAGGGAAGCAATATTTATGAAAGCCTTGAGGTAAAAGTCTTTCTTCTTTTCGTATATGTCATTTACCAGGTTTCCGCCCAGCCCTATATAAGCAATAATTTCATTCCTTTTAACAGGTATCACCAGGGCGCATTCTATTTCTTCAAGGCTGCTGTCCCCGGCAGATGTGGTGTCGTTTTCATATCTTCTGTCATTTATGAAATCCTCGACCTTACCGGTGTCCAGCCTGCCCTTGTGGGACATGACCCTGTATCGGCTGTTTTCCCTGACGCATATGAAGCCCTTTGTAGCTGCAAGCTCTCCCATGATATTAAGCACAATTACATGCAGATTCTTATAGTAGCTTCCGCTGTTGATGGACTTGGTAAAATCTATGATGGAAAAGAGATCAAGGAGAAGCTGTTCCTGGTCCTTTTTCGGGATATTAACAAAATCTATCATTTTTTCTCTTTGATCAGGATAATTTTGTGCACCCCGTTTTTGGATGTATAGAGAATATTATCCATAAGGTTTTTCATTAAATAAATGCCAAATCCTCCTTTTTTCCTCTCTTTGATATACCTTTTTATGTCCGGTTCCGAATACCTGGAAAGGTCAAAGGGGGTTCCCTGGTGGATAAGGGAGATCCTGAGCATATTCCCGGCAAAGCTGAGCTCCCCGGTAATGAACCCGGAATCATGCTTATAAGCGTGTTTTATTATGTTGGCAATGGCCTCATCAACACTTAGCCTGATATTGTGAATATCATCCCTGGTGAATTGTGACTGGTCTGCATAACTTTCCACTAAAGCAAGAAGAACAGGTACAAACCTGGCACTGGTGGGTATCTTTATATAAAAGCAGTTCAGATTTTCTTCTTCTTTAGTTTTGTTCGAAGGCATTTATGGCTTGCTCTTCCTTGTCAAAAATCTTGAAACATTGATTAAATCCTACTAAATCAAATATTTTACTGACATTTTCATTCATACAGCAGAACTTTATATCCCCATTTTGATCCCTGATTTCTTCAATCAGGCCGACAATTACACCCAGGCCTGCGCTGTTGATATATTTCAGGTCGGAGCAGTTTATTATAATCTTAAAGAATTTTTGCTTCAGCATATTGTTCAATTCCTGCTCGAATGCCTGAAAGCTGTTTGTCTCAATATGGCCGTCCAGGTATATTATTGATATATTCTTTTCCTTGTCGGTTCTGCTTGTTATCTTAAGCATAATGGCCTCCTTAAAGGGTTCTTTATATATATTTTTTTATATAAATGGAAGTTCCGTCCTCTTGACTGCTTTCAATGGAGCATTCATCACTGAGCTTCTTTATAAGCAGTATGCCTCTTCCTGAAGGTTTTAAGAGGTTTTCGGAAATAAGGGGATCGGGTATTTTTTCAAGGTCAAATCCCTTACCATGATCCCGGATGGTTAAATTCATGTGCTTTGACTGATTGCCTGAAATTTCAATAATAATATCTATCATCCCTGTCCTTGATTTGTAGGCATGTTTAATGCTGTTGACCGCCGCTTCCCTGGTTATAAGTATGATATCATAGATAATGCTTTCGGATATGCCGTAAATAGAGCCTAAACTTTCAAAGATATCGTCAATCAGGTTTAGATTGGCGATATAGGAGGCAAAACCGAATTTGATTATATCCTTCATGGAAATTATCTTCTATTTACCGTATTCAAGCATTCTCTCGAGGCTTATTAATGCCTTCTTCCTTATATCTTCCGGAACTGTCACCCTGTAACGGTCATATTTCAATGAATCCCTTAGTTTTTTCAGTGTAATAAGCTTCATACTGGAACATATAAGGCCCTGCCCGGGGAATATATAATTAATTCTTTCATTGGCTTTCTTCAGTGGTGTAAGGATGCCTTTTTCCGTGCATATTATCAGTTCCGTGCCGCTGTAATTCCTGGCAAATTCTATCATGCCCGAGGTTGAAAACACATGGTCGCTGATCTCCAGCACCTCGCCCGTGCATTCAGGATGGGCAAGCACAGGGGCATGGGGATAAGACTGCTTTACTGCCTGGACATCCTTTTTTGAAAGATCATTATGAACATAGCAGTATCCAGGCCAGGCTATGATGGTTTTCCTGGTATTTTTCTGTATAAAGCCTGCAAGGTTTTTATCGGGGCCGACTATAACGGTGTCACTGTCTATTTTTTCAACTATCCTTAAGCAGTTGGCGGAGGTGCAGGCAAAATCGGAAACCGCTTTTGCCGCTGCCGGGGAATTGATATAGGTTACAACAGGTGCGCTGTGTTTTTTTTTGAATTCCTGCAGTGAAGATTCATCCACCATGTCTGCAAGACCGCATCCTGCATGAATTTCGGGAAGAAGGACTGTCTTTTCCGGGCTTAGGATATAAGCGCTCTCAGCCATAAAATATACACCGCAGAAGACAATAATTTCGGCATCAGTATTCTTTGCATACCGGGCAAGTTCAAAACTGTCGCCTGCATAATCGGCAATATTTTGTATATCAGCGGGCTGGTAATTATGGGCAAGGATAATAGCGTTTTTTTCTTTCCTGAGTGATTCAATCTCTGCAATTATGTTATTTTTCATTGGACAGGGCATATTCCTCGGAATTGATAATATTGTTAGATTCATCAAACCTCAATATTCTGACACTATACTTTCCAGACTCACCGGGCTGTACATACTGAAAGGATGCAACTATTACCCTGTCACCCGGCATAACAAGCCTCGCTGCAGCGCCATTGGCACAGAATACGCCCTTTTTGTCCCCTTTGATAACATAGGTTGTGAACCGTTTGCCATTGTTAATATTATATACATCTATGGTTTCAAAGGGTTTTAACCCGCTTTTATCCAGAATATCAGCCGGTATAGTCAGGCTTCCCTCATAATTGAGATCTGCATCGGTTATAACAGCCCTGTGCAGTTTGACCCTGAGATATTTTAGGAACATATGGAACCCCCTTAAATAGCTTGTCCATACAATAATTAATATTTGAGGGATTTAGTCAAGTATTTTTTACTTGCCGGATGTATATTCAAGGATTGTTTCGCCAAGCTGTATCTTATCCCCCTGGTTAAGTATGACTATTTTTATCCTCTTGCCGTTGTAATATATGCCATTGGAGCTTCCGAGGTCTTTTAAAAGCGCTTTGGTGTCAAAGATTTCAATAATGGCATGCTGACGGGATATCATGGGATCGTTAAGGGTGATATCGGCATTCCTCCGCCCGATTATGTTCTGAAATTTAGTCAAACGGAACTGCTTGCCGAGCTGAACTCCGCTAAGCACTTTAAGAAGATGGGTGCCCATGCTGAGAGGAATATTGGAATCAGCATCCTGGGTCTTGATAAGGGTAGGTGAGTCGGAGGTATAAATGTTTTCCAAAGGAGCAGAACCGGTATCGGATGGCCTGACTGAGAAGATATGTCCGCATTTCCTGCATTTGAGCTTCTTTATCCTGCTTATTCTCAAGCTTGAATTACCCTTAAAACCGCATTTGGGGCAGATAATAACCATAAATCACCTTTATCGCCAATTTTTTTACAGGCTTTATATAACATTATATCATAAACTGAATAAGTGTCAATACAGTTAATTTTCTTATGCCTTCAAAATTTTATACATAATTGCACGCTTTTCTGATAATATGACCCCGTATAATATGGAAAGATTTAATTTTGAAAAAAGCAGGATAATTATAGAAATATTATCCTACAGCATGGTCATTATCTTTGATGCAGTGCTGGTCTTCCGGCTTGTGTCATCGGGGCATGAGGCAATTGAATTCTATCTTGATTATCTGAGGATACCCATGAACCCTGACATAATCTACCTCTTTATGCTTTTGTTTTCCCTTGCGGTCTTATATGTATCTCTCAAGGCTGTCGTGATATTTCTTGTTACCCTTAGAACAGACATCAGTTATGAATCAGGGTGCCTTGTCATCAGGTATAAAGATGTCATCCATGAAATAACGGTAAAGAAGCTGGATTACAAAATTATCGTCCATCCGATACCCAAGCTTACATTCGGAAAAAGGCTTAAAACAATCAGGATATGCGCCGAAAGAAAGAGGTATAGCTTCGCATATGAATACCTTTATGATGCAGACAGTTTCCTTGAGGTTCTTGGAAAGGGCTAGTCCAGTTTTTTTTCTAAAACTGCATCCAGGCTGTATTTAAGTTTTTCATAGCTGAAGGGTTTGTTAAGGTAAAGGGAAACGCCTTTCTCAAGGCTCTCTGAAAAATCAGCTATGCTGTCCTTTGCAGTAAGTATGATAACTCTCATATCACTGGTCCCGGGGTTGGCCCTGATGGTCCTGAGCACTTCCATCCCGTCCATTTCAGGCATCATCAGGTCAAGAATCACAATATCAATCCTTTCCTTTTCCAGTATATCCAGAGCTTTTCTTCCTGAATTAGCCTTTATGATATTGAACTGCTTTTCATCTATGAGCAGACCTTCAATCAGATTAAGAATGTCATCATTATCATCAACTGCCAGGATATTATAGGGCATTTTAAATGTCCTCCTTATATCTATAATATTTAATTAACGATTCAATAGTATCATCAATACTGTAAACGGGTTTCCAGCCGAAGGCGGATGAAAACTTCGAGTTTGAGGCTGTGAAATACCCGCCGTCATTCTTTCGGAATCTTGTCTTATCAACAGTAATCTTTATCTCAGCTTTAGCTGACTTTATCATTTTCATGACAATATCATACAGCCGGCAGGTATTGCCTGAGCATACATTAAAAATACCCGGGACAGGGTCCTCTATTGCTTTTACATAGGCTTCCACCACATCACGGATGTCCAGGAAATCCTTGAATGATTCTAAATTGCCTACCCTTAATTCACCGGGGCCTTTTCTGCCAATGGAGGCAATCTGCTTTGCAAAGCTCGGCAGGACAAAGTCAGTCCTCTGGCCCTTGCCTGTATGGTTAAAGAGCCTGAGTATAACAGGATTTATGCCTGACTGAAGGGCTAAATACTCTCCGGTCAGCTTGGTAACGGCATAGAGATTCTTTGGGCCAGCAGGAGTAGTCTCTGCAATGATCTGATTAGTTTTCAGCGAGCCGTATATCTCCCCGGAAGAGGCAAAAAGGAAACTGCAGGGCTTCTGGAGGGATTCTACCGATGAAATAATATTCTGCGTACCATAGATATTGGTAAGTATTATATTATAGGGATCTTTCTTTCCGTCAGGGACAAAAGAAACAGCGGCCAGGTGGACAACGGCATCCGGCCCGATCTCCCTGACCAGATCTATGGTTTCTTCCCTTTTGGTTATATCAAGAAAAAGAAGGTTTTTATCGTGATTCTTAAAGAAGCTGTCATCCCCGTCCTTAATGAAATAACCGCCGTAAACCTCATGATTTCTGCAGGACAGGGCATTAAAAAGATGCCTTCCCACAAAACCCTCAGCGCCTGTTATAAAGATTTTCATAATTTCAACCCATGATCAATAAATCGATATATTATGCAGTCTATAAGGCTGATTTGTCAATAACATTTTTGCCATCGCCCCAAACAATAGGGAACAGTTTGCCCACGGTTCTGGTATAATGAATAGCAGGAGAAAATATACATGGGCTCAAAATATCATTTATCATCTTTATTAATCTTTTCCCTGTTTATGCAGGTATGCCTGCTTATACTATGCCCCCTTGTTAAATGGGCGAATTATCAAGCCGACCATTACAATGCCATAGTTGAAAAATACAGGAGCAATCTTGTAATTGTAGAGGGCTACAGAGAATATAAGAGTAATAGAACAACTCCATTTATGACAAGAATCACAAAAAAGGATGTAGCAAGCGGTTTTTTTATTGATTCATCCACTGTCCTGACCGTCAGGGGAGTATCTGAGGGTGCCGACCGGGTCCTGGTAAGAGACCTTTACGGTAATGTTGCCGAGGCAAAGGCATACTTCAGCCATCCCTACCTGGATTTGGCAATAATATATCTGGACAGTGAATTCAATGTCATGACCCT
>CAYSKJ010000030.1:0-3115 GCA_964431655.1 uncultured bacterium | reverse complement strand
TGACCCTTGACAATATTCACCGCCCCGATCCCGGAGAAAAATGCCTGCTGATGACAATAGCTGGTGATTCGGTGGCTTATCAGCTGACGAACATAGACTCCGTTGACGATATCCACCTTAAATTCAGCCTGAAAACCTATTATGGAAAATCGGGCTCTATAATTCTTTCTGAAAGAGGGGATTTAATAGGCATATTTATTGGCCTTCTGAAAAAAGACAGCCCGGCAGTCAGTGAAAAAATATCAGTAAAGAAACTTGATGATGTATTTACAGGTTTTGGATACAGCCTGCAATCTGCCAGTTTAAACTACACCAGCTTTTTCCGGCAGGAACACAAAGCCGGACCCCGCATCGGAATTAAGGTAACAGAAAAGGATAAGGGGGTATTCATCAAGGAAGTCATTGACAGTTCCCCCGCCCAGAGAGCAGACCTGAGGACGGATGATCAGATTATGTATGTAAACAACCGGTTCTGCGGAAATATAACTGATCTTCATGAAGCCATCTATCAGGTCCAGGGCAATGAGTCTGTTTATGAAATTACCATAAAGCGCGGGGGAAAGCAGATAAATAAAAAGATAGAGCTGGAGGTTAGCCCGTCCCCTTCAAGAGATTCACTGAACCTCAGGGGAATTGAGCTGATTTCTGTGTCCAGCCAGATAAAAAGGGCATTTAATCTTGAGGGAAGCCCCTATCTGGTTTTATCGGTAAGCGAGTTATCAGTTTTGCACGATATACTCATGGTAATGGATATTATTATCATAGAAGATGAAAACCATTTGAAGAGGCTTATAAGCAGGATTGAGGAGGGTTTCTCATCAGAAATGCACATACTCAGGAACGGTAAAAGAAAAAGCCTTCTATTTGAAAGATAGAATAAAACCCTTAGAATATGCTGTCTGAGGATGCCTTAACTGTGAGACTGGCTTCCCGATACTGGGGCATGAGTTCATTAACAATCTGTATTCTTTCTATCCTCAGGATATTCCTGTTATAATCCTGCTCCAGATATGCGCCGGATTGCTGACTAACCGTTATATCTGCCTGATCACCGGACATGAAAAGCAAAACCAGGGATGCGAGAAACAGGATAACATACAAGGCAGTTTTAAGAAAATCTATATGCCTTACCCCCTCGGAATGCCTGTAAGAGATAATATTGAAAGAACCACGCTTTTTTACCGATTCAAGAATTTCAGAACTGCTGATACTGCTTTTTATTTCCGGCAGCCGGAAGAGCTCAAGGCTGACCTTGTACTCGTCACTGAGCTTATTGTAGCACTCTCTGCAGGACAGCAGGTGATTTTTCATCCGGATGGATTCTTCCCTTGAAAGCCTGTTCTCAAACAGGGGTTTTATATATGACTCTATCGTGCGGCAATCCATTGTTTCTTGGTATCCTCTTCGTGATATTCCATATTGAAATCCATATAGGGCTCAAGCTTCTTTTTCAGAAGCACCCTTGCCCTGTGAATCCTTGATTTTACAGTCCCAATGGGTATATTCAGTATCTCTGAAATGGACTCGTAGCTCTGCTGTTCAAAATCAAAAAGAACTATGGGTATCTTATATTTCGGTTTGAGCGTGGAGAGAGCATTCTTGATTATCTGCCTTCTTTCCTTTGCCAGGAGCGTGCCCAGGGGGCATTCGCTGGCAGGTTTCGATATGGTTTCCTCTACCTCCGCTGTAATATTATTTTCAGCAAGAGCCTGGAGGGACAGTATCCTGCGCTTCTTCATCCGCCTCCACTGGTTGATGGACAGATTTGTGGCTATGGTATACAGCCATGTCTTGAACTTGGTAATATATTCATACTTGTCAATATTGAGAAATACCTTTATAAATGTATCCTGAACAAGGTCTTTGGCCATCTCCTCATCCCACACTATCCTGTATATATAGTTGGCAAGCTGGTCCTTGTACGTGTCGATAAGAATGGTATAGGCTTCCTCATCCTTGAGTTTCACCCTTGTAATAAGTTCATGCTCATTCATGCACAGTCTCCTCTCATGATATACAGATACAATCAGCTGGAATATTTTGTTCCATTATTAATAAAGGAATACAGAAGCTCCATGTTCTCAAAATTCCGGATAAGCAGATCTGGCCGGCTTACAACAAGCTTTTCATACATTTGGGCATCGGAGCATACAGCAATGGTCCTTGTGTCCAGAGCTTTGCCTGAATATATATCGGCAGGCGTGTCGCCGATAACAATGGTATTACTGGGGCTGAAATCCATTCCGTAAAAATCGGAGGATTCGTGGATTGCCTGCCTTATTACCTCTGTGCGGTCCGTAAAGCTGTCTCCGAATCCCCCCACCTGGAAGAAGGAATCAAGACCCAGGCTCTGGAGCTTGATAAAAGCGCCATCCCTGAAATTCCCTGTCTGCAGGCCCATGCTGTATTTATCATGCCCCTGCAGGCTTTCCAGAAACGGGCTGATGCCCAGAATGTGAAATTTCCTGCTGTTTTTTGAAATATTTACCCTGAGCCTGTTCAGGTATTCCTCCTTTATATCATTCATCAGCTGATTGCTTATGCTTATATCAAGATTTTTCAGTATGGTATGGATGATATACCTGTCGGTTCTCCCCATGAAGGAAAAGTCTACAGCCTTTTCGCAGTTTACTCCTGTTATGGCATTAATGCTTTCTTTCAGGCTTTGCCTCCCGCTCCCTCCGCTGTTCAATATTGTTCCGTCTATATCAAAAAGTAATAATACAGCCATGTTCTATCCTTTTGCATCTATTGATTTCCCTTCTTATACTTATAGAGCAAATATAATGCAATATCAAGAAAAACACTGCAATAAATTACAAACCTTAAGGATTTGATAATGCTTTCTTCTGCAGTATCCTGTCTGCTTATTCAATCAGGTGTTCAGAAACTTAAAACACCCATTCCAGCCTGGTCTTAAACTCATCGGTTACCATTCCCTCAGTGGATATGCATTCCAGGATATAGAAATAATTGCCCTTCTTTATTTTATCCCTGAATGTATAAAGCTGAGGGCTTGACGAGTTGACCTGGCCGGGTATTATCCCTTCATTAAGCCTGACCGGGACAAAGGATGCAGAGGGGCTCACCTTGTCCCCCTTAAGCCTGTAAAGGT
>CAYSKJ010000029.1:20714-25503 GCA_964431655.1 uncultured bacterium | reverse complement strand
CTGAAATCATTCTGTCCCGGGCGGATTTACCCATAGTTTTCCTGACAGGCCTCTCTGACAGGGATATTATTGAAAAGACAAAAAACATTGCCAGCTATGGATATATTCTTAAAAATACCGATGAGAATGTCCTTGTTGCATCAATTGACATGGCCCTGAAGCTGTATGGAGCCAACTGCCGGATAAACAGCCAGAACAATGAACTGGAAAAGCAAAACAGGGAGATAATCAAGGCCAACAAAGAGCTGAATATTGCCAAGAAAAAGTACCAGGACCTTTTCATCTCCATGCCTGACGGTATCTGTGTCGGGGAGATTATATACAAGGATAAAAAGCCGATTGATTACGTGATAAGGAACATAAACCCTGTTTTTGAAGACATGATAAGAATTTCAAGGGATAATATTTTAGGAATTCCTGTCTCTAAACTCCATAAGTCCGGGAAACCCATGCACTTCCGAACCATATGCAGTGTTGTAAAAACCGGCAGGACTAAGATATTCGAGGCTTATTACCAGGAGCTTCATAAATATTTCTCCATATCAGTCTTTAGTATTGAAGGCCCTCTTTTTGCATGCATTTACCAGGACATTACCTTCAAAAAAATAGCCGACATAGCCATGGAAAAGGAAAAAGCCCAGATGCTGTCCGTTTTCGACAGCATTAATTCAGTAATATATGTATCAGATATGGACACTTACGAGATACTCTTTGCAAATAAGGCAGCAAAAACAGCCCTTAAAAAGGACCTTGTAGGGGATATATGCTACAAAGCTCTCCAGGGAAAAAACCAGCCCTGCGAGTTCTGCACCAATAACATAATTAAAAAGCTGGACTTTCAGCCCTATATGTGGAGATACAGGAATCCAAAACTGAACAGGGAATACCAGCTTGCCGACCGGGTTATAAAATGGCCTGACGGCAGGAATGTCCGGCTGGAGATCGCAACTGATATAACCGAACTTAAAGAGGCAGAGATGGCTCTAAAAAAAAGCGAGGAAAGGTACCGTCTTTTTTTTGAGAACTTTATTGGAATACTCTACCAGGCAAAGCTGGAAAGTTTCATACCGGATATTTTCAACGGGGCTGTGGAGGATATTACTGGCTATAGCCAGGTTGATTTCCTGAAGGGCAAGCTTGCCTGGGATAATCTGGTGCACAGAGATGACCGGCCCATATTATATAAAGGCAATCAGAATCTTAGAAAAAAGATAGGCCAGGTAAGCAATATCAGCTATCGGATCATAAGGAAGGACGGAAGGGAAAAATGGGTCATGGATATTGCGAAAAGCGCAGTAAATGCTGATGGTAATGAAATAATTCAGGGTTCAATATATGATATCTCCAAGAGGAAAGCCGCAGAGGAGGAAAAAGAAAGGCTTCAGCATCAGCTTTATCAGGCGCAGAAGCTTGAATCCATTGGCCGCCTGGCCGGGGGGCTTGCCCATGATTTTAACAATATGCTCAGTGTGATACTTGGTTATTCTGAGATGATGCTTATGCAGATGAAAGAAAAGGATAAATTCTATCAGGAAATAAGCGAAATAAAGGTCACCGCAGAAAAATCCGCTGACCTTACCAAACAGATGCTTGCATTTGCCAGCAAACAGACAATAGAGCCAAGATCCATAGATATTAATAACCTGATCTCAGGGATGATGAATATGATAAGAAGACTGGTTCAGGAAGAAATTGAGCTTATCTGGAAACCAGCCAAGGACATCTGGAATATCTGGATAGACCCGTCCCAGGTCGACCAGATTCTTGTCAACCTTATAGTAAATGCCTGTGATGCCATAGGCGGCATAGGAAGCATAACCATTGAAACGGAAAATATCTGCATCGGGGAGGATTACAGCCATACACACCTGGATGCTGTTCCAGGGGATTATATCTTGTTATCGGTCAGCGATACAGGCAGGGGAATGGACAATGGAACCATGGAGAAGATTTTTGAGCCCTTTTTTACTACAAAATCTGTAGGAAAAGGTACGGGGCTCGGTCTGGCTACAGTTTATGGAATTATGAAACAGAACAAAGGGTTCATCAATGTCTATAGCGAGCCGGGCAGGGGCTCAGTCTTCAAGGTTTATATCCCAAGGCTTATAAAGAAGGTATCGGATGCTCCCGAATCCAGAAAGGATTCGCCAGTTTATATAAAGGAGACAATTCTTGTAGTGGAGGATAAGAGAGATATCCTTGATATTATCAGGTCAATTCTGGAAAGATACGGCTATAAGGTAATTGTAACATCCTCCCCGCGGGAAGCTGTCGGCATTGCCCGGGATACCTCAAAAAAAATAAGCCTTCTGATTACTGATGTGGTGATGCCCGAAATGAACGGCAGAGACCTGTTTGACAGCATAAAACAGATAAGGCCAGGCATAAAATGCCTGTTCATGTCTGGTTATACTGCGGATGTAATTGCTGACCACGGCATTGTGGAAGAGGGAATAAACTTCATCCAGAAGCCCTTCTCCCTGAAATCCTTTACATTAAAAGTAAGAACAATCCTTGATAACTGACTCCCCTCGGACTCCAAATTTCTTGAAAATATCTTCTTATTGCATATAATTGGAAAAAATAATAAAAAGGAGAGGTAAATGAATTTCCTTCAGGAAGAACAGATAAAAGAAATAAAAGAGATTTTAAGCAATCTTATTAATCCTGTTGAGGTATTGTTTTTCGGACAGAAACTCAACTGTGAATTCTGTACGGATACCGAAAGCCTGCTGAGGCAGTTGTGCAGTCTCGACAGCAGGATAACATTCAGGTCCTACAATTTTTTAAATGATACTGACATGGTTAAAAGGCATTATATTACCGAGGTTCCGGCAACCGTTATAAAAAGCCCTAAAAAAGACTATGGGATTGTTTATTACGGTGTACCTTCAGGATATGAATTCTCGACCCTTCTGGAGACCATGATATTCATATCCCGGGAGGAAAATTCCCTGAACCCCCAAACCATTGAAATGCTCAAATACGTAAAAACGCCGGTTATAATCAAAATATTTGTAACACCTACATGCCCTCACTGCCCGCAGGCTTCCCTCACTGCCTACCGGTTTGCCATGGCAAATGATTTTATCGGCGCTTATACCTATGAGGCATCAGAATATCCTCACCTGGTGCAGAGATACAGCATTATGGGCGTGCCTAAAATTGTTTTCAACGAAGAGATAGAGGCAGAGGGAGCTATACCGGAATCTGCATTTCTTTCAAATATACTGAAGGCTGCAGAGCAGAGCGGTTCTGAGATCCCGAAAGTCACCAAGGAATGCAAAGAAGAGGATGTGTGCGAGATAACGGATTCCAGTTTTAATAAAGAGGTGCTGGAATCAGACATGCCGGTTCTTATAGATTTTTATGCAGACTGGTGTAACCCTTGCAAAATGCTTTCTCCGACCATAAAGCAGCTAAAAAAAATCTATGCAGGTAAGGTAAAGGTTTTCAAACTCAATACCGACATGAGCCCGGAAAGCTCTCAAAAATACCAGATAAGGAGCATCCCTTGCGTAATAATATTTCACAAGGGTAATGTGCATGATATAATGGTTGGACTCAGGCCCATTCATGACTACAGGGCTGTCCTGGATAAACTTTTGATGGAATGAATAGAACAAAAAAGCAGGTTAATTGAATAATATGCTGAACTCTGTCAGGCAGAAGCTGATAGCGGTAGGTGAATTCTCCATATTCGGCATTGATATATTGAAAAACATGCTGGTTTTGCCTTTTTATACAGCTGAGATAATCAAACAGGTCTATTTTATCGGGGCCAGGTCCATTTACCTTGTCTGTCTTTCCGGACTTTCCATAGGGATTGTTTTATCCCTTCAGACCATATATATACTCAAGAGGTTCGGAGCGGTTGAATATGTGGCTGTTGTTGTGGGATTATCCATAGTCAAGGAACTGGGGCCTGTAATTACGGCCCTCATGGTGGCAGGCAGAGCAGGAAGCGGAGTGTGTGCAGAGATAGGCTCAATGAAAGTTACAAGGCAGATCGATGCCATGAGGATAATGAATATCAATCCGAATAATTTTCTTCTGAGAAGCCGGATAATAGCATTTTTTATCAGTAATCCCATTCTGACATTTTTCAGCATAGTTATAGGCATAGCAGGGGGAATGTTTATTGCTGTCTCCTTCGGTGATATCTCCGTAAGCAAATATATGATCACCACCACCAGCAGTATTAAACTTATAAATATCCTGGAGGCCCTGGTAAAATCCCTTGTGTTTGCAGGGCTGATAGGACTGGTGAGCACTTATCTGGGTTTCAATATAAAGGGCGGTACCAGGGAAGTAGGCATTAAAACAACTGATACTGTGGTAGCATCCTCACTTTTGATATTTCTGTTCGATATTATACTTACAAGGTTTTTTTGAGAAATGATAAGATATGAAAATGTAAAAAAAAGCTTCGGAAACACAAAAGTATTAAAGGGAATAGACCTTTTTATACAAAAAGGGGAAACAGCCGTCATACTTGGGGGTTCAGGCAGCGGAAAAAGCGTGCTCACTTCCATGCTTGTGGGACTGCTGATTCCCGACTCAGGTCGTATTACAATCGATGAAAGAGAAATACCACGCTCCATGCAGGATAAAAGCTGGAGGGATATATGGCATAAAGTCGGTTATCTTTTCCAGGGTGGTGCACTTTTTGATTCCTATACAGTCTTTGAGAACATTTCCTTTCCTTTGATGTACGGTTACAGGATTTCAAAGAAAGAGATAGAAGACAAGGTTATGGGTCTGCTTAGCCTGCTGAATATTGAACACG
>CAYSKJ010000029.1:0-20704 GCA_964431655.1 uncultured bacterium | reverse complement strand
AAGGATAAATATCCTTCAGAACTTTCCGGCGGCATGCAGAAAAGGGTCTCCCTTGCCCGGTCGGTTGCATCGGACCCTGAGATAATTATCTATGACGAGCCTACAACGGGGCTGGACCCTGTGACATCTGACATAGTGGGCAGTCTTATTATTGATATGAAGAAGGAATTCAATGTCACTTCCATTGTAGTAAGCCATGATATCAGGCTTACCAGGATGATTGCCGACAGGATATTTTTTCTGAACAAGGGTATTATTGAGTTCAGCGGAGATATTAAGGAATTGGGAACTGCCCCGGATGCCCTTAAAGAATTCTTTGAAATTTAAATTGAGGTAAGGATTATGAAAGAAAGATTTTATTTTATGGCAGGTATTTTTGTTGCTTCAGGAACAGCTGTAATCATGATACTTTTATTTATCTTTTCCGAGGAGCTGAGTGTATTTAACCCAAGTAAACACTTATTCTGCAGGTTTCAGAATGTGTCCGGTTTAAAGGAGGGTGCGTCGGTCAGCCTGTCAGGCTATGTTATAGGTAATGTAAGCTCCGTCAGTTTTCAACAAGAAGGCGGCATGCTTGTAAGGCTCGAAATACTGGACAGATATATCAGTTATATCAGCGATGACTCTGTTGCGACCATAGGGTCAACAGGACTGCTCGGTGACAAAGCCCTTTATATAACCAAGGGCAGTTCTGCTACTCCGGTGAAGCACGGCATGACGCTTACTTCCAAAGAGCCCTTTGAACTGGGCTCAGCCCTGGAAGATACAGCAGGCGTAATTGCACAGCTTAAGCTTGTCCTGACGGATGCCCAGTCTATTACACAGAAACTTTCAGATGAATATGACAGCCTCGTAGGAAGCGCTGAGGCACTAACCAGGATTTTTGAGAATATTGAAGGCGGCAGGGGTAACCTTGGCATGCTGATTAATGACGACAGCCTTTATTCAAACCTGGCATCCTCCATAGTAAGAATAAATGAAACAGCTGACAATATTGCAGTGTTCTCATCTAATTTAAATAAAACCTTCAGCGGTATGGAAGGTGATTTTGAAGAATTTAAGGTATTTATGGACAACCTTAGCCTGTCATCAAATAATCTTTATATTGGTTTAAAAATGTTTCCTGAAATTATGACAGACCTGTCCGACATCATAGAGGCCGCCAAGTTCACTTTCCAGGGACTGCAGAAAAACCCTCTTATTGGTCCTTTTATAAGAGTTACCAGCAAAACGGTGGAACATCCGAATTTTGAGATGCTGGGAGATTAGGAAGATGAAAAACAGAAATATAATCAGATGCCTGTCAATACCGATTCTTACCCTGATCATTCTTTGTTTTGCTTCATGCTCAATCTCATATAATAAAATAAGCAATGAAAAGAGGATTGCGATTGAATATCTGAACTCCTCAGCCAATTTTCTGCAGAAGGGACAGATAGAAGAATCGGTAATGCTTCTGGAGAGTAATTACAGGTATATAGTCCAGGCGGATGATTTTAATATAACAACCAGGTATATTGGCACGCTCCTCAAGGTTCTCAATCTTTATAAGGTGCATGAGAGATCCCTGCCTTATATTATCGGATTCATGAACTCAAAGGATTATTTAAACTCAGACAAAGCGAATAAAAGGATAATGAAATTCCTATATATTGAAACCCTTATAAAAAACGGAAGTTTTGACACAGCGAAAGCATGCATTCATGAACTGCTCATGGAAAAGGAATATCATTCAAAATACCTGCATACCTTGTATGGTTACTTTTTTATGCTATACAGGGAACAGGGTACTGACTTTAAGGATGATAAATTCATAAATACCCTGCTGGAGCAGAATGCAGACGCTTTATCAAAGATGGTCCTGGTAAAAAACCTTGCCCTTTATTTCTTTGAAAGGTCTGAGTATTTTAAATCCCTTTCTCTGCTTCTGCAGTACAATGATTTTGTCAGAAAGCAGGATTTTATACAGGAGACAGGTTTCTCATACCTTTATCTGGGAAAGATATATCTGGCTCTTGAAAGGTATGACCATGCAGATTATTGCCTTAATAAAGCCTATTACATATATGCATCCCTGGATGATTTTATCAATGCCTGGCAGGTTCTTCAAAACCTTTTGGATTTATATGAGATCCATGGTCATGACAGGCGGAAGAATGATGTCCAGGAGAGAATGAAAGATGACAGGCCTTTATATGAGCAGGATTTGAAGAACCGGGAGAAAAACATAGGTATAATAACCGGGTTGCTGGATAAATTTGGGCATATTAGTTAATGAGAAAACATCTTTTATTATTTCTTTGCCTTATTTTTTTTTCAGCAGCTTCATTCCTGTCCCGGGATTATCCCTGGCTTGAGAATTATGACAGGAAAAATTCAATCTGCAGTACAATAATGCCTCCCCAGGGATATGAAAGATATTATGTTCCCGAGGGGTCTTTTGCCTGGTGGCTCAGATATCTCCCCGTAAAAACTGGAGTATCCACCGTATTCCTGTATGACGGCACTCCAAAACGCAGCCAGAATGCCCATTATGCCATAATTGACATTGACCAGGGGACAAGAGACCTTCAGCAGTGTGCTGATGCTGTAATCAGGCTGATTTCGGAATACCTTTACTCGGTCAAGGCCTATGAGCACATATCCTTCAGGTTCACCAGCGGGCATGTGGCAGATTATATTCGCTGGAGAAAAGGCTACAGGCCTAAGGTGAGCGGGTCAGCTGTCAAATGGGAACAGAATGCAGCTGAAGATACAGGCTATGACTCATTTCGAAGGTACCTGGATACAGTCTTTACCTATGCAGGGACATATTCCCTGCAGAAAGAACTGGAGACTGTAGAATCGATAAATGAAATGCAGGCGGGAGATATTTTTATCCAGGGAGGTTTTCCCGGACATGCAGTGATTGTTGTTGATATGGCCAGGAACAATGAAACGGGAAAGGCCGTTTTTCTCCTGGCCCAAAGTTATATGCCCGCCCAGGATATGCATATACTTAAAAATCCAAGCCAAATGTCAATTTCCCCCTGGTATGACCTGGATTTCGGAGACAGTCTGGCTACGCCCGAATGGACATTCTCAAGAAATGACCTGAAAAGATATATTTTCAGGACGGACCAGTGAGGTGAAAAGACCATGAAAGATAGATTCTATTTCTTTTCGGGCTTATTTGTTGCTGCAGGAATCTTTATAATTATATCTGTTCTTTTTACTTTCCTGAAGCCCCATTCTTTGTTAAACCCCAGTTCCCGGGTTTACTGCGTGTTCAAGAATGTATCGGGACTGAAGGATGGAGGAGCTGTCAATCTGTCCGGATACCAGGTAGGAAGCGTATCTGAAATAAAATTTCTCTCTAATGGTGATATCCGGGTTGAACTTGAAATCCTTGACAGATATATCAGATTTATAAGCCAGGATTCTCTAGTATCCATTTCAAGCACCGGTCTGCTGGGAGACAGGGCTGTCTCAATTAAAAAAGGACTGCTGGAAGACCGTGTCAGAAATATGGATTACCTTGCAGTTAAGGAGCCCTTTGACATGAATGATGCCCTGGAGGGTCTTGAATCCCTGGCAAGGATATTTGCCAGAATAGAGAAGGGTGAGGGAAATATCGGGATACTAATAAAGGATGAAGAGCTTTATGAAAATTTACTGGAGGTAAGCAAAAACCTGAAGGATATTACAGACAAAAGCTTCTGGGAGCATGTAAACCCCTTTTGATAATCCAGTATAAATTAATTTATTTTTTTATTGACATTCAGCAAAATAGTGTAATAATTCCACGATTATTATAAAAAATGGAGGAATTACTTTGATCAGTAGATTTTATTCGCAAATCGGATAGGATCTGGACAGCTTAGAAGAAAAAAATTATTTTTTATATCTGCTGCAGATCCTGAGGATTAAAAAACCTTAAAAAGGATCTGCAGTTTTTTTGCTGCACTTCCGTGCAGCTTTTTTATTTTTAAAAAGGAGGAAGGGACATGAGTTCAACAGCATTTGCCTTTAAGACAGAAGAAATAAAAACAGGGAGAATGGAAATGGATGCTGTAAAGGTCAGAGGATTATCCAAGGTATTCTACAAGCGGGAATTTGGTAATGGAGCGAAGGGCTTGATGGCAAGGTGTTTTGGGGTTAAAAAAAGCTTCTATGCCCTGAACAATATAAGTTTTGAGATTAAAAAGGGCGAGATATTTGGAATCATAGGCCACAATGGTTCCGGCAAAAGCACCCTGATAAGGATACTGTCCACCCTCATGATCCCTTCCGAAGGAGATGTCAGGATATTTGACCATGATGTGATAAAGGAAAGCCTGTTGGTGAAAAGGCATATTAACCGGGTTAATGTGGAGGCTTCCTTTTTCAAGGTTCTTACCGTATATGAGAACATACTCTATGCAGCAAGGCTGTATGGTCTGAGCAAGGTTTTTCTGAATGATTATCTTAAAAGGATTATCCGGGACCTCGATTTCAGCAGAAGGGACCTTGATACAAAGGTCGAGAACCTGTCCAGGGGGATGCAGCAGAAGGTTGCCATAATGAGATCCCTGCTGAATACACCCAATCTTCTCCTTCTTGATGAACCTACAACAGGGCTGGATCCCATCTCTAAGAAGTCTGTTCAGAGTACTATCCTCGGGATACGGAAAAGCAATGATATTACAATTATCCTTACCAGCCACGATATGGAGGAGATTGATGCTCTCTGCGACAGGGTCCTGATTATAAACAAGGGCGAGATAAAGGCTATAGGGGAAAACA
Source organism: uncultured bacterium (assembly GCA_964431655.1). Lineage (GTDB taxonomy): Bacteria > CAYMEV01 > CAYMEV01 > CAYMEV01 > CAYMEV01 > CAYMEV01. The sequence goes on along the minus strand of CAYSKJ010000029.1, from coordinate 15,940 downwards.
GCGACCTGAAGGAACAGGTGGGAAATGCCACCAGAAGAAAGGATGCAGGGCTGGAGGATGTTTTCTGGTATTATACCAGGGAAAAATGGCTGGAGGTTGAGAATGATGAATAAACTAAATTTTTATAAACTTATTGCTTTTACAGAGAAGAATTTTAACCTTATGAAGAAATACCTGCTCTGGGAAGTGGTCTTTCTGTTCTATACGATTGTAAACATGCTGGTAATAGGCTACATAGGGCTTGAAACCGGAGACAGATCTAGGGTCATGTTCCTTATGATAGGCAGTCTTTTATGGGGGTTTCTTTCCGTGATATTCCACGAATTATCCGTATCTGTAGCATGGGAAAGATGGGAGGGAACCCTGGAATATACCTTCATGGCTCCCGTACCCCGGAGCATTTATGTTTTCGGCCAGAGTTTATTTGCTGTTATTTACGGCATAATAAGGACCATAATTGCATTATTTGTTGTTATAGCATTTTTCAACCTGGATATGGATAATTCCAATGTTCTTAGTGCTGTAGCAGTGCTGGCCGTATCGGGCATATCCTTTATGGGCCTTGGAATTGTAGCATCCATACTCCCTATGCTGTACCCGGAAAAGGGCGAAGGGGCCACAAGGATAATAGAAGCAGGTCTTCTTCTGGTATCTGGCATCTATTATAATATTGATGTACTGCCCCTGTGGATGCAGAAATTATCAGTATTTTCGCCGGCTACATATACTCTGAGAGCTATGAGGGCTGCGCTTCTTGAGAATGCAGGCATTAGGGAAATAAGCCATGAACTGGCCGTACTGCTTCTTCTGGGCATAATCCTTGTACCAGCAGGCTTCTATCTGTTCTATCTGGCTGAGATGTATGCTAAGAAAGCAGGAAAGCTTTCAAGGCACGGTTAAAATGAAGGTCTGCATTATGCAGGCCTTCATTATTTATTTGAAGGTAATCTTGTTTGATCTGGGCATCTTTCTGAAACCAAGAAGATTTTCCTTCATAAAGCCTGATATATCGGAAACAGGAATTCCCATTAAGGTATTTCTGCGGATAAGATCGCATTTGCTGCAGGGGGAAAGACTGTCAATATCCCTGTGCCTGAAGAGTCTCCTCAGCCTGAGCATATTGCTGTTATTCCATATTTGAGCCAGGGACTGATCTTTAAGGTTTCCCAGTGCAAGCTCCCCAAAAAAATCCTGGGGGCATGGTACGACTGTTCCGTCAAATAATATTACAAGGGCATAGTAGGGAAAGGTGCAGGCAGTATAGGAATGTTTTTTCCCGCAGGATTCTGTTCTGTGGCTGCCTGCCCAGTTATGCTCCTTCTTTATAAGAATCTGGTCAAGCTGGGGGCAATCCAGGCTTTTTGCAAATTTAAGCAGAGCTTCAATTTCCCCGGGATTATAACCGAAATCTATGAATTCCATTACAGTGAAGGGAGAAGTGCTTTTGAGCCGGCTTTTCATGGAGAGGAAATCTCTAATGTTTTGCGTGGTAGTTTCAAAAACTGCACCTATCCTTTTGGCTTCATAGGACTGCTTGTCATAACCGTCGAAGGAAAAGGAAAGAAAATCCAGGCCTGAGCTGATTATCTCCCTTGAAAGCTCTCCGTTAAGAAGGGTTGCATTGGTATGTATGGATGTTTTTATGCCCGCATTTTTTGCCAGGGATATCATCTCAGGCAGTTCTTTATGAAGCAGGCTCTCACCGCGATGATGAAGATTGACATGGGATGCCCTGCCCCTTATCTGATCAACTATATCCCTGTAAAGAGCCATTTCCATATAGCCCTGTTTATAGCCTGCAGGTTTTTGGGAATTCGGACACATTCTGCATGCCAGGTTACAGTGATTGGTTGCCTCTATCCACATCTTGAAAGGCTGATAGGGGAGGGATTCCTTCCTTTTTATATAATTCCAGTAAGCCCTGCCCATGGTATTTAATCTGGAGGTAAATCTATTTATCATTTTTTTTGAAAACCTTTTTTAGCTTTTTGAGTATATAGGTTTTTCCCAGAGTGAATATGATCATTATATCCCCTATGTTTTTTATGCCTCTGACAGTCTTTACTACCCTTTTTGCAAGCGGAACCTTTGCATAATCTGCCCACTCCAGAGATAGATCCGACAGTTCCCTGAAATTCATCTTATGCATAAAGATAGGGGCACTTCCGTGGGCGGCATTCAGGGAAAACCCCCTTCTTTCTTTTGGGTTTCCCCAGCTGTAGTCTTCGGGCAGGATTTTGAGCTCCCGGGCGGTTTCTTCTATCCTGGTTCCAGGATATATCCTCATGAAGCTGAGGGCAGGCCTCCCGCCGTGTTTTTTCATGAAGTCTATGGTCATTTTTGCATCACAATAGGTTTCATTGGGAAATCCTATTATATAGGAAGGAAGCTTGATTATGCCAAGCTCATCAAGTATACCGGCGTTTTCCTCCAGCTTCTCAAAATTAAGCCTTTTTCCCATTCCCCTTGAAATGATGGTCTCTGAAACAGACTCTATACCGTAGAAAACGCTGAAACAACCAGCACCTTTGAGTTTTTCGAGGAGCTCCCGGTCTGCCAGGTCAAGCCTTAAGGAGCAGGTAAAGGAGAATTCCAGTTTATGTTCCCCAATGAGGTCGCAAATCTTAATTAGCCTGTCTTTTTTCATATTGAAGGTATCATCATAAAACCATAATGCTCTGGCCTTGTATTGGCTAAGGAGAAGCTCAACCTCTTTTACAATATTCTCCGGACTCCTGGCTCTCCATTTTCTTCCAGCAAGCCTGCTGGTGGCGCAGAAGGAACATTCAAAGGGGCATCCCCGGCTGGTCATAATGTGATAGGTTTCAAGCATTCCCTTGCCAGGAACATCCAGGAAAAATTTGTATTTTTCCATGGGCAGAAGCTCCCTTGCCGGGAATTCCAAAGTGTCAAGATTTTCAACAGGCGGTCGGTCATCATTGTGAATAACCTTGCCATTATATCTATAGCTGATGCCTTTTATGCCTGCAAGATCCCTTTTTTCCTTCAGGGCTTGATAAAGCTCCTTTACCGTTATCTCCGCCTCACCCCTGACCAGGATGTCAATATCCTCCTGGTAGGCCATGGTATCTGCAGGGGTAAGGGAGACATGAGGACCCCCTATCATGGTAATGATATCTTTGGATATCTTTTTTGCAAGTGAAAGAAGCCTGAAGGATTCAAAACGGAACTCGGTGAAGGATGTTGTACCAATAACATCAGGCCTGTATTGCCTTATAATTGTCTTTAGGTCCTTATAACTGTATTTTTCCAGGGCAGAATCAATTACCCTGACCTCCGCGCCTGCCTTTTTCAGAGCAGATGCCACATACAGCAGGCCCAGGGGGGGCAGAGGCTCCTTGGTGCTGAAGCACTTGGGCGGAAATATAAGCAGAAATATCATCAAAAAATCCTAAAAAAAATATGCTAAAAGATAAAGTATACGTGAATAATTAGCAAATAAAAAATGGTAATTCATAGACTGCAGGGTCTTTTTTGACTACAATAATAACAAATTAAGGAAAAAGGGGTTAGAGATGAAGATTTACCTGGTAAGGCATGGGCAGACCCGGTTCAATACCCAGGACAGGATGAGGGGCAGGCTTGACGAGCCTTTGAGCGAACAGGGCTTTCTTCAGGCAAGGAAAACAGCCTGTTATCTTAAGGAAAAATCAATAAAGCATATTTTTTCAAGTCCCCTTGAAAGAGCCTATAATACAGCTTTGGAGATTGGGTCTGAATGCCAAATACAGCCTGAAAAAAAAGAGGCTTTCAATGATCTGGATTTCGGCAAATGGCAGGGGATGCTAAGAAGCGAAATAAGAGGGAAATACAGCGGGGAATACAGCATTTACGAGGATTATCCGGAAGAATTTTTCTCCTCAAGCGGTGACAATCTCTGGTCCCTGCAGAGGAGGGCCTTTGCCGGCCTTAATGATATTGTAGGGGATATTGATTCAGATATTGCTGTCGTATCCCATTATGTGACCTTAAGGATGATTCTTCTTGCCTGTCTGGGAGCAGATCCCCGGGCATACTGGAGAATAAGCCTTGACAACTGCAGTGTCAGTACAGTTCATTATGATAATAAAAGGTTCATAATAGAAATGCTCAATGAAACCTGCCATTTAATCTGAGCAATCTATATCATGCGGAAAATAAACCCCCTGGCTTCATCCTGATCCAAAAGGCCTGATATACTGCTGAAAAGATCCCGGTCATACCTTACTCTGTAGTTGGGATGGAGCCTTATGGTAATCTTTTTGTCCTTTTTCATAATGATGAACCTGAGCATGGTATCCCCTGAAAAACGGGAGATAATCTGCTCCAGCTCACAGCACATATCCTTCTTTATAGTATCATAGTCTATTAAGAGGTCTATAAATTCAATCCTGTTTTCAATATACCTGTCCATCAGGCAAATATCCCTTGCTATAACAGTATTTGAGCCGTCCTGGCTGTCTTTGGTACCTGTTATAACAAGAGGCATTACCGGCCTCAGTATATCCTGCTTCTGCTCATAAATTTCAGGAAAAACAATTACAGAGCATATTCCTGTGGTATCCTCAAAGGTTATCCTTGCAAAGTTTTTATTCCTTTTGGTTTTTTTCACCTCTATGCTGTTGATCACGCCTGCAATACGGAAATTTTCACCCTGAAAGTCATCTGAGAGGATGGTGATTATATCGATAATCCCTGTTTTTTTCAGTATCTTTTCATAGCCTGATATGGGATGTCCCGAAATAAAATAAGAAAGAGATTCATATTCATATTTAAGCTTTTCCATGTGTGTTTCAGGCTGAATAATCTCCCTTTGAATGTCTTCAGGCTTTTCCTTGCCTGCGGCCTGAAGCAGGGTCCTTTGCTTATAAGAATTCCTGTCGGGCTTTTTGCTGATAATTCTGTCAAGTTTATGAAGCATTTCATTGCGGCTGCATCCGGAAACATTATCGAAAGCACCGCTTTTTATGAGGCTCTCCAGCACCCTTTTATTAACCTTGGAGAGGTTTACACTGGAGCAGAAATGCTCAAGGCTATCAAAATTCCCAGTGGTTTCGCGGGACTGCAGTATCGCTGATATTGCATTCCTGCCCACATTCTGAATTGCCCTGAGGCCGAATATTATCTTGTTGCTGTCAACTGTAAAATCCTCTTCTGAGATGTTGATATCCGGGGGAACTATATCTATATTGAAGGACCTGCAGTCATTTATGAACTTCAATATCCTGGTCTTGTCGCTTGAATCAAGGGACATGGATGCAGCAAAGAAAAAGGCGGGGTAATTTGCCTTGAGATATGCTATCCTGTAAGTTATGAAGGAATACCCCGCTGAATGGCTTTTATTAAAGCCGTACTCAGCAAAACGTTCCATTTTGGTAAAAAGCTCTTTTACAGCTTTCCTGGGATAGCCCCTGGCAATAGCATTGCTGATAAATTTGGGCTTCATTTTTTCCATAATATCCTGCTGTTTTTTCCCCATTGCCTTCCTGAGCATATCAGCTTCCGAAAGGGTAAAACCCCCTATTACATTAGCAATCTTCATTACCTGCTCCTGGTATAGTATAACACCGTATGTTTCGGAGAGTATGTCTTCCAGGGCATCTATATCATAGATAACTTTGGCATGCCCCCTCTTGCCGCTGACATAGACGTCATTCATCTTCTGCCCCAGGGGTCCCGGCCGATAGAGCGCTAATAGAGGCATAATATCAATAAACTTATCGGGCTTTGCCTGAGTTATAAGGGCCTGCATGCCGTCGCCCTCGATCTGGAAGACTCCACAGGTCCGTCCGGAGGAAATTAGCTCAAAGGTCTTCTTATCATCCAAAGGAATGTTTTTTATATCTATTTTAATGCCGAGCTTCTTATCCACAGCTTCCACTATCTTGTCAATAAGGGTTATATTCTTCAATCCCAGCAGGTCCATCTTTAAGAGGCCAAGTTTTTCCAGCTGGCGGTATTCGAACTGTGTGCATATGGGAGTCTTCTGATTGGTGTAAAGAGGAAGATAACTGCTGACCGGTCTGTCGGCAATTACTATGCCTGCTGCGTGAAGAGAAACATGCCTTGTAAGGCCCTCAACCTTGCGGGAGTTCTCTATTATTTTTTTTAATGTTTCATCTTCTTCAACCTTATTCCTGAATTCGTCAGAAATGCTCAGGGCATTTTCTATATCTGATGCACCATCGGGAAACATTTTTGTCAGTTCATTAGCCTTGTCAAAAGGCAGTTCGTAAACCCTGGCAACATCCTTGATGGCTGCTTTTGATGTGAGTTTGCTGAAGGTGATGATCTGTGCGACATGCTCGGTACCGTATTTTTCGGAAAGATAATTGATTACATTTATGCGCTTTTCCTGGCATATATCTATATCTATATCTGGCATGCTGATTCTTTCAGGGTTGAGGAACCTTTCAAAGATAAGGTCAAATGGCATGGGATCCACCTCGGTTATATCAAGGCAGTAACACAGGAGGCTTCCGACCGCAGAGCCCCTTCCTGGCCCTACACCGATTCTGTTTTTCCTGCAAAAATCTATTATATCCCATACTATCAGCATATACCCTGAGAAATTAAGTTTGGAGATGACGCTCAGCTCATAATCAAGCCGTTCTCTGTAAGCATTTAAGGGATACCTGGGATCAAAGGAGCTCTTTGAGCTTATCTTTCTCTCAAAGCCTTCATTGGCTTTATATTCCAGAAAAGAATCGGTATCATAACCCTCAGGGATTGGAAAAACAGGAAGATGATAGTTCCCGGTCTCAAAATCAAAATTGCATTTTTCAGATATCTCAACAGTATTTTTCAGGGCCTGGGGAACATCCCTGAAAGATTCCCACATTTCCCTGGGCGACTTGAAATAGAGTGTATCGGGAAATACCAGCCTGTCCCTGCTGTTAATATTTTTGGCTGTGCCAATGCACAGAAGGGCATTATGGAAGTCCCAGTCTTCCTTGTTTAAGAAATGAACATCATTTGTTGCTACCAGGGGGATTTGGGTTTTTCTGCTTATTTCAACAAGCACTTTATTTACAGTGTTCTGCAGATCCAGGCCATTATCCTGAATTTCCAGGTAGAAATCGCCTCCGGGAAACTGGTTCCGGTAATAATCTGCAAGGGAAAGAATAGTTTTTTCATCCCTGTTTTTTATTATGTTTGAGGATATTTCACCCTTGAGGCATGCTGACAGGGCTATTAATCCCCTGGTCCTTCCTTCCAGATAGCTTTTCCTGATCAGCGGCTTGCTGTAAAAGCCATCTATATAGCTGTTGGTAACCAGGTCTATGAGATTGGAGTATCCTGTTTTGTCTTTCGCCAGCAGAACAAGGTGATAACTGTCCTCCTTGTTCTTATCCTGCTTCGGGTTGTCTGAATTGCATATATAGGCTTCACAGCCTATTATAGGCTTGATATCATTCTTTCTGGCGGTTTCATAAAAATGAAAGCACCCGAACATATTGCCATGATCGGTAATGGCGACGGAGTCCATTCCGAACTCGGCAGTCTTGTCAATAAGCTCATTAATACGTATTGCACCGTCCAGAAGGCTGTATTCCGTATGATTATGCAGGTGTACATAACTGTGTGTATTTTGGTTCTCCATGATATTATTCCCATTCAATGGTACTTGGCGGTTTTGAAGTAATGTCGTATACCACCCTGTTTATTCCCGTTACCTCGCCTGTAATACGGCTGGATATGCTTTCCAGAACTTCCGCAGGAAGTTTTACCCAGTCAGCAGTCATGGCATCCTCGCTGGACACAGCACGTACAGCTATTACATTCTGATAGGTTCCTGCATCACCCATAACTCCCACGGTCTTGAGAGGCAGGAGTATGGCAAAGGACTGCCAGATTTTATTATACAATCCTGCCTTTTTGATCTCCTGTATTACTATTCTGTCTGCTTTCTGAAGTGTAATTACCTTGTCTTTTGTTATATCCCCTAAAATCCTGACAGCCATGCCCGGACCCGGGAAGGGCTGTCTTTCAATTATCTCATCAGGAAGTCCCAGTTCTTTTCCAATCTTCCTTACTTCATCCTTAAAAAGCATTCTCAGTGGTTCAATAATCTTCAAATTCATTTTTTCAGGAAGACCGCCTACATTATGATGCAGTTTTATGACTGAGGAAGGGCCTTTGACCGAGATGCTCTCAATGACATCAGGGTAAAGGGTGCCCTGTGCCAGGTACTCTATGGAGTCAAGATTCTCGGCTTCTTTCTGAAAAACATCAATGAATGTATTTCCAATTATCTTTCTCTTCTGATTCGGGTCTGTGACTGAAGCCAGTCGGCCCAGAAAGATTTCGGAGGCATCCACGTATATAAGATTCATACCCAGCTTTTCCCGAAAAAAGGACTGGACTGTTTCTTCTTCCTTATATCTAAGGAGGCCTGTATTTACAAATATAGGGTACAGCCTTGGTCCGATAGCCCGGTGAAGCAGTACTGCCGCAACGGAGCTGTCTACTCCACCCGACAGACCGAGTACTACGCCTGAGTTTCCTACTTTGGACCTTATCTCTTCTATGGTTACAGATATGAAGTTCTGCGGATTATATTCACTTTTTATGCGGCATATTTTCCTTAAGAAATTTACCAGTATTTCTTTTCCGTATTCTGTATGGGTCACCTCAGGGTGAAACTGGACACCATATATATTGCCCTTCTGAATCGCCGCGACAGGGCAGTTTGGAGTATCGGCTATAATATCATATCCCTCAGGAGGGGTTACAATTCTATCCTGGTGGCTCATCCAGCATATTGAATCATTCGGGATGCCCTCAAACAAAGCAGAATCATAAAAATCGACCCTTTTTTTCCCGTATTCGCTTATATCTGATTTCAGTATCTTACCCCCAAAAAGGTATGATATCAGCTGCATTCCATAGCAAATTCCCAGTACAGGGATATTATGATTAAAGATGCTCTTTGACACGACCGGAGCATCTGGGGAATAAATGCTGCTGGGCCCGCCTGAGAGGATTATGCCCTTCGGAGGTTTTTCAGACAGGAGTTCTTCTATTTCATTATAGGCGGCTATCTCCGAAAAAACCCCCAGTTCCCGTACTTTCCTTGCAATAAGCTGTGTGTACTGGCCCCCGAAATCTGCAACCATAATATATTCGTCATTTGGTATCAATTACTGCTCCTTTATGTTTGAGTATTATAATAACCTGGGGTTTATCATCATCTTTCTGAAATCTTCGCCCTCGAGGCTTATGATCCGGCACATCTCATAAAGCCTGGAACGGTTTATCTCGCCGATTCTCTGCTCCAGCTTCTCTTTTTCGGGGCTTTTAGGCCTGTCTTCATAAGGTGTGGTAATGAAGGTCAAAAGGTTGTTATTATAGCGGTGACTGATTATGATTTTAATTATATCCTGAGTCCACATGCTGACTTTCTGAGACCCCAGGTCATCAAGCAGCAGGATGGGGATACTGCTCACATCCCTTATGATATCAGGAGTTGAAGACTCATCAGAATACCTGTCGCCTATGCTGTGTTTTATATTGTTAAGCAGGGAAGAGGCATCCATGAAAAGCATTCTGTCTCTGGTCCTGGTACGGATAGCCTTGAAAACGCTTACTGCAAGGTGGGTTTTGCCTGTTCCGGCCGGTCCCATGAAGAGCAGTCCATAGCTGATATCGGGAAATTTGCCGATATAGTCCCTTATTGCTGAGACTGCCGTCTGCTGACTTTTATTGCTTATGATAAAGCTGTCAATATCCTTGTCCATGAAGGATTTGGGTATATTCATGGATTTGTAGTGGAACATGCTCAATCTTTTTTCCAGGCATTCACAGGGTCTCGAATAGGTTATGCCATCCCTGACAAAATTGATATAACCTGTATCAGAGCATTTGGGGCAAATTATATCCTGTTTTTTGCGGGTATTTTTCATAGGCTTATTTATAGAACATTATGCAATTTATTTCAAGAAATAATATTATAAAAAAATCAAACATGATTATGGGTTCTTAAGTATTATTAAATTTATGCAGGAATTAATTATAAGCAAGGAGACATGAAATATGGATTTACATCTCGCAGCGATGAATCATGCCGAAATAACAGGGGCTGATTATGCTGATATAAGGATACAGCATGATAAGACCGAACATATATATATGCAGGACCTCAGCCTGAAGAATACCTCGCTGGACCTTTCAGAGGGATATGGGATACGGGTGCTCAAGGACGGATCCTGGGGTTTTGCCCATGGCCGGATATTCAAAATAGATGAAGTTTTAAAAACTGTAGACAGGGCCATGGAGACAGCCAGGCTTTCCGCCAGGGTAAAAAACGGGAAAAATATTGTCCTTGCTCATGAAAGAAGCTATCAGGATACCTATGAGACATTTATTGAAACAGATCCCTTCAGTATACCCCTGGGGGAGAAGGTCGATTTGCTCTCAGAAATCAGCAGGATTATGCTTAATTTCCGAAATATCAGATCTGCCCGCTGCTGCATGTTAAGTTTCAGAAGCGATAAGATATTTGCGTCTACCCTTGGTTCTCAGATAAAATCCACTGTTTTTTATGTAAATCCTTCCATAACAGCTGTAGCTGTTAACGATCACGACAGCCAGCCGCGCAGTTTCAACCTGGGGGGTATGGCTGCAGGATATGAGTATATAGAAAGCCTCAAACTGCTTGAGAGGGCGAGAACGGTTGCTCAGGAGGCAATAATGAAAGTGAATGCCGGTACCCTTGAAGAAGAAAAAAGAAGGGACCTTATTATAGACCCTATAAACCTTGCCCTTACAATCCACGAGAGTGTAGGACATCCCACGGAGGCGGACCGGGTGCTGGGCTGGGAAGCGGATATGGCAGGTTTGTCCTTTGCCACCCCCGATAAATTAAAAAATTTCCGATACGGATCTGATATTGTAAACCTGGTGGCAGATAATATGCTGGAAGGCGGTTTGGCTACCGCAGGCTATGATGATGATGGCGTTCCCAACCAGAGATGGTATATAATAAAGGATGGAATACTGAATGAATACGGTACTACCCGTGAAACAGCTCCCCTTATAGGGCAAAGCCTGAGCCGTGGATGCAACCGCGCCACATCCTACAGCGACATACCTATCAACCGCATACCCAACCTTTACCTGGCACCCGGGAAGACCCCCCTTTCCCCTGAGGAGCTTATTGCAGATACTGATGACGGTATATATATTGAGGACCAGGGATCCTGGTCCATAGATCAGCACCGGGTTAACTTCCAGTTTGGGGGGGACCTTTTCTATGAGATAAAAAACGGCAGGAAAACCAGAATGCTCAAGAAGGTTATCTACCGATCAAACAATCCCGAGTTCTGGAACAGCTGTGATGCCATATGCGATGAGCGGTATTTCAAAACCTTCGGCGTCATTAACTGCGGAAAAGGACAGCCCATGCAGAGCGGCAGGATGACGCACGGGGCATCTGCAGCAAGATTCAGGAATATTACAGCAGGAGGTTCAAAATGATCTACAAAGATGAATTTTTAAGGATAAAAAAATATATTGAAGAAAACTGCAGGGCAGATGATTATTCTGTCAACCTGAGCCTGAAGCGGAAAAACGACATCAGGTTTGCCCAGAACAGTATAACACAGAACATGGAAGGGGAAAAAGCATTTCTCAGGCTTGACACAGCCTTTGGAAATCAGCACGGTTCAGCCACGGTTAATCAGCTGGATGAAGAAAGCCTCCATTTTCTTATAGACAGCGCCTGCAGTATCGCTTCCGCAAACCGGAAAGACCCGGAATATATGGCTACCAGCGGTCCCTGCAGGCTTCCAGAAGTAAGCAATTATTATAACTCTACTTATGCACTTCGACCCGAAAAAATGGTCGAAGACATAATAAAAGTGGCTGATTTTGCTGAAAGTCTCGATTCCATGGTTTCCGGAATAGCAAGCAAAGCAGTATCTGAAGAATTTTCCGCCACTGCAAACGGGTTTTATGATGAAACCAGTACCACCAGTTACAGCTTTTCCTCAACCCTCATAAAGGGCAATCTTGAAACAAAGGTGGAGAGGTCTTATCTTGATTATGAGAAATTTGATATATACGATTTTATTGCTGCCCTTAAATACCAGCATGATGCACTGGACAAGGAACCTGAAACCCTTCCCCGGGGTCAATATACCGTTATTCTTATGCCATCTGCAGTATCAAGACTCTTTTCATTCATGATATATTTTATGGACAGGAGGACTGCAGATCTGGGGCTGACTGTTTTCAGCGGCAATCTGGGACGGGAACTGATGGGAGGAATGTTTTCCATGCGCTCCAGCATTAAGGACCGGGACCTTAAAGCTGTTTCAAGCTTTTTTAACTCAACCCCGGCAGCCGATATTGACTGGGTGAAAAGCGGTTTTCTTGAAAACCTGCCCTGTGACAGGTTTTATGCCAGTAAAACAGGTGTCGTGCCCTCTTATCCCTATAATATTATCATTGAAGGAGGGAAGGCAAATCTTGGTGAAATGATGAAAACCGGCAAGAAAGGCCTTATAATAAATGATCTATGGTACCTGGGAGCTGTTGATGCCAGGAAAGGTGAAATTACCGGCATGACAAGGGATGGGGTTCTTTATTTTGAAGATGGCGAAATAAGATACCCCGTTAAAAATTTCCGTTTCAATGAAATACCCGTTGATGTATCAAAGAGGATAATAATGCTTGGACCTGAACAGCTGGTCAGTATAAGAGCTAAAGTACCCGGAATGATGGTGAGCGATTTTAATTTCGTCGATAATACCAGCTTTTAATCAGGCTTAAAGACTCTCCGGATTAAAGTTCAATCCTCTCTGGCTTAATATTTCCTTAAGCTCCTGAGTTATTGCCTTAAGGCTTAATCTTCGGCCGTATTTGTAAAAGGCCGAATCAATGGCGCTGATAACCAGACTTGGAGGGATATTCATTGCCAGGATCTTTTCAAAAAAGATTTCCTCTTTGAGAGAAAGGACTGCACTCCTCTTCTTTTTATTGATGTAATGACGGGATATGGACTCGAGTATTTCCATTTAAGATGAGCTTATCCTGCTGTAGAGACAAATAAGGCTTTTAAGCCCGATATCTTCATCAAATATAAGCGGAAAGTCAAAGTCATGCGGCAGAATGTGCTTATGTACAGTATCTGCAAATCCGCCGGTAAGAAATACATGAACGTTTTTCAGGCTGTGTCTGCTCCGGGCGTATTTTGGATAATTTATGGTAAAAAAGGTCGTATTTGCCAAAACACCTGATGTCATAGCATCTTTGGTATTATCAGCGACAAAGCCTTTACTGTCAGAAAGCTCAGTTTCAGGCAGGAGAGATGTATTCTCAGCCAGGCTTTTAAGCTGGGTCATGATGCCGGGCATTATAGCGCCTCCAATAAGCTCACCGTCAGCATTGATTATTGTTGCAGTGGTTGCAGTGCCGAAATCAAAGAGAATTACAGGAACCCTGGATTTGAAATAGCAGTAGGAAGTAAAAAGAAGCCTGTCTATGCCTATACTTTCCGGCGGGACATATTTGCTTTTTATCCGGGTTATCATTGAATGGACTACTGCTATTGCATTTATGCCTTCAATACGGTTAAGATCAAGTATGGCACTGTTTTTATCCTTAACAACACTGCATGCTATAACAGCCTGAGCTTTGTGAAAGGATACCAGGGAGGCAAGCTTTGATTCATCCAGACTGCAGGTGGGAAGGCTGTCTTTTAAGAGCATATTCTTAGAATCGAAAAGAGCAAACTTTGTTGCAGAGTTTCCGATGTTAAGGCAGAGTACTTTTCTAGCGGGATTCATTTCTCTGAGGAGCAACTTTTTCTGAAAGGCTTTTTACCGAATCTCTCAGCTTCGTTACCTCGATGCGCAGGTTCCTCAGCTCCTTGGAAGTCCTGTCCTGTATCTCATTCATGGTTTCCAGGGTTTTCCCCAGATACTTGTTCTGGGCTTCAAGATTCTGGAGGTAGTTTATATAGGTTATGAGTATATTTGATAGAAGATTAAGGTTTTCGGTCAGGGATTTATTCTGGGATTTAAGCTCAGAAACTGTTTCTTCAAGGTTTTTTATAATCTCTTTCTGGTTTTCGATAATAACTTTATTCTGCCTTGCATGGGTATCAAACTCTGATACGTTTATATCCTCCTGTCCCCAGGAAACTGTGCAAAGGGCAAGAAAGAGATGCATGAGGAACAAGTGCTTCCGGAACTTCATTTAACCGCTCCTTTTATGTTTAATGTTTATAACGAGTTAAAGGTTACAAAATCTATCATTCAATATAATAAATTATTCATGGAAAGAATACAGAAAAAAATGAAATGAACAAAAACCTTACCGAAATTGTTCTCTTAATACAAATTTACAGGAGCAATCAAAATCATTATTGACAAAAAAAGCCGTAAGGTTTAAGATGTTTGCTGAAAAAGTAAAACTTCAGGTTGTTTTGTTTTATGCCCAGATATAAATTTAAATATGTTACAGGGGAAGGCAAAGTAGTAGAGGGTGACGGGATATATAACAGCGAAGCTGATGCCCAGAAAGAACTCCTTGAAAAAAGCAGGCATATACTTTACATAAAAGAGAGTAAAGGATTTGATATTTCGACCCTTGAGCAGGTATTTGCTCCCCAAAAAATAAGATTATCCGAGCTTTTAATATTCAGTCAGGAGCTGGCAGCCCTTCTTAAGGCCGGAATCACTTTTGAGAAGGGCCTTGATATAATCCTTAAAAGAAAGAAAGGGACATATTTTGAAAAGGTGCTTGAGGATGTAAGGAAGAAGATAATAAGCGGGTATTCTGTCAGTGAAGCATGGAAAGGTTATGAAAGCAAACTCCCTGCCATCTTCATCCCCTCCCTCAAAGCAGGCGAACAGAGCGGCAATATGGTGGAAGTCCTTGAAAGATTCATAAGGTATATAAACATAATATATCAGGTAAGGCAGAAACTCAGATCAGCCATGATATACCCCGTAATACTCCTTGGTTTTACCGGCATACTGGTGATGGTGCTTCTGATATTCGTTATACCGAAGTTTTCAGATTATTTTGAAAAGATGAATGCTGATCTTCCGGTATATACACAGATGATGCTCTCAGTGTCCCAATTTTTCATTGAGAACTATATGTTTTCCTTAATAATTATATTATTTCTGGCTTTCAGCTATATTTATATCGCCAGTTCTGAATACGGCAGGCTCCAGATTGATAGATTCAAGCTGAAAGTGCCGCTGATTAATGATTTTATACTCAAAAGCAATGTAAGCCAGACCTTAAGGACACTGGGGGTTATGCTTTCGGGAGGCATACCTATAGTCGACAGCCTGACAGTTGCTGTAATGTCAATATCCAATAGGTACATTGCCAGGCGTACCCAGGAGGTGATAAAGGATATAAAAGAGGGCAATCCCCTGTCTTTTGCCCTTGAAAAGACCGAGATATTCCCCGATATTTCCCTTGAGCTGATAACCGTGGGTGAGAATTCCGGAAAACTCAGGGAGATGCTCTTTACTCTCTCGGATTTCTATGATGATGAGATAGACAGAAGCATTGCCAGCATCCTGTCAGTAATAGAGCCCCTGCTTATTGTCGTTATGGGTGTTATTGTGGCTGCAATACTTCTGACTATATACATACCTCTTTACAGCCTGTCATCCCAGGTTATTACAAGTAGATAAAAGGAGAACTTTTTTGGTTGTTAGAACTAAAGGAAAAAGATATCAGGATATTCTCGTGGAGAAAAAGCTTTTTCCCCGGGAAGATGTCCTTAATTTTGAAGATCAGGCAAGAAAGTCAGGCATAAGCCTTGCTGACTACCTTCTGGCCCAGGGCAAGATCTCCGAGGAAGAAACTGCCAGGATATACTCGGAGCAGTTTAATATAGAGTATATAGACCTTTCAAAGTTTGAGTTCCAGAAGGAGCTTTTTGAGGAAATCCCTATAGACTATATGTTCA
>CAYSKJ010000028.1:20202-26387 GCA_964431655.1 uncultured bacterium | reverse complement strand
AGGTCCTGATGCTTCAATATCTGCTTCTGACATCACATTTTCTCCAGAACTTCCAGAACCTGGTGATACTGTAGAAATTACTGCAAAAATTTATAACCTTGGAAATACAGTGGTTACTTCGGGTGATGTAACTTTTTATTATAGTCTGGAGCCAGAAGTAGATCTCCAATTGATTGATACAGTCAGTTTTGGTTCAATAGAGCCATCAGAGTATATTGAGATTAATTTTAATTGGGAAACTGACATGGATATGGATCCAAGGATTTATATTCTGACCCTTATTTTAACAGATATTCAACCTTATGATATTAATCCTGAGAATGATTCAGCATATAAGGAAATACCTTTACCGATTGAGCTTGCATATTTCACCGCATCTGGTTTCCCAGACAGAGTAGAGATCAAGTGGATGACAATCACCGAGACTGATAATTTGGGATTTAACCTTTACAGGTTAAAGGCTGAAAAAATTACCCCCTTTATCTCTTATTCTCCAGTAAAGCTGAATGAAACACTTATTCCAGGCCAGGGGACCTCATCCCAGCCGGAGCAATACCAGTTTACGGATCATGTTGATTATGGCAGTAAGAATATTTATTTACTTGAATGCATATCAACTGAAGGAATAGCAACCGAAGAATACAGAACCCGTCTTAAGTGGATGTTCTAAAATAATAAACAAATTAGGGACAGGTTAAAAATCTGTCCCTATCCCTAGGTGTCACTACAGATGTCGCCTCTAAATAAGGAGGAAAAGATGTCATATTCAAATTCGGTTAAGCGAGGAATTTTGACTGCCTGAAAGCAAAAGATCTACTAAATGATTATATAAAATAAATTACTAAACCTGTTTTATCTTTATTCAAGGAAAATAAGTAAAACCAAAGCAACGGTTCCTGCTATGCGTTAAATATCTATGACAGATCGATGGTATGGAAAATAGAGCATGAAAGTACGCTTACAGAAGATCTGCTCAAATAATTGAATTCTAAAAGGAATATACATTTCTTAAAATGCGCGCTGAATCTATCTTTTTATACAGCACTGTACATAAGGCCACAGAAATTCAACAGACTACTTGCTGTCCTTTCCTTATTTCCCCCGGTAAGGCTGTTAACAGCATATAACCATTCCACTGCAGGCAAAAGCATAGATTTTAATAGACCGATGTTCTTTAAGCTTTTATCATAATAACATCAGTTCAGTTGGACAATTACCAACCAGTATCTACCGTAATTTTACCATATATCTTATATCCCTCATCCCCATAAGATGCGAACTTTGATTCTCCTACCGGTTCGAGATTGATGAATCCAAAAGTCTTTTCACTCTTGTTTCCTAAATGTATCTGGCTTATTACATCAGCCATTCGCAGTTTGTCCGTCACATAGTCAAGTCCTAAATAAAAGGCTTCGATTGTATTCATTTCATCCTTACTTACAAACTCAATGATATAGTTAACCTTATCCCTTACATTAATCTTCTCTGCACCAACGATAGTTGAGGGCTCATAAACCGGACAGAACTCCTTCGGATAGTCTTCTGGAATGCTGGTGCTGTCGCTAACGGTCTTTGCCTGCCTATTTTCAGAGTCTTGTGCAGAAGATTTCTGCACAGAAGGTTCCTCTTCTGTTTTTTTCTCTGTACCGCCGCCACAGCCTGCAAGGGTCAGTGTAAAACAAGTTAGAATTAAAAACGCACTTGCTGCTTTAACAATTTTACTCATATTAGTATTCCTCCTGAGATTTTAATATTATGTCAATCTTTAGTTGCCTTGTGCCAGCCCCAATTGATTGCTCAACTTATTAAGCATATACACCTAAGCCGCTTTTTTGTCAATAAATCCATCAAATCTATTCCTTTTCTCAATGGGAGATAGATATCCATTTTTCCTAGGCACCCAATCGTTATTATAAACATCTATAAATATTGTACTGCCGTCAATTATCCCGGACATAAAATCCACTTAAATTTGAAATAGAAGGAGGCTGTGTTTCATGTCCAGAAAATCAAGATAGGGTATTAATCTACCCATATGGGCCTGAGCCGCTCACAAAACATTTTTATTTTTACCCGTATATGTGTTCAAAATATTTGCAATTTTATTAAAACTGTGCTATAATAAAAACAATTAAAAACAAGGAGGGAATATATGCTTTTCCGGGCAAAGGGTATTTCATTATCAGCAGTTATTCTGCTGGTATTTGGATTCTGCTTCAGCTTTTGTGTTCCGGCTGATGCAGGTGAAGTTTCTAATGGCAGTGAGAGTTATAAAGTGGTTTTCGGCGAAAGACCGCCGATTGACCTGGACTCAGTTCCAAAGGACGCCTATGAACCGGGCAGGATGAATGTCAAGTTCAAGCCTGTCATGAGGCAGAAAAACATCCAGAGGATCTACAAAGCGGGTGAGACAGGGTATGCAGTTCTGGGCTACCCTGAGATAGATGATTTAAACAGCGTATTTAGCGTAAAAAATTACCAGTCCATGGTAGTTGCCCTGTACAATGTGTCCCCTGCATCCCTGCATTACCAGGAGAGGCACAAGGCCTGGGGCCTTGATCTATGGTACGAGGTTACCCTGGATTCAAAGGCCGATGTCATTGAGGCAGTTAAAGCCTTCTCCAGACTTTCCGATGTAGAGATGGCAGAGCCTGTCTATAAAAAACAGAAACCCGTGGCGGATAAAATTGTGCCAATCACAGAAGGCGATATCCAGGAGAATCCCAAATATGCTCCCAATGATACCTATTATTACGGGAATCAGTGGCATTACTACAATTACGGCCAGGAGATCAACGGCCAGGTCGGAACCGCCGGCTGTGACGTGGATGCTCAGAATGCCTGGGATATTGAAAAGGGTTTAAACACAGTAATTGTTTCCGTTATGGACGGCGGGATCGATTATGACCATGAGGACATTTCAGGAAACATGTGGCCGACTATCGGCCCGGACGGAACCGGCACCCTGGGGGATGACCACGGCACCCATACATCAGGGACCATATCGGCTGTCACCAATAACAGCCTTGGTGTTGCAGGCCTCGCAGGCGGAAGCGGTAGCAGTGACGGGGTAAGGCTCATGAGCATTGATATCTTTGATGGGAGCCACGGCCTCTCCATGTACGGTATCTATGTTTACGGTGCAGACAATGGAGCCTGCATATCCCAGAACAGCTGGGGCTATGAAAATTCCGGAGTTTATGACCAGGCCTGTTTGGATGGTATAGATTATTTCATAGCCAATGGCGGGGGAAGCGTCATGTCCGACGGCATAGTAATATTTGCGGCAGGTAACTCCAACAGCAATGCCCAGTGGTATCCCGGCTACTATTCACCATGCATGGCTGTTGCAGGTACAGACAACAGGGATATCAGGTATTCAAGCTCAAACTACGGTTCATGGGTGGAGATATCAGCCCCTGCAGTAGATGTTGCCAGCACTGTTACAATGGAAAATGATTACGGAAAATACCTGTTCTATACCGGTACATCCATGGCATGCCCTCATGTTTCTGGAGTTGCTGCCCAGATGGTATCTCTCGCGGCAAGAAACGGCCTTATCCTGTCAAGGAGCCAGGTATGGGACATACTTGTCAATACCACCGATGACCATTATCCTCTGAACCCGTCCTATACGGGAATGCTGGGAAGCGGAAGGCTGAATGCATATCTGGCTCTCCAGGAAGTCCAGGGCCTGCTGGGGAGTGTTGAGAATCCTTCAAGCTTTAATGCCACCGGTGTTTCCCAGTCCCAGATTAACCTTGCATGGACCAAGAACTCAAGCAATAACAGTGTCATGGTTGCATGGAGCTCAACCGGGACCTTCGGGACACCTTCCGACGGGACCAGCTACAGCGTAGGCAACACCATTCCCGGAGGCGGGACGGTCCTATACAGGGGAAGCGGGACCAGCTACAGCCATACCGGCCTCAGCTCTGCAACAACCTATTATTACAAGGCCTTTTCCTATGACTCATCCAATGAATATTCCTCAGGAGTCACAGCAGATGCGGCCACCCAGTGCCCAACAATAGACACATTCCCCTATGCCCAGGACTTCAATGCATCATCCAGCTGTCCAGAATGCTGGGACATTGTTGATAACCAGGGAAACGGCCAGATATGGACCTTCGGCACGGTTTCAGAAGGCCTTTCAGGTACTACGGGCAACTATGCCCTGTTAAACAGCGACGGTTACGGAAGCGGTAATACACAGAATTCAGACCTTGTTTCCCCCACCTTTGACTTTACCGGCATGACAGATGTGACGCTTTCCTTTACCCATTATTTCAGGCAGTATCAGACCTCATCAACCGCAACCCTTTCCTACAGTATAAACAACGGCTCTTCATGGACCACACTCAATTCCTGGACCTCATCCACGAGCAACCCAGCAGACTACAGCCAGGTCATATCAGCCCTGGCAGGCCAGTCCCAGGTAAAATTCAAGTGGAACTTTACCGGCACATGGGGATATTACTGGTGTGTTGACGATATAGTAATAGACTGCGATACTCAGGTAAATACCTACCCGGTCGTTCTTTATGCCAATCCTTCGGATGTCGGCATTGTTGTTAATGGTTCAGGTGAATACCAGGCGGGCCAGACTGTAAACATAAACACCTATCCGCCCCAGAAAGGCTATGTATTTGTCGAATGGCGGGGAATAGCTGATAAAGCTCCGGGTGATGAAGACTTATTGGATAATCCTCTGTCTGAATCAACATTCTTTACCATGCCGTCAAGGCCTGTAACACTGGAGGCATATTACATAGAAGAGTCTGAACCGGGCGATTATACACCGGCCTTCTTAAGCCTTGAGAATCCCGGGCTTAAAGGAATATGGAAGTGGAACTACAGCCTGGAAAAATCACCTTATCTGGAATCCAAGGGCTCAACCTGGAGCAAGATTTTCAACGGAGTTACAGCGGTTAGGATAGAGGCCGGCGATATTTCGGACAATGGCGTTCTTGATGTGGTAGCCCTTATTGACGGCCAGGGCCTGTGGTACTATGATATAACAGGTGCCCAATGGATAAATATAATAAGCGGTGCATCCCAGTGCCAGACCTTTACCCTGGCCAGGACCACAGCGGGAGGTCCTGTTGAAGTTGTTGCATCCTTTGAGTTAAGCGGGACAAGGAAGTGGACCTTCAACGGCTCATGGAGCCAGCTACATTCCTATACGGCGAATATACTCCGTGCAGGAAACATAAATCGGGATACCAGCGGCATTGATGAACTGGTCGTGGTTTTTGACGGATATGAAGGATTCTTCATATATGATTTTGCTGAAAGCAAATTTACACCTATTATCACCATCAGCCCGTCCCAGGTAGAAACAGCCGATATCACCAATGACGGCAATCCAGAAATAGTATGCGTATTTGACGGTTACGGTGTATACATGGTAAGGTATCTGCCTGACAGCAAGGCAGACATGGTCTCTGCAGAGGCGATCAAACCACAGTTTGATCTTATCAGGGATATTCCAAGAAACCATGAATGGTTCTCCAAGGACTCAGGTTCCAAGGGGTTCCAGTTCAACAGGATTACCTACGGATCTCCCGATGCCGGTCATTACATAGCAACCGGGGATATATCAGCTGATGCGGGGGCAGAAGTAATACTAACCTATTCCGGCAGAACATATTATTACACCTACACAGCCAAAGGCTGGGCATCTCTTATTGTTGCACCCTTCAAAAGGATTACAGCAGGCAAATTCACCGGCGGTACAAAAGATGATCTTCTTGCCAGTGAATCAAACTCAGGCAATCTTTATCTCAGGGTCACGGCAACCTCAACATGGGAAAACCTGGCCTCCGGGGCCAGTGCAGGAGCTATGACAGCCCTGGAATAGTAAGTAATATCATAAAAACAGGGCAGTGCACTGCACTGCCCTGTTTTTTTTTGCTCTTCTTTCTGTCTTGGTGAAACAAAAGGGACGGATCTTTTTGCTTTAGTGACGAAACAAGTGGGTATGAACAGGATGTACGGGCATTTTGTTTCAGTGACGAAACAAGTGGGTATGAACAGGATGTACGGGCATTTTGTTTCAGCAACGAAACAAGTGGGTATTAACAAGATGTACGGGCATTTTGTTTCAGCAACGAAACAAGTGGGTATGAACAAGATGTACGGGCATTTTGTTTCAGCAACGAAACAAGTGGGTATGAACAAGA
>CAYSKJ010000028.1:0-20102 GCA_964431655.1 uncultured bacterium | reverse complement strand
GTTTCAGCAACGAAACAAGTGGGTATGAACAAGATGTACGGGCATTTTGTTTCAGTGACGAAACAAGTGGGTATGAACAGGATGTACGGGTATTTTGTTTCAGTGACGAAACAAGTGGGTATGAACAGGATGTACGGGCATTTTGTTTCAGTGACTAAGGCCATAGATATGCTCTTAGCATTCTGAAACACGAGATGATAAAGGAAGCATGTATTGTGTCCTATGGACATTTAGGAGAGCATGGCACCTGCAGTCATTATAAATGAGGAGACTCATTCTGCAGTATGAAGCCATGTAATTTTTCTTCAAAATCAAATCAATTGTCAAATTATAAGAAGGGAAAAGGGGGCATTTCTGTTTTGTTCTGAGATAAAAAACAGGAATTGACAATTCAGCGGTTATTTAATAATATGCAATATGCTATATGAGGCTGTTAAAATAAGCCTTTTATACGCCTTATCTTTTATTAAAGAGGAGAAATGAATGCCGTTTCTTCATGATATCGTAATTGAAGAGTCTATTGTAATCCATGCATCACCGGAGGAGCTTTACAGCTGTTTGACTGGTATTGTCGACGATGAAGGTTTCAGGAAACTGAATGCTGACAATATCAGCTTTCGCTGGATTAAGGGCGAACCATGGGCAGAAGGCTCGATTGCATGCGCCGGGAAATTCCTTCACGGGAAGCCTCATAAGTTCAGGTTCATTATTTCCAGAGCGGTTCCCTGCAGGCATATCGAGTACAGACCGACATCAGGACTGATAGGTATTTTTTTCCCTAAAAAGGAGTTCATCATTGAGCAGACAGCCAGCGGATGCCGTTTTATCTCATCGGCGACTTTCCGGATCGGGTGGATAGCAGAGAGGTTTTTCCGGAGGAAAATAGATGAAGGCCTGTCCGCTTTCAGAAAATATCTTCGAACTGAGGGTAAAAACCTTAAGAAAATACTGGAGACATGACAAGGGGCAGAAATAAATGGAAGGAGGGACACCGATCAGGGCTGTAATCTTTGACTTTGACGGGACACTGGTTGATTTTGTAAACTCAGATATTGCGTGCATTACCGATATCTATCAAGATATAAAAATCAGTGCTGGTCTGGACGATTTCATTGACAGGGCAGTTTTTCATATCATGAGATTTCATGAGCTTGTTGATTTAGGTAAGGTTGACCCGCTATACATGGATCAATACAGGCTGTTTCATACTTTCCGGGACTTTGGCATTGCCTGGAAAGACAGCCTTGTCAGCATATACAAAGAAAGGCTTCTTCAGCACACTAAGCCTTATCCAGGGATAATACCTTTCCTGCAAAAGCTGTATGGGCATGTAAAGCTTGGAATCCTTACCAATGCATATGATCCTGTCATGCAGACAAGGAGGATCCAATCTGCAGGTTTATCTGCTTTCTTCAATCAGGTACAGATCGCCGGTGAAGAGGAATATGCCAAGCCTGATCCGAAGGCATTTCACAAAATTTGCACCAAGCTTGGGTGCATGCCCAGTGAATGCCTTTTTATCGGAGATTCGCCGGAATATGATATAGCAGGAGCTAAATCGGCAGGCATGAAGACCATACTAATCCAGAGAGGGGATATAAATATTAAGATTAAGCCTGATCATACAGTTAGAAGCCCTGATCAAATTGAAACCGTTCTAAAAGGAATTGACTGCATGGCAATGCTATAGTCAGAAAGCCAGGGGCATGGAATGTTAATACAAAAAAATAATATGAAAATCCGGAAGGCCGAAACAGAAGATTCAGCCACACTGTGCAAATGGTGGAATAATGGCAGGGTAATGGCTCATGCAGGTTTTCCCGGCGGACTGGACACCGATGAAAAAAAGGTAGCTGAATTGATAAAGCAGAACAGTGAACAAAACAGGATACTTATTCTGGAGTATGAAGACAGGCCCATTGGAGAAATGAATTACCGGACCGTACAGGATGGGATTGCAGAGATCGGCATAAAGATCTGTGATTCCAATATGCAGAACAGGGGACTGGGGACTGGGTTTCTGAAAATGCTTATTGGTTATTTGTTTAATATCATGAAATATAAAAAGATTATACTCGATACAAATCTGAAAAATACACGTGCCCAGCGTGTATATGAAAAGCTTGGCTTTAACAGGATCAGAACCAGAATAGATTCCTGGAAGGACCATTCGGGGAATTTGCAGTCGGCTGTTGATTATGAGCTTACCCCGGATCTATACGACCCGGATTGTTAGACAATAATAATTTTTGCGGTATTAAACTGAATAATGACAGCAGAAAGCAAAATGAAAACTGCCTTATGTAAGGCAAAAAAAGCCTTGATCAAGGGCTTGAAGAAGGATAAATTTAATTGAAGGGATGGCTTATCGTGTGTGATCTGCAGATCAGCTTTGCCCTAAGGGGCTTTAAGGAGATGATATGACACCAAAAGAAGTAGTAATGGCGTTCTGGGAAGCAATGAGAACAAACGATTTTTCCAGAGCCGGAGAATGGTTAGGAGAGGATTTTGAATGTTTTTGGCCTCAATCCTCAGAGGTAATAACAGGCAGAAAGAATTTTGAGGCCATAAACAAATATTACCCTTCCCATGGAGACTGGTCCTTTGAGATTAATTCAATAGTTTGTGAAGGTGATCAGGTTGTGACGGATGTCTCAGTAACTGACGGCATTCAGAAGGCCAGAGCAATTACATTCCATACTGTAAAAAATAACAGAATCATCAGGCAGGTAGAGTTCTGGCCAGATGAGTATGAAGCGCCTGCATGGCGTTCAAAGTGGGTTAAAATTGTCAAAAAAGCAAATAATAATGATTCAGAACTTTGACAAATTTCTCCTTTTATATACAGCCTAAAAATCTCTTATAAAAGGGAAAATTGTAAGCATTAGGACACCTGACACTGATAAAACAGGCAATTATCATAAAACTGCATCAAAAGCAAAATTTTACTAAAATTGAAAAACCCCTGTCTTTGTAAATTAAATAAATACCTTAAATTCAAAAACAAAAAGGCGAAGTAGCGAAATCAGTGTTTACCAGAAAATACAAAAATATTATGCAATTCCTCTTCTTTAACTATTCAGATACAAAATTAGATAATGAGCTGTGATTTTCTGGTGTTTCTCTTGATTTTTACTCGGATCTATCGTATAGATGATTTATAAGAGACTTTCAGGATAAATTGCATTCCTTAATATACTAAACAGAATGGAGGGTCAGATGTTTAACAAGGCAAGACTAGTTTTTATTTTAATTTCCCTTTTGATGTTCACATGCCTGCTTTATTCAGGACAGACGGATATATCAGGGCACTGGGAGGGAAGAATTGATCTTCCCGGCAACAAGCTTGAAATTAACGTGGATTTTCAGAAAGATGATGACGGAGCAGTTACCGGTGATATTTCCATACCCATGCAGAATGCAGAGAACCTGCCGTTAAAGGATCTGTCAATTATTGATGATGATATTCTATTTATTATTGAAGGCATTCCCGGAGAACCGTCATTCCGAGGTAAAATCAGCCAAGATAATGCGAGGATAAGCGGTATGTTTACTCAAGACGGAGCGGAGTTCAGCTTTGTTCTTGAGAGGGCAGACGAAAAGCTTAATAAGGCAAGGAAGGTTTTAAGGGACTTTGGAGAAATTGTTAACACGGGACTGAATGAGCTGAAGGTTCCAGGAGCATCCATTGCAGTAGTTATGGAGAATGAAATTATTTTTGAAGGCGGTTTCGGCTACCGTGATTTAGAGGAAAAAAAGCCTATGACTGTGGATACAATCCTTGCTATCGGTTCTTGCACCAAGGCATTTACAACCTTTACCCTCGCAAAACTGGTTGAGACGGGCAGGCTTGAATGGGACAAGCCTTTGAGAAATTATATCCCATGGTTTGCCCTTTATGATAAAATGGCTGGAGAAAGGCTTACCCCGAGAGATCTTGTTACGCACAGGTCAGGGCTTCCCAGGCATGATTTCCTTTGGTATAATAACCACACTATTACCAGGGAAGAACTTGTAAGGAGACTCGCATATCTTCCGCATACTGCTGATCTCAGGGAGAAATTCCAGTACAATAACCTCATGTATCTTACAGCAGGATATCTTACAGAAGTCCTGACGGAATCATCCTGGGAAGAGGCTGTATCTAATGTAATATTGTCGCCTCTGGGGATGGAGAGAACAAATTTCTCAGTTATAAAATCACAGGCAGATGATGATTTTGCTTATCCATATACACTGCATAAGAATGAAATTAAAAGGATTCCATTCAGGGATATTTCTATTATAGGACCTGCAGGTTCTATTAATTCAAGTGTGAGAGAAATGACCCGCTGGGCGATGGTACATCTTAACAGGGGCAGGTATGGGGATATGCAGATTTTATCGGGTTCATTGCTGAAAGATATTCATACACAGCATATGACTACGGGCAGGCTCTCAACCAGCCAGTATTATACGGCATCTGACTATGCTCTAGGATGGATGGTTGATACCTACAGGGGATACAGAAGGGTATACCATGGCGGCAATATTGATGGGTTTTCAGCTCTTGTCAGCCTTGTACCAGATAAAGGCATCGGTATTGTTGTACTTGCAAATTCGGATTCCACCTCTCTTGGGGAGCTTCTGGCAAGGACTGTCCTGGACCGCCTTTTCGAGCTGGAACCGGTTGACTGGATTGGTGATACAGCCAGGAAGATTGAAGAGGGTGAAAAGATTGAAGAAGAATCTGAGCGGAACAAATATCTGAGGCGGAAACAGAAGACGAAGCCATCCCACAATATCCTGGATTATGAAGGGGTCTACAATCATCCCGGGTATGGGGATATAATCATCAGCGCAGACCAGACACATCTCAGCTTTACATTCAACGATATAACTACACCCCTTGAACACTGGCATTATAATACATTCAATGCCTTAGAGGCTGAGGATCCTACATTTAAGGATAGAAAGCTGACTTTTATTACAACAGCCGACGGTAATTTAGGTGAACTGAGAGTGTTCATGGAACCAACGCTGGATAAAGAAATTGTCTTTTATAAACAGCCTGATGAAAAATTCCTTGACCCGGAATACCTTTCGCTAATTGCAGGGGAATATGAACTGGCATCCACGATTATGGAGGTTTTTCTCATCGGGAACAGACTGATGCTTAATATTCCAGGCCAGCCTGCTTATGAGCTTGTCCCGAAGATAGGTGGAGAATTCTTCCTGAAGCAGGCTCCAGCTGTCTTAATCTGGTTTCAGGAGAATGATAAGGGCGAGATTACAATTATGAATCTTAACCAGTTCGGAGAGATATATGAGCTTAAAAGGGTCTCTGAAATGACACCGGAATAAAAGAACCCCTTCTCTGGCTCATACAGCAACATAAAGAGGAAACTTTGCCCTTTAGGCATAGCTCAATATTAAATATTTTCTAAGATATATGCCAGATAGTCCCAGGATTTGAATATGCTGGATCAGTTTTATGCTATTTTAGCCAGGCATAATTGATATTTTGCATCCTGCCTGAAATTCGCGGCAAAGTAACTGCTGTATCTGTTTTATATGATAATATACGAGGTTTTCTCCAAATTAATAAAGACGGACAGTCTTCTGAAAAATAAACCTGGCCAGGAATGCAGGGAAAATTTGATTTAGAAAAGGAGGCACAGAGAAACGAGATTTTAAGAACTGCTTTTATCACCCACTTCCTTTTATTATGCAAAAATTTCATTATAATTATCTACTGCACTTATAACATTGCTGTTTTTTCAACTCCATGTTATGATAGGGTTAATTATTAAGCAAACCGAAACAATGATAAATTTTATCGGGTTAGATATTTAGCCCAGGAGATAAAAAATGATATACAAAGAAATGCCGTTGGCCAACAAGTACTGCAAAGGCAAAGGCATTGAAATAGGGGCTGCTGCACACAATCCGTTTAATCTAGAAAATTGCATTAATATTGCACCTAAAGAAGATGAAGCATTCTATAAGCAAAGTCAGGAAGATATGTGCGGATATTCTGTAGATATAGATTTCTACGGATACGCAAACGATATGCCTGTTGAAGGCAATTCCTATGACTATATAATATCTTCCCATGTACTGGAGCATGTCCATGACCCAATTGGCGCTTTCAAGGAATGGGATAGAGTAGTTAAAGATAATGGCATAATATTTATTATTGTTCCAAAGAGAGATGCCTTGCCTTCTGATAAAGGCAGACCTCTGCCGAATCTGTCTGATTTTATGGCAGCGCATAATAATCCAGGTGTTAACAATAGTGAAGGATTTTCAAACCATATATGGGTCTTTTCTCTCCCTTTACTTGTTGAGCTTGTTACGTTTTTTAATAAAGAATACAAAAAGAACTGGGAAATATTAGAAACTGAAGAGACAGACAGTAAGGTCGGCAATGGTCATACTATTGTTTGCAGGGTGAATAAATAAAAATAATGTAAAGGCAGCTCAAGAGGTAATAATTCAATGAGAGGCTTTTTCCTGCAGGATATTGCATTTCAGGAATTGCTAACCCATGCTGATTGTCTTGATAATTGCTATTTAAACTAATAAGGAAAATGAAAAAAAACATATCAGATAGAACAATAGAAAAGACCAGAACAGTAAACTGCTCTATTGATGCTGTCTGGTGGAAATGGACAACCCACGAGGGTCTTCTGACCTTTTTCGGTGAAGACAACAAGGTAAATCTGGAAATCGGGGGTGAGTACGAGATATATTTCCTTATGGAAAATCCTCCGGGTACAAGAGGAGGGGAAGGCAACAGGATTATCAGCT
Source organism: uncultured bacterium (assembly GCA_964431655.1). GTDB lineage: Bacteria > CAYMEV01 > CAYMEV01 > CAYMEV01 > CAYMEV01 > CAYMEV01. The sequence goes on along the minus strand of CAYSKJ010000028.1, from coordinate 13,310 downwards.
ATCTTCCCCGCAGAATGCTGTCCTTTACCTGGAATGCTCCTCCCCAGTATCCTGAGATTCGTGAACATGAACATAAAACATGGGTAGTGATTGAGTTTACTTCTGAAACAAACAAAAAGACCCATGTCCGCCTAATTCACCTTGGCTGGCTGAAAGGCGGGAAATGGGACCAGGTGTTTGACTATTTTGATAAAGCATGGGATATTGTTCTGGACTGGCTGGAGAAAAGCTGCAGAAGTTAATAATACCATTTAACAGAATTTATTGAATTTTGCTTTATTCAGCTTATAATAAAGGTGAAAAGATCCAGGACCCGTGTACAGGCAAAAACAGATCAGAATGAAAGAGCTTGAACAAAAATATTTTGACAGCAGGGAATCCTTCCGGGACTGGCTTAAAAACAACCACGACAAGAGTCCGGGGATCTGGATGATATTTTATAAAAAAACCACCAAAATAAAATGCATCACATACAGGGAAGCCCTGGAAGAAGCTCTATGTTTCGGATGGATAGACAGCATCCTGAAGAGATTGGACGATACACGGTATCTTAGAAAATTTACCCCGAGAAAAGATATCTCCAAATGGTCAGATACAAATAAAAAACTGGTACTTTCACTTATTGAAAACGGAAAGATGACTGAAGCAGGACTAAAAAAAATCGATAATTACTTAAAAAACGGGAAAATTGACTGGAAGAATAAAGAGCCAATAAGAGATATGGAAAAAGATTTGGAAATCCCCGATTATATTCTTGAAATGTTTGGGGAAAATCAGCCGGCTCTAACAAATTTCAACAGTCTTGCAAAGACCTATAAAAGGCATTATGTCTTATGGATTACCAGCGCCAAGAAGCAAGATACCCTGCATAAACGATTGAGAGAATCAGCAGAGCTTCTGAAAGAAAATAAAAAACTGGGGCTGAAGTAAAGCATTGCTGTAAAAGGCAGTAATAAGTGTATCTGCCCTGAGACACATCTTTTTACCGCATCATACAGGAGTGTAATATGCTGAAAAATAAACTGAAGGCTGTCAACATTAACGGGCTGAATTATATTCCCAAGAGGCTATTCATATGAAATTTTATATTTCCGTAGACCGGTAAAAAATCACAAAAGAAGCTGAGAGAGAGTACATGGGCAATTGCCTTCAATCCTGGTTATTCATGCCTTCCTGAAATTAAAGACAAAAATTGGTTTCCAGGGTTTTTTTCAGCAGCAGGATTAGAATGCAATTTAACTTTTATAAATAAGCTGTATAATAATCACAGGAATGAAATTAAAATTGATCAGGAGATAATAAATGAATGATATCCGGATCCTGAGCCTTACCCCGGATAATATCGCAGATTATGGTGTTTGTGGATATAAGGACATAAAGAAACACCTGGAATTAAGGAAAAAGATTGAATGGTTTAACCGTTACTATCCAAAGGGTCTGAGGATTAAAATTTTATTTTCAGAAAAGGGAGGCTATCAGGGGATGCTGGAATACATTCCCGGGAAATATGCCCACCGGCCGGTTGAAGCAGAGGGATATATGTTTATTCACTGTATATTCGTGGGGTTTAAGAGGGAATTCAAGGGCAAGGGCCATGCATCATCCCTGATAGATGAGTGTATCAAGGAAGCTAAGGACAAAAAGATGCTTGGGGTTGCAGTAGTGACAAGAAAGGGGTCTTTCATGGCCAGGGATGATATTTTCCTGAAAAAGGGCTTTGAGATTGCCGATATTGCCGGACCGGACTTTAACCTGCTGGCATTGAAGTTTGATAAAAAATCGAAGAACCCTGAATTTAAACAAAACATGAATGATAGCTTAAGCAGATACGATGAGGGATTGATTATCATGCGCTCTCCGCAATGTCCCTATACTGAAAAAAACGTTAATGCAATCATTGAATCTGCTAAAAGAATGCAGATAAAGACAAGCCTTATTGACTTAAATGGTGCTGAATCTGCTCAGAATATGCCATGTGCGTTCGGTTCATTCTGCATAATCTATAATAGAAAAATTATCAGCCATCACCCTATCAGCAAAGCCAGGTTTGAAAATATAATGAAAACAATGACAGGATAGATATGAAAGCATCACTTATAGCGCCCTGCGGAATGAACTGCGCAATCTGCTCTGCTTATCTGCGTGATAAGAAACGATGCCCCGGTTCAGGATTACTTAATGCCAAGCTGCCTGTAAGCATTGAAAAATGCAGGATCAGGAACTGCCCCTGGATTAAAGAAAAAAATTATAGATTCTGTTCTGAGTGTCCAGATTTTCCCTGTGCAAGGCTGAAAAACCTGGATAAGCGCTACAGGACAAAATACAATATGAGCGAGATTGAAAATCTGCTGTTTATAAAAGAAAAAGGCATAAGAGAGTTTATCAGAAATGAAAAACAGAAGTGGTCCTGCTCAAAATGCGGCGGTACTATAAATGTCCATAAGGGGATCTGCTCCAGATGCGGGATGAAATTAAAGCCTGAAACGGAGGACTGAATATGTTCAGTATCAGACATGTAAAGGAAGAGGACAGGGATTTCTGGTTCTCGCATGACCTGCACATGGCTCAAAGGGAGTTTTTGATTAAAGTCAGGGATAAAAGGGGATACTTAATGCTGGATGATCAGAAACCTGTCGGTATTCTAAGATATAATCTGTTCTGGGATTGTATTCCCTTTTTAAGCCTGATCTACATTCTGGAAAATTACCGCAGAAGGGAATACGGTAAAAAGGCAATAATGCACTGGGAGAATGAAATGCAAATACTGGGTTATAATGCGGTTATGACATCAACCCAGGTTGACGAGGAAGCACAGCATTTCTACAGGAAGCTGGGCTACAGGGATACAGGCTCCCTGGTACTTGATATACCGGGGTATGAACAGCCAATGGAGATGTTCATGATTAAGCCGCTTTGCGGAAAATAGCAAAAATAACAGAAAAAGGTTGCCATGCTTAACAGCTTCTAAATTTTATAAAAACCTGCAGGCGATCCGCAAAATCCCTGAATTGTAACAACTTCCTGTAAGGGCTGATAGACACGACGCCATATCTAAAGGCCAGGCAGAAGGCCTGTTCAGGTATAATCAGAGATACAAACATGGGAAGGTATCAAAAGGTTGTTAAAATAAGGAGTATCTGTTAATTTATGAAATCAGAGGAGGTCTTTTTTTTTGGCTTACTCCATTATGATGCATTGATGAATCAGCCACTTTTTTTGGCTAATTCAGCCTGTTAATTTTATTTATAATTTGGAAAATTTATATTATATATGAAAATAATAAGGAGAGATACATGAGGAGAACACTTTTTTATTGTTTAATGGTTATATTCCTAGCTGCGGTGCTGACTGGCTATCAGTCCGGTGATCTGGTGCCGGGGATATTCTTTAATAATCGTGACGGTAAGGTTCCTGTATACCGTTTTTTCAATACAGTCCGGGGCGGCCATCTCTATACCATCTCCGAATCAGAGAGGGACTATATAATGGAGAACCTTCCCCAGTGGAGCTATGAGGGAATAAAATTTGATGTCCATGAAACCCTGGCCCAAGGGACCTGTGCTGTATACCGTTTTTTCAATACCCGGACAGGTATACATTTCTACACCATCAGTGAGTCAGAACGCGATGATGTAATGCAGCTGCCTCAGTATAACTATGAGGGAATTAAATACTTTGTATTTGCAGACTTTGCACAGGATACAACGCCGGTTTACCGTTTTTTCAACCATGTCCGGGGCGGTCATCTCTATACCATTTCCGAGACAGAGCGTGATAATGTCATGCAGCTGCCCAACTGGACCTATGAGGGAATAGCATTTTATGTATATCCCCATCAGGAGAGTACTTTTGCCCCTGTTCCCAGAACAGGCCAGACCGCATCCTATCGTGACGGAGATGACGGTTATTACCAGATGGGGGTAGAGTGGCCGGAGCCACGCTTTACGGATAATGGGAATGGTACGGTGACAGATCGCTTAACAGGGCTTATGTGGTCGAAGGATGCCAATATTGACGGTGCAAAAACCTGGAACAATGCCATCAGCTGGTGCAATGCTCTGGATAATGGGGGATATGATGACTGGCGCCTTCCCAATATTCGTGAGCTCTACAGCCTTATTGACAAATCAGAGCACGGTTTTGCACTGCCTGATGTGCATCCCTTTACCGGTGTTCAGGACATGGATTACTGGTCATCATCTACCTATGCCGGTAATTCCGATGAGGCCTGGAGCCTTTACCCGGATTACGGCTTTACCTTCCCCGACGATAAAGCAGAAGCTTTCTGCGTCTGGCCGGTCCGCAGTGTTTCAAAAGGTATTGCCCCTGTCCCCAGAACAGGTCAGACAATATCCTACCGTGACGGAGATGACGGCTATTACCAGTTGGGTGTAAGGTGGCCCGAGCCGCGCTTTATTGATAATGGCGACCAGACGGTCACGGACGGTTTGACAGGCATGATATGGGCTATGAATGCCAGTATTGATGGAAGCAAGACCTGGGATGATGCTATAGACTGGTGCAATGGGCTGGATCATGGAGGATATGATGACTGGCGCCTTCCCAATGCACGGGAGATGTACAGCCTTATTGACTATGGGAAATACAGCCCTGCCTTACCTGACGGGCATCCCTTCACCGATGTTCAGTCCGACTTCTACTGGTCGTCTACCACCTTTGCATACGATGAGATCAGCAGCTGGATCGTGGTCCTGGGACATGGCCATATGCTCTTCAGCAATAAGCCATATGCCCGCTATGTCTGGCCGGTCCGCGGCGGGCAATAGACTTGCTTGTGAAGGTAACTTTGCGCATGGGTGAGAGCTGCCCAAAAAAAGGATCTGTTCCGGACAGAAGGATTCTTTTATTGTACTATGGTTTCTGCATTGGTTTGCTGTAAATATGCTGTAATCTCCCAACAGCTTCTATATGCTGAATTAGAAAGGAAATTAAATCTCCACTGCAGAATGTTCCCGATAAACAATGGTTATATAATAATGTGGGATGCAAGGCTGAGCACTCTATGTGCCAGATCAGATAATAAGTGGGGTAAAATGGTATGAATCACACTGAGAACAGCAGGGGAAAGGAATGGATATAAATAATTATATTTTTAATATTGGGTATCGATTCAGATAGGGAACTGATTAATATTTATTCAGTACTATCTGAGTTTAATAGCTCCAGAGCCTCTTCTTCAGTCAGACGGGTCAGGAATTCTTCGTCTTCAGAGCCGAAGGCAAAATATTCGTAATCGGTTTCATAGAGATAGTAGGTCCTGCATTCGGGACATTGTTTTAGCTGTTTTAATCTGCCTGAGTTTTTTTTGAGATCTTTGACAAGGATGAGCTTATGTGAAGATTCAGGCAGATAGCTGTCTGCATAATTTGACTGGTATTTTTGAAAGGCATATTCTTTGTCTTTCAGGCCTGAGCAGATTGAGCATTTATTCATGGTTCTAGTCCAGTACCGTTTGTATTTTCCCGTTATTGTGATAATACAGGATTTTGCCTTTTATATCAATGATCTCATAGGTGCAGGAATCCTGCCATGTGCCTCCTGATGAGCCTGCATAGGACTTTTGCAGAAATACAAGGGAAGCCTGTTCATAGGTGCTGAATCGTTCAATAATCTCCACACAGTAGAAATCGTTCTTTGAGTATTTGAACTTAGCAATGGCAAACTCTGTTTTTTCCATGGGGATATTTGCTCCAGTGAGTATTATTTAAGCCAGTGTTTTTGTTTGTCAATAATTTAATTGAATTCTTTTTGTAAGGGTGCAATTCTGTGCTAATATGCAGGGATTGAAAATGTATATCGGGGATATGCTGTGAGAAAAGGCTATATGTTTTTTTTATTGCTTTTAATTGTCAGTTTTGCCGGTTTTGCCGGGGATATTTATCTCAGGCTTTATACGGGTTATGATCTTGAGGGACACTGCACATGGAGGGATAAGGACTGCAGTGATACACGGGATACGCCGGTTTACGGGTGCGGGTATTATGCAAGGGGAGATGCGGGCAAGAGCTCTGTCTTTGATTTTTTTGCGGGTTATCGGGCTGATGATTGGATATGCCTGGAGCTGGGGTTTTTATACAGGCCGGGGATCAGGTACGAGGGTCAGGTCAATTACCCGGATGCAGGGGATAATCAGCCCGTAAGGTGTGATATTAAGGTTCTGGCGGGGACTTTTAATGTGAGGTTTGATTTATTAAGTGAGCCCCGATGGTTCAGACCCTATGTGGTTCTGGGAGCGGGGATATCCAGAAACAGCACTGATGACGTTTATATGACATTTCCGGAGCTTGAAAGGCCCCATAACTTTATAGTGCCCGGGGACAGCAGGTACAGCTTCTGCTGTTCAGCTGTTTTAGGCAACAGTTTCAGGATTAATGACAGCATTGCAGTTGAGATGGAATTCCACTATACGGATTTCGGGGTTATGGAGACTGCAAGGGGCGAGGGAAGGATGGAAAGGGAAGGGCAGGTAACCTTGATAACTGTAAACCCGACAGAGGCATATTTATTTACCTATGGGGCCAGGATAGGAATATCTTATAAATTTTAATATTGTATAAGGGAAATTAGTATGAAGATTCTTAAAAAACTTTTGCCAGATAATATTTCTTTTTTACTTATTTTGCTATTTATATATTTTTTTATCAGCCTTGTCTACAGGGCGGTCTTTTTAGTATTCTTCAAGCCAGGGGATATCCCGGTTTTTTCTCAGGACATGCTTTATGCCACATATCTGGGGATAAAGTTTGATCTCAGGCTTGCCGGCCTTATAGTGCTTCCCCTGTTCGTTATGGCCTGTTTTCTGGGAAGGAGAATGCTTGAAAAAAAGGTGTTCAGGGTTTTTATACTGTTGTACACAATTGCAGTATTTGCAGGAATGATGGTTTTTTTCGGGTTTGATTTCGGTTCCTACAGCTATATAAGAAACAGGGTGAGCTCAGCATTGTTTATGTTTCTGGACAATCCTGACATATCCTTAGGCATGATTTACCAGTCCTATCCTGTTTACAGCATTGCTGCAGGGTTTATTGCTCTTCTGGCCGGTTTTGCCTTATTTATGAGCAAATTATTAGGCAGGCATTCTCCTTCGGGGTCGATAAAAAGGGCACCGGCGGTTTTTTATATTTTGTTTTTCCTGGCTGTCTCAGTGCTTATATACGGCAGGGCTTCCCGCTTCCCTCTCAGGTGGAGCGAGGCATATTTCACAACCGACGGTTTTGTAAGCAACTATGCTTTTAATCCGGTGCTTTATTTTTATGACAGCCTGAAGGTAAAACCCCATAATTATGATAAAAAAAAGGCAGGCGAGGCTTATCTGGTCCTTGCGGATTACTATGGTGTGGGCAAAAATAATGAGCTGAATCTTGCAAGAAAAATGAAACCTGAGCTTAAGTTTGAGGTTCAGCCTAATATTGTGGTAATATTGCTTGAGACCTTTGCATCCTTTAAGGTAGGAGCTATGGGAAACAGGCTTAATCCTTCGCCAAATTTTGACAGACTTTCGGAGCGGGGGATGCTTTTTAATAACTTTTATGTGCCCATGGAGAACACATCAAGGTCCATATTCTGTTCATTGTTCGGCATACCGGATGTCAGCGCCGGTTATTACTCATCAAAGAACCCCCTTGTTGTAGAACAGCATACCATACTGAATGCCCTGGAGGAATATGAGAAGTTTTATTTTATTGGAGGGAGCGCCAACTGGGGAAATATACGGGGTGTCCTGTCCTATAATATTGAGGGCCTGAAGATATTTGAGGAAGGCTCCTATTCTTCACCGGTGCAGGATGTATGGGGCATAAGCGATGCGGACCTGTTCTGCGAGTCCAATAATATACTACGGGATGTGAAAGAGCCCTTCTTTGCGTTCATACAGACTGCAGGCAACCACAGGCCCTTCACGATACCCGCTGATTCGAAGGGTTTTATATGTGAGGACATGGATGAAGCTCTGCTGGCGGAAAACGGTTTTTATTCCCTTAAGGAATATAACGGTTTCAGGTTTCTGGACCACTGCCTGGGATATTATTTCAGCCTCGCGGAACAAGAGGAATATTTCGACAATACCATATTTATAATATACGGGGATCACGGGACCAACGGAGGAGCGCTGGACAGGCGTTTTGGAGATCTGGCTCTGGCATCCTACAGCGTCCCCCTGCTGATTTATTCACCCGGTCTGATAAAAGAACCGGCTGTTATAAGCAGTATAGCCAGCTCTCTTGACCTGATGCCTACCATTGCAGGGCTTGTGGGGAAAGAATACATAAACAAGGCTTTTGGAAGAGATCTTTTTGATGAGAGCTTTGAAGGCCGGGGCTTTGCATTTACCTTTACCCCTTTCAGGACCCCCCCCAGGCACGGGCTTCTCATGGATGAGTTTTATGTAAACATTGAGCCTGATGGTTCCTACAGCCTTTTTTACAGAGGGGAGGATAAGGATTACCGCTGTATCAGGGAAGAATACCCCGATGCCGGGGAATATATGTTCAGGCTGGGCAATGCTGTTTATGAGTATTCAAGATATCTTTTATACCATAATAAGAGGAATTTTTAAGCAGAGGAGATAGTTATGGGAAAATCTGTAATAATTACAGGGGCTGCAGGTTTTATAGGATGGAAGACCTGCGAGAGGTTTCTTTCAGGGGGATACAGGGTTGTTGGCATCGATAATATGAACGATTATTATGATGTAAGGCTGAAGAAATACAGGGCGGAGAAGCTTCAGGAGAGGGATGATTTTACCTTTTTCCAGAAGGATATAGAAAACTTGGAGGATATGGATGAAATATTCAGAAAAGAGAAATATGATGCTGTAATAAACCTTGCCGCCAGGGCAGGGGTAAGATACAGCCTTGAGAACCCACATGTATACCTCTCCACCAATACCATGGGTACACTCAATATATTACAGCTTATGATCAAATATGATATACGCAAGCTTGTCCTGGCTTCTACATCTTCGCTTTATGCAGGGCAGAAAATGCCCTTTACTGAGGATCTGGCTGTCAATACGCCCATATCCCCCTATGCAGCTACCAAGAAAGCGGCAGAGAGCCTCGTGTATTCCTATCATTACCTATACGGCATAGATGCTTCCATAGTGCGCTATTTCACCGTTTACGGGCCCTGCGGGAGGCCGGACATGAGCATTTTCCGGTTTATAAAATGGATAGATGAGCAAAGCCCCATTGAACTTTTTGGGGATGGAAGCCAGAGCAGGGATTTCACCTATGTGGATGATATAGCGGAAGGTACCTTCAGGGCTGTCAAGAGGCTGGGCTATGAGATAATCAATCTTGGCGGAGGTAAAAACCCGGTATCCATGAATTATATAATCTCCCTGATAGAAAAGAGACTGGGGAAAAAGGCTGTTATATCCAAAAGACCCTTTCACAAGGCTGACATGATGTCTACCTGGGCTGATATAGGCAAAGCAGAGCGTCTTCTTGTATGGAAGCCTAAGACCGGGGTTGAGGAAGGCCTTGAAAAGACTATTGACTGGTACCTGGAAAATAAAAGCTGGCTTGTGGACATAAACCTGTAATAGCTTTCAATTTTTAATTTTCTTGATAAAAGATCAAATTATGTTAACAAAGAGGTCAATAAAGGTATATTCTGAAGGATTATGGAAAATATCAGGAATTTCAGCATAATAGCCCATATAGACCATGGCAAGTCAACCCTTGCGGACAGGCTTATACAGAGCGATGCCCTTATTGAAAAAAGGCTCTTGCGGGACCAGGTCCTGGATAATAATGAGATTGAGAGGGAAAGGGGCATAACCATAAAGAGCCAGACCATAGCCCTGTACCATGCCCATGGCGGAGATAAGTATGTGCTGAACCTCATTGACACCCCGGGACACGTGGATTTTTCCTACGAAGTTTCCAGGGCACTGGCTTCCTGTGAGGGGGTACTGCTGCTGGTGGATGCAAGCCAGGGGGTTGAAGCCCAGACAATTGCCACTCTTTACGGGGCACTGGAGCATAATCTGGAGATAATACCAGTTATAAATAAGATAGATCTGCCTTCTGCCAATATTGAGGCAGTAAAGGAGCAGATTGAGACAGACCTGGGACTGGATTCGGAAAACGCCATCCTTTGTTCGGCAAAAGATGGAACAGGGATTGATGATGTACTCGATGCCATTGTGCGCAGGGTGCCTGCACCGGTAGGACAGGAATCAAAGCCTCTGACTGCGCTTATATTTGATGCGTTCTATGATTCTTTCAGAGGAGCCGTTGTTGCATGCCGGGTATTTGACGGCACGGTTGAAATCGGCGATAAAATAAGGATGATGCATAATAAATCATCCTATACAGTTGAAGAACTCGGGGTTTTCAGGCTTAACAAGGAGCCCAGGAAGAAGCTCTCTGCAGGCGAAGTAGGCTATATAATAGCCAATATAAAGAGCCTCAGCGATACCAAGATAGGCGACACCATAACCCTGGATAATAATCCTGCAGATAAACCCCTGGCAGGATTCAAGGAAGTTAAGCCTGTTGTATTCTCATCTATATATCCTATAGAGGCCAGTGATTACAATTCCCTAAGCGATGCCATGCAGAAGTATGTACTGAATGATGCTTCACTGGTTTACCAGAAGGATTCATCCATATCCCTGGGCCAGGGTTTCCGGTGCGGTTTCCTGGGACTGCTACACATGGACATAGTGCAGGAGAGGCTTGAGAGGGAATATGGGCAGTCCATAATACTTACATCCCCTTCCATAAAATACAGGTTTACCCTGGAGAACGGCGAGGTCGTGATAATCGACAATCCTCAGTTTTATCCAGATGAAACAAAGATTGCAAAATCTGAAGAACTCTACTGCAGTGTAAGCATAATAATCCCTGACAGGTACATGGGGAAGGTGATGGAGCTATGCCTTGAACACCGTGGAATTGAGCCAAAGTTCAACTATCCTACCCAGGGCAGGATTGATGTAAACTTCCGGATGCCTCTGGCAGAGATAATCTATGACTTTTATGACAAGCTCAAGACTATAACCCAGGGATACGGAAGCTTTGATTATGATATCCTTGACTACAGGCAGAGCAATCTTGTAAAGATGGACATCCTCCTTAATGGAGAAAAGATAGACGCATTGAGCCAGATTATCCACAGGGACAGGGCAAGAGCCAGAGCTCTTCAGATCTGTGAGAAGCTTAAGGATGAGATACCAAGGCACCTTTTTAAGATTGCCATACAGGGGGCAATAGGGGGCAATATTATCGCCCGCAGTACGATAACCCCTTTCAGAAAGGATGTTACTGCAAAATGCTACGGGGGCGATATATCAAGGAAGAGAAAGCTTCTGGAAAAGCAGAAGAAGGGTAAAAAGAGGATGAAGATGATAGGATCGGTTTCTGTTCCCCAGAGCGCTTTTGTTTCCGTGCTGAAAAGCGATAATGACTGATGATCCCTTCGGGGTTTACATACACATCCCGTTCTGCATAAGAAAATGCAGGTACTGCAGTTTTTATTCATGCCGGCAAATTGGTCTGATCGGTGATTATATAGATGCCCTGGAATCAGAGATATATTTTTACCGTGATACTGCGCGAGAGGCAGATACGGTATATATTGGCGGAGGAACCCCGTCAGTACTCTCCCTGCTGGAAACAGAAAGGATACTCAGCGCTGTTTACCGTTTCTATAGACTTACAAGCCACCCGGAAATAACCATTGAGGCAAATCCCCGGGACATCACAAAAGAATATATCCATGGCATAAGGCAGGCCGGGGTCAACCGGCTGAGCCTGGGGATTCAGTCCTTTGAAGATAGGGAGCTTGGTTTTTTAGGCAGACGGCATAATGAGGAGCAGGCTGTCCGAAGCATTGAGACTGCTGTTGAAGCCGGGATAGAAAGGCTTAATCTGGATATAATATGGGGCCTTCCGGGCCAGAGTATAAAATCCCTGCTTAAAAACCTTGAAAAGGCGGTTTTTTTCAAACCCGGCCATATATCAGCCTATGAGCTTACCATCTCTGAGGGAACGCCTCTTTACAGCAAACTGAAGGAAGGGGCTTTTAAATCCCTTTGTGTGCAGGAAAAATCCGATATGTTCTATGCGGTCTCGGATTACCTGCGCAGTGAGGGTTATGTGCATTATGAGGTGTCAAATTTCTCCCTCGGGTACAAAGCCTTCAGCCGGCATAACAGCAGATACTGGAATCACAGCCCCTATATCGGCTTCGGGCCCTCTTCCCATTCCTTTGACGGTAACAGGCGTTGGTGGAACTGGCCGGATACCATCAAATACATCTCGGAGATAAAGAAAGGATTGATGCCTGTGGAGAATGAAGAGATGCTGAGTGCAGAACAGAAGGCAACAGAGCGGCTGATGCTGGGCCTGAGGACCAGTCATGGCGTTCCTGTTTCGGATTTGTCCCATACTCCGCGAAACAGGGGGATGATGGATATGCTGGTAAGAGAGGAATTTGCCGTTATCCAGGAGGACAGGCTGTGCCCCACGGTAAAAGGCATGCTTGTCTCCGATTACCTTCCCCTGCTTTTTGATACTTTATAACCTGCTCAGTGCCTTTTTAATCTCTCCTGTATAACACCTGTGGAAATCCTTCTGCGGGTAATTCTCAAGGATTGAAGGGTCCAGAAAATGGGAAGGGTCCAGGTCCTGGAAATATATCTTTCTGGAATATATTATAAAGCTTGCCTCACTGAAGTATATAAAGCCAGGCTTTTCATAAACCGGGGTCAGACCGGGGAGGTTCATCTTGTCAATATCCCGGCCGGATTTTGTTCCGCACAGGCTCAGTATGTCCTTTTTGCTTTCCGGGAAAAAAGACAGGGTAAAGTATTCATTTTCCTCCATGAATTTGAAGGTATGCCGATTAGGCCTTACGAATGCAAAACATACATTGCGGTTCCAGAGAACCCCCAGGCCTCCCCAGGATGCGGTCATCATATTAAAGTTATTTTCTGTGCCTGCGCACACCAGCATCCACTCCCGGCCAATTTTATTAAAAGGATTGACATTACCGCTGTATAGATCAAACTCTCTGAACATAAAAAGATCTCCTTCGTATAAGATACTTTAATAATACTAAAAATTAAGGTTTCTGGTTATAAAAAAATCCATGGGGAAAAAGAGGGATAATAAATCCGATAGCATTGCCCTGGGTACAACCATAGCTTCGACGGGAAGCATCACCGGGGCCATCTGGAAACTATCCTGGCCTGTAATGCTGGGCATGATAGTCCAGACCTTCATGGGCATAGTTGATATATTCTTTGTAAACAGGCTGGGTGTGGATCAGGCGGCTGC
>CAYSKJ010000027.1:0-26771 GCA_964431655.1 uncultured bacterium | reverse complement strand
GGTGCTTTTGCCTTTTCAAAGGACAAGGAAACTTTATTGCCTGGTATACTGACACCATAATATTAAGGACAAAAAATTCTGCCGAAAGTCAATTCCCTGAATATTTAAATTAAAGGGAGTTGTACATATCACGGTACTTATTGTATGCAGGGGATTTATGGAAAAAGGATGTAAACTTTTCTGGTATATTGTTCTCGAACTGCCTGAAATAATAACCGGCCATTTTGATCTGCTCCATGCCGGCTTCCTTCTGGCCAAGAGCGGTAAGCAGTTCGCCTCTTCTGTAAAAAAGCCTGAAGAGATAGAGGGGCCTTCCAATCTTTTTCTCGGTTCTTATGGCATTGGAAAGGTATTCCAGACAGATATAGCTGTCCTTTTCAAGATAGCTCAGACAATACAGTATATTAACCTTAAAGGACGCCGTATTTTTCGTTATCTTCAGTTTCAGGTATCTCTTTTTAAGCTCCCCTGCAGGATCCAGCAGGCCATTTTCAGAAAAAAATTCAAGCATGCTGTATATACTGTTGGTATGACTCTCAAGCCCTTCTCCGTCTTTAATCAGTATCTCTTCCAGCTGTTTTCTGGCCTTGCTGAAACCCGGATCATCCGACAGGTAAAACTGATTCTTCATCCCCACCATAAGCATCTCGACATTGCTTTCCCCGAGCTCCTTTCTCAGAAAGTTGACAATTGCCATGGATCCTTCATAGTCTCCGATATCCATAAGGCATTTTGCCTTTGACATGTGGGTATTGTAAAATTCCTGCTTATCATCAATGCTGACATCATTCTCTATTTTTTTTATCAGCTCCAGGGCGCTTTGATACCTGTTGAGAAGGTAATATACATAGATTATATTGTTATAAATCTTATAAACTTCTGACAAATGCAGTTTTTCCCTGATCTTCAGCGATTCCAGGTAATATCTCAGGGATTTGCCGAATTCCATTTTATGCTGGTAAATTACACCCATATTCCCGTAGGTTTTGCCCAGAGAGGGAAGGTTGCCAAGAGTCCTGTCATAATCAGCACTCTCATTCATAAACTTCAGGGCCTTTTCATAATTTCCGTCATTCAGATATTTCAGGGACAGATTATTGGTGGTCCTGGACAGGCCGTAGAGATCATTAACTCTCTTAAAGTAGCTGTATGCATCCTCCCAGTATTCAAGAGCCCGGCCGTAATCATGCCTTACAATGTACCAGTAGTTTGCCAGAGCCATTTTGTATTCTGCCCGTAAGTTTTCAGGCATATCTTTCTTCTCCATGGTGCAGGCTATCTCTGAGAGCTGTTTATCGCCTGCATTTAAATCAGACCTGTATTTAAAGGTCATAATAAAACTAAGAAGAAGGTATTCATATCTCTGTTCAGGATAATTGACAAGCTGTTTCATACCACCCAGTTCATCAAGAATCCCGAAAGCTTTGGTATAGCTTCGAAGTTCAGTGTGTATCCTGGCCTGGTATAACCTTATCTGTATGCCGGTTTTGGACCCCGGGTCTGTTTTACTCTCTTTCTCAGAAAGAAAGCATAAAAGCTTGCTGTAATTGCCAGAATAATACTGGCACTGGAAGTATTTATCCAGGATGTCATCAAAGAGGGGGTTATTTGTATCCGCATACTCCAGAACCTGCTCAAGCATGGAAACGGCCTGCCCGAGGCTTCCCTTCTTAAAGACCTGGTCAACTACAAAAAGCACATATTCCAGCTTTTCAGCATCCTGGGCCTCAATGAAGTGATAGGCAATCTCCTCATCAGGAAGTCCCGGGTAATCGGGTTTCTTTCTTTCATAGAACAGGGCAATCCTTTTATGGATTGCCCTGATTGTATTTTTATCCAATTTTTCTCTAATCAAAGTATTGTATATTGCCCTTTTGCTTCTGATATACACATCACCCTGCATATATTCCAGAATATCCTTGTTAATAAGGCCGTCTATCAAAGCAGGAACATTGTCTATTATGCCCTCCAGAAGCTCACAGATAGTAGAGAGCCTGAAGGGCAGGTTAAAAAGGGAAGTATATTTTAACAGGGCAGTTTCATCGCTGTTCAGACGGCTTATCTTCTTGATGAAAATCTGACGGAATCTTGCTGTTACGGATGCTTCCCGGTCAAATACATGCTCTATGCTGAGATTTTTCAGATAGCTTGGCCAGATATGCCTGAAAAGTTCAACAATAAAGGTGGGGTTACCACCCGAATTTTCGAGGATATAATCCTTTATGGCCTCAGGAAGATCATGCATGCCGGACATGCCCTCAAGAATCTTCAGGGTTTCACTTTTGCCCAGAGTCGTTATATTGAAGGCTTTTACCGGGAAGGACAAAACTTCTGATACGACGGGATACTCAGACTCATCGACAGAAACAATAAAAAGAAAATTGCGCCGGGGGGCTATGGATAAAAGAAGATTGTTCAGCAGTTCAATACTGCTGCTGTCTGTAAACTCAAAATCATCTATAAGGAATACAGCCCTTGCACTGCTGTCGACTATTTCAAAAAAACCAGCAATACTGCTGAATATCCTGTCCTTATTAAGGAACAGATTTGCTTTGATTTCTGCTTCATATTCCCTGAATATCCTTTTTATATCCGATTTATAACCATAACCCAGGCTTGTATCCATAAAGAGGGTAAGAAGGTCAATGAGCATTTCATAGGGTATTTTGCTGTCTTTTCGCGGTGTATACATCTGGGAGGTAATATCCCTTAACAGAAGGGCATTGTTTATCTTTCTCAATACAGCTGTCTTGCCAATGCCCCTTTCACCGATCAGCATAAGAAAATTACAGCTTTCCTTTCCGCTGAAATAGGATTCAACGGTGTCCTGGACACTCCTGATAAGCCCGTCTCTGCCGGCAAAGGGGGGAGGATGAAGAATCTTTCCCGCATAGCTGAAATGCTTGTCATAGGATTCAGAATAGGAATTGATGATATCCAGTATCTCCGCTGCAGAATCAAACCTCTGGCCGGGATCTTTCGAAAGGAGGTTTTCAATAATAAGGTTCAGATAATAGGGGATATCAGGATTCAGAACATAGGGAAGGACAGGGGTGCTGTTCAGTATGCTTTCCATCACCTGGTTGATGCTTTTACCCTCGAAGGGAAATCTTGAGGTGGTTATCCTGTACAGCAGGACACCAAGAGAAAAGAGGTCAGCCTTATGGGTTATTCTGCCGGAAAGGAACTGCTCGGGAGCAATATAGTGAATGGTACCGGATATCCTGCTGTCCCTTATATCAGTTATCCTTTTTGATATACCGAAATCAAGGATTTTTACCTTTGGGTCATTTTCCCTTTCTGCATTCTCCACCATTATATTGTTTATCTTAATATCCATGTGAACAAGACTTTTGGAGTGTATATAGTCAAGGGCAAGGAGTATTTCCTTAAGCCTCCTTGTCAGAAATGGGAAATCCAGGGGAGTGCATGCCTCCAGAATATTGATGCCGTCAATATATTCCAGGTACTGGATGACAAGTCCTTCTTTGCCGTAAAAATCCATGGAGTAGACCCGGCACAGGTTGGGATGGTTAAGGTCGGACAAAATTTCAAAATCCTTTTTGATATGACTGCCAAACTCTTCTTTTTTACCTATCTTAACTGCTATAAATCTCTTTTCCTTGCTGTCCCATGCCTTATAAACCCTTGACGCACTTCCAGACTGCAAATATACAAGGTTTTCATACCTTTCTGAAATTATCTGTTCCGGGTTCTTAATCATTTCCTCTTTCTGATTTCTTTTATCAGCAGTCTTTCTGCCAGTTCAGGAGGCTTTTTCATAAAAAAGCCCGATGCCTGACGGTGTCCTCCCCCATTGAAATGCCCTGCAATGGAACCTACATCAGCAGTCTCTTTGGACCTCAGGGACACAAAGCATTCATCCTTGACAAATTCCTTTATAAGGACGGCTATATCCAGTTCACTGCTTATCAGCATATAGTTTATTATACCCTCCAGGTCGGTTTTCTTTATGTCATAGGTTTCGATATATTCCCTGTTCAGTATGGCACAGAGGGTCTTTACCTCTTCGTAATATCTGGAGGTATAGAGAATATGCCCTATGAGCCTGAGCCTTTTAAGGGAATAGTTCTCATAAAGCTCAGAATATACCCTGTTTATTTCAATATTATAACCCGTAAGGGTCATAAGGGCATAAAAGGTATCCGCTGTAGTGTTCGAAAACCTGAAGAAACCCGTATCTGAAGCCATCCCGGTAAAAAGTACCCTGGCAAGCTCATCGGAAAAAGAAAAGCCTCTGTAATAGAAGGCATAGAAAAGCATCTCGCATACACTCGAGGCTGCCGGGTCTATGATGTTAATATCGGCAAATTCCTTTCCGGAGACATGATGGTCTATATTTATGCTGGGCAGTCTGGAATACTGCATAAGACCGCTTCTCTCAAAGGAATCACATTCAAAGAGGACTGCAGCATCAAATACCCCGCTTATATTATCTCCCCTCGTAAAATCCCCGGCCAGAGGCAGGCTGGCGTATTCGCGGGGTATATCATCGAAAGTGACCATAACGCTGTCGATCCCCTTGCTTAACAGATATATCCGGGTGGCTATTATGGCAGATACGCTGTCTCCGTCAGGGTTTCTGTGACCGGCTATAAGTATGTTCTTCTTATCCTCAAGAAATGAAAATATCTCATCATATTTATCCTTTTTCAGCATCAGGCTGTCCTCTCCTTTCAGTAATGCAATCCCTTGACCGGCAATCCGGTTTTTAATACAGGCTAATTAAAACCATATAATATCATTAAAGTTTTTCTTTACAAATTTTTTAGTTGCATAATATAGATAGTAGCAAACCGATTAAGGTATGACTAAATACAATATACTCACAAAGGAGGTATAATATGGGACACTTGAATCCATTTAAGATGGCCCAGAATCAGTTTTTAAAGGTCTCTGAACAGTTAAAATTAGATGAGAGCACCATAGAGCTTCTGCTTTGGCCTGAGAGGGAAATGCACATGACAATCCCGGTAAAGATGGATAATGGCAAGGTAAAGGTTTTCAAGGGATTCAGGATTCAGCATAATACTGCAAGGGGACCCGCTAAGGGCGGAATCAGGTTCCATCCCGAAGAGACAGTAGACACTGTCAGGGCTCTTGCTACATGGATGACTTGGAAATGCGCCGTTTCTGATATTCCCCTGGGCGGGGGAAAAGGCGGGATCATCTGCGATCCCAGGGAAATGAGCGATGCCGAACAGGAAAAGCTTTGCAGGGGCTTTATGAGGAAGATATTTGACATAGTCGGCCCCGACAAAGATGTTCCAGCCCCCGATGTTATGACCAATGCCCAGCATATGATGTGGCTTATGGATGAATACGAGACAATAGCAAGGCATAAACAGCCCGGCGTAATTACCGGAAAGATTGCAAATTACGGCGGATCACTGGGAAGGACCCAGGCCACAGGCTTCGGGGCCGTATATACAATCAGGGAAGCCCTGAAAAAAATGGGCGAGGACATAAAAGGCAAATCCGCTTCAATTCAGGGATTTGGAAATGTAGGTCAGTATGCTGCGATCCTTTTCACAAAACTCGGAGGAAAGGTAATTGCCGTCTCCTGCTGGGACAATTCAGATAAAAAACCCTATACCTTCAAGAAAAGGGACGGCATTGATCCGGAATACCTGAAGTCAATCACCGACAAATTCGGTTCAATTGACAAAGAAAAGGCCAAAAAGGCCGGTTATGAAATACTGGACGGGGGAGCATGGCTCTCACAGCCTGTTGATATTCTCGTACCTGCCGCAACGGAAGGTGTATTGAGAAAGGATAATGTCAATGACATAGATTTCTCGAAAGTCAGGATCATCGCTGAAGCCGCCAACGGCCCGACAACCCAGGAAGCTGATGAAGCGATAATCAGCAAAAATGTACATTTGATCCCCGATTTCCTTTGCAATGCCGGAGGCGTTATCTGCTCATACTTCGAGGGAGTTCAGAACAATATGAATTATTACTGGTCAGAAAAGGAAGTTCTGGAGAAGCTTGATACAAAAATGACCGTAGCCTACGAAGGCGTCTTCAATATGGCAAAGGACAGAAATGTTTACATGAGAGATGCAGCATACATGATAGCCGTTCAAAGAGTAGAAAAATCCTGCAAACTAAGGGGCTGGCTGTAATATAAAAAGAGGGGTGTTTACCCCTCTTTTCCTCCCTTTCCAATTATTATCTCCCTGCCCTGTACGCTTCCTTCCAGATAGCCCATGCTGACCATTAGCGTGCAGTGACAGCCCAGGACATCAATAAATTTGCTCCCCCATTCAATGAGGGTCAGGGCATCTTCCATGTCCTCAAAGAGGTTCAGAAGCTCCAGGTCATCAATGTCTGCAACTCTGTAAAGATCATAATGATTAACCCTCATCGTGGGTCCTGGATAAATATTCTGTATGCTGAAGGATGGGCTTTTGACCCGGTCAGGGTCAATACCGTATAGACTGCATATATACTTGATGAGCGTCGTTTTGCCGGCTCCGAGTTCACCGCTGAAAATCACCAGATCACCCTTTTTCACACGCTGTTTAATGATAAGGGCGATATCCTTAAGCTGTTCTTCCCGCCATATCCTGATTTTCATAATTCACCTGAAAAGGCTTAAAAACCCGGTAAGGCTGTTTTTTATCCGGTCTTTGTCCATCATCTTTACTGAGCAGTTAAATATTTTTGAAGGCCTGATATAAAACTTTCTGTAAGCCTTCTTAAGCAATGCCTCGAGCTCAACCTGCGAAAGGCCGCTGTCCGGGAAATAGGGGGGAGGCTCGACATCCCCCTCCAAAAGGGTGTACCGGCTCCAGTAGTCCTGTTTTATAATTCCCTTCTGTACCGCATCATCAAAGAGAGGAACAGCAGGAACGGGCAGGGTAATGTTAAAATGAGCCCAGTCCAGGGGAAGGCTCAGGCTGAACCTGATGGTTTCCTGAATCTCTTCAAGGGTTTCACCCGAATAGCCTATCATAAAGTAACCCAGGACCTCAAATCCGTATTTTTTGAGCTTATTAACCGTAAGCCTAATTTCTTGGGTGCAGATATTCTTATTCATTTTTCCAAGTATACGGTCTGTCCCGCTTTCAATACCCACATGCACTTTATAACAGCCTGCCTTTTTTATGGCCTCCAGGACATCATCATCAATGGTATCGATCCTGGTCCGTATATCCCACCGGAATTTCATCCGGTTCTCCTCTATTCCCCTGGATATGTCCAGCACTCTCTTTTTATCTATAAGGAAGGTTTCATCGTACATCATTATTTCCCTGACCCTGTATCTGCCCGTAATCTCTTCAATCTCTTGAAGTACATTATCGGCCGACCTCATGCGGAACCTGTTCTGCCAGTACACCTGGGTACAGAAATGACAGCGGAAAGGACATCCGCGGCTTGTCACCATGGTCGCAAAGGGTTTTTTGGCCATTATGGACATATATTCTTTCTGGTCAATCAAATGCCTGGCAGGAAAGGATATTTCATTAATATCCAGCAGCTGCCTGGGACCGGAAAAACATATATCATCCCCCTTCCTGAAGGCTACCCCCTTTATCTCTTCAGCAGAACCGCCATCCTGCAGTGCTGATGCAAGCTCCACCATGCTTTTTTCCCCTTCTCCCACAACAACATAATCCAGGTCCTTCAAGGCCAGGCATTCCCTGTAGAAAAGCACTGTATGAGGGCCGCCAAGGACAGTAATTGCCTCCGGGAGTACACTCTTTAAAAAGCTTATACCGAAGGCGGTCTGGGGCCATAGAAGTGTTGTGGAGGTAAAGCCTGCTATATCATAGGATTCTTTCAGCAGATGGTCTTTCAGGCCATTCAGGTCCAGCTTTCTTGCAGGAAGATCAAGCACAGACACATCAAATCCAGCTTTAATCAGTGAAGATGCAATGTATAATAAACCCAGGGGCGGGTAAATCCCCGTGATATCCTGTACAAAGGAAGGATCAACACTTCTGCCTCCCACCTTTTCCGCCCATTTTAGTAAAAGAATCTTCATTTTTTTTCTATGATCAGATTATTAATCACAAGAACATCAAGGTCCGCCTGTACCCAGGCCCTGTACGCATCCCCGGCGGTCATGACTATTGGTTCTTCATGCATATTGAAGCTGGTATTAAGAAGGCAGGGTATTCCTGTTATTTCCCTGTATTTTTTTATTATATCGTAAAAGAACTCATTGTCAGCCCGCCGGAGCACCTGGGGCCTTGCGGTATTATCAGTATGGACGACAGCAGGTGCTTTCTGTTTCATTACAGGCTTTGCCGTATAGGTGATGGTCATAAACCGGTCTGACAGGCATCCGCCGTTTTTGGCCCAAAAAAGATCATTCATATCCTCGTCAAGGACAACAGGGGCAAAGGGCATGAATTCGGACCTTTTAAGCTTCTGGTTCAGCCAGTCATTTACCGATTTATCAGCAGGATTATAGAGTATGGAGCGGTTGCCCAAAGCCCTGGGTCCGTATTCCATCCTGCCCCGGCAAATAGCGACTATCCTGCCCCGGCTGAGTCTTTCTGCTATACCCCCGGTCAGGTCCCCGCATTCTGATACCCGGTATCTTGACCTGTCGATCATATCCCCGGGAATCGGGCCGGGTTCAGGTCCCAGGTATACAGATCTCAGAAATCCCGGGTTCTTTTTTTTATAGAACATCCAGTAACAGGCCAAAGCACCCATGCTGAGCCCGCAATCACTCATCCCGGGGTGAACATAAAGCTGATTGACTTCAGGCAGTTCAAAAATATGCTGGTTGAGCTTGACATTCCCGAAAACACCTCCGGAAACGACAATATCCCGTATTCCTGTCTTATTAATATAAGCTCTTATAAAATCCACAAAGCAGTCTTCCAGTCTTTTCTGGGCAGCCGCCGCAATATCTTCCCTTGAATAACCATCCAGTTTCTTTTTTATCCACTTCTTTTTCCAGGGATTTAATACACTCCTGATATGCATTCTCTCATGGTCCCGGGAAAGATAAAAAAGCATCTCCATCAGCGGGTAAAGTCTCAGAGGGTCGCCCCCCGCTGCCAGCCCGGTGGTCTTGCCTGCATGCTTTAATGGGTCAAATCCCAGGAGCTGCGTTATCTCACCGTAAAACTGACCAGGTGACTGCAGACAGCCTACAGGTTTTATAATCTCCAGTTTATCTCCAATACCCCTGTAAACCGATGCTGAAAGCCCGTCACCTATATTATCCGCCGTAATGACAAGGGCTTTCTGAATGCCTGAATAATAGTATGCCGAGGCTGCATGGCAGAGATGATGGTCCAGAAATATCATACCCTTGAAACGCCCCCGGTAGGCCTGCCTGCTTAAAATATCCATAAATTCCTGATACAGGGGTATCTTTCTGAAAAAATGCTGGTAGAAAAGGTAAAGAGCCTGGGCTGTTGAAAAATAATCATGGTAATAGGCATGAAAGGTCTTTGAAAAGAAGCGGTGGACAAAATTAAGCCGGTTTGTGAATATAACCTGACTTATATCTTCTTTTTTTATACCATACTCATTTTTTATATAGTTTATTATCTCCCCTGGATAGCCGCCCTGGAATTTACAGCGTGTGAACCTTTCCCTGGATGATGAAAGCAGTATATTCTCGCCGTCTGCAAGGGTACAGTTTGCATCATGTCCATCGTTTATGGCAAGTATGATATCAGGTTTTGTCATAGGGTTTAAGAACTGCTATCGGTTGTAGTCCCTGATGCGGAACCTTTTTCTTACCTCACTGTTATCCGGGTCAATGCTTAGTATATGGTCATAGATGATCTTGGATTCTTCATATTTCATAAGACTGTCATAATATCCGCCTATCTCCAGCATCCTGTCAATACCCCTGAATTTGAGTTTCTGGTAATATTTCCTGTTATCGTCTATTTCTGCCAGTTTATCAAGATATTCTATGAAATTGTCACCGGGAGGATCAAAAAACTTGTTCTGTTCAATGGCATCCAGGACATTTCGCCTGGTATTTACTATCTTTTGCAGTCTATCAGCATTTTTATCCGCACCTGCAATCTTTTCAGAAGAAAAAATGGTCTTAAGGACAGGTTTCAGGCTGTAATAGGTATTAAGATAGGCATAGTTTTTTGTTATTTCAGGCATAATTACCGGTAATATGGACCTGTAAATGAATAGGTCAGAAATAACAATTATTCCAAACAGCAAGAATATAAAGATATACAGGATTGTCCTGCGGATTTTTGCCTTATTGCTCCTGAAGTAAGGCGAGAGGCTGGGCTTTGTTTTTAATATCTTCTCCCGGAGTACCTGGGCTCTGGCATGCTTAGGGTTCTTAGACAGGATATTGTTGACTATATCCAGAGCATCTGCATAATCCTTCTGTTCAATAAGCTTCTCTGATTTCTCAATAAGCCTTGAGAAGCTGTGGCTTGATTTTTCAACTGTTTTCTGTTCCGGCGGGATTGATGCGCTCTGCTCCCACCTGTCAAGAAGGCTTCTTACGGTTATACTCTCCTCGGAATTGGGATAAAGCAGAAGGAACTGCTCATAGTCATCCCTGTTATTCCTTTTTTTGGCTCTCTCAAACAGCTCCAGTTTCTGGGCTTTCCTGTCACTCTCCTTTTCCCTTATCTCATGAAGGTATTCAAGCCTTTCACTGGCATAATTGCTGTATTTCCCCTCCGGAAAAAGTTTTATAAATTTCTCCCATTCCTCGTATACATCAAGCATCTCCGCCTTTTTAAATATCTCCGCCTCATCCCTGAGGTGCGCAAGCTTTTCTTCAAGGAGTTTTGTATATTCGCTTTCTGGGTATCTTATCAGAAAGTCCTCAATCTCAAAGATATCGCCTTCCATGATGAGAAATTTGAAGCGTTCCTTCATGGTCTTATGTTCTTCAATTATATCCTCAGCAGATTTATCAGCGCCATAAATAGAGCTGGATGAATCATTTACGGTAATCTCTTCCTCTATCCGGTCATTTATGAAGGGATACCTCAGCCTGAGCTTGCGGAGCTCTGAGAGAAGAACAACATAGCTCTGATACCTGTCATCGGGATTCTTATTGGTCATCCTGGTAAGCAGGTTCTTTACATCCTGGGTTACCGTATCTCTTGCAAAAAGGCATACATCGGGCAAATCTTCATTTACATGCTTGTTTAATATGGCAAGGGGTTTGTCAGCCTCAAAGGGGTATTTATGGGTAAGCATATAGAACATGGTAATACCAAGGGAATATATATCGCTCCTGAAATCAAGAGGATCCCCCTTGCACTGCTCAGGACTCATGAAAAAAGGTGTACCGAAAGCCGTGCCGTCTGCCGTAATGGAGGAATTTTCCGAAAGTATCTTGGACAGGCCGAAATCCACTATCTTTACGGTATAATCATCGGTAAGCATAATATTGCTCGGTTTTATATCCCTGTGTATGATCCCGTATTTCAGGGCTTCAGCCAGGGCACTGACAGCAAAGTATATGATATGAAGGGTAAGGGGAACGGATAAAGGACCTTCCTGTTCCAGCAGGTCATCAATACCTTTACCGTCGATATATTCCATGGCAAAAAATCTGTGGTTACCATCCACGCCTGCATAATAAACCTTGGCAATATTGGGATGGTCAAGCTTTGCTGCGTTCTGAGCCTCTTTAATAAACCGTTCTTCAAAGGCCTTTTCTTTCTTTTTGAGTTCCGGTGTCGAGACAGGGGTGTTACTTTTATTATCTTGCGCTTCCTGGCTTGTATTCCGCTTGATGCACATTACTTTTACTGCTACTTCCCTGTCAAGGGTTGTATCTTTAGCCCTGTATACTATCCCGAAGCCCCCCTCGCCTACCTTGCAGATTACCTTGTAAGGCCCGTATATCTCTTTTTTGATGCTGTCTTTTTCGCCTGTGTTATTCATTTTCCTAAGTAAATAAATAATTTAAAACAAATAAATGGTCAATTGAATTATATAATCAAAAATTATAATGTAAATTCAAAAAACATGCGTTTTTTTTGTAACCAGCACCCTTATCATACTGTCAGGATCCAGATACTTCTCCGCCATTTCCCTGATCTCACTGTCACCGGTTTCCTTTAATCTTTCCATGCTCTTTTCGGCTGAGTGCCAGTCATCATGCAGATGCTTGCTCCGCACCAGCTGTCTGCACTGGTAGGAAAGGGACTCATTATTTATCTTATGATTGCCCAGTATAAGATTCTTTTTTCTCTGTATTTCCTGGCTGTCTGGAGGATTGCTCCTGATTTCCCGTACTACTTTGTATATCTCGTCTATTGCCGGTTCAGGGCTGGTGGTGGACAGGTAAATATAATAACACCCTGCATCCATATAGCCCGCGTATCGGCTGAAAACCGCATAGCACATCTTCTTTTCCAGCCTGAGCCTCTTGAAGAGCCTTGAATCCATGGTTTTTCCCAGTATGCTTATCAGAAGTTCAAAGGGAATACTGTCAGGGGAGGTCAGGGGAGGGCCTGCACCTCCTATAATTATGCCTGTCTGATTGAGATTTTCTATATATTCCGTATGCTGTCCTTTATCCGTAAAAGAGTTTTCCTGCCGGGTTATATCAGCTTCATAGTCCTTAGGCTCACCGAAATATTGCTCCAGGCGGGTTTTGATCTGCTGGCTGTCAATATCCCCTACAACGGATATTTTCATATTATCCGGGTGGAAGAACCTGCGATGCCAAAGATTGATGCTTTTCTGGTCAATTTCCCTTATGCTTTCAGCATCGCCGTCAGGGTACAGGCCATACCCCCTTTTGATGAAAAGATGCTCATGGAATAGCTTGATGCAGTACCGGATCATATCATTCCTGACAGTGTTTATGGCGGTAACGGCATTATTCTTTTCAATCTCCAGAAAAGCTTTGGGGAAAGTGGGATAAAAGATAATCTCAGATAAAAGCCTCAGGCTCTGGTCTATATTATGGGGAAGGAATACACCTGCAAACATTAAATAATCCTGGAATATCCAGGTATTAAGGTCTCCACCCAGGTAGTCAAGCATACCATTGAGTTCATCATTGGTATATTCTCTTGTTTCCCGAAGGCTCAGCTTTGAAAGAACATAGGAAATTCCGGAATTTTCCGGGGTTTCAAGACGTGATCCGCCTCCGATAAGTATAGATACATAGGATATGGGTATATGGTGCATTTCTTTAAAATAAACGGGAATTCCATTTTTGAGAATATGCTCCGAATCCCTGGAAATAAGAACACTCTGTTTTTTATATATATCCTTCCTGATGTCACCCAGTTCAGGTATTTTCATCGAAGGCTTCTGCGGAAACAGGCACATTATGTTAAGATTATCGGTTTTCAGGTACTTAAGAGCTATGTCGTTGATATCCTTGGGTTTTATATCCTCAAGCATCTGCAGGTACTCATCCAGCAGATCATATTTGTTAAATATCTCCGCATAACCTATAGATTCAGCAATGCCCTCTATCCTTTCAAACTTCTGGACATAGGTCCTTTTAAGTACATTCACAGCTTTTTCCAGCTCCTGGCTGTTGATAGGATAGGTTTTTATCTTTTCAATTTCATCCAGTATGGAGCTTATGCCTTCCATAATATTTTTTTTCTGATCCTGAACTGCAAAGATAAAAAAGGGGATTCTGTTCTCCTTGCTTTCAAATATATTGGAATCAATGAACTGAACAAGCCCCTTTTCAACAATATTCCTGTTGAACCGGGAACTCCTGGCTGATGAGAGGATTTCCACCAGAAGATTTATCTTAAGCATGTCCCGTGAATTGGGTCTGTCGAACTTGAAGAGGAGCCCGCCCATATTATACTGTATGTCAACCTGCTCATAGCTGTATCTCATCTCTTTCTGCTCCGGCTCTTCAGGCCTTGTGGATGAAATATAATTACCCCTTTCCCAGTCGCCGAAATATTTTTCTGCAAGATCCCTTGTTTTTTTTATATCCACATCCCCGGCAACAATCATGCAGGCATTTTCAGGCCTGTAGTAACGATGGTAATGGTTGAGGATATGGCTTTTGTCTATGGTAGGTACATCGGTGGATAAAAGGCCCCTTGAGAATCGGCTGTTTTTATAGCTGAGCCTGAAAAGCCTGTCCAGTATTATCCGGTTGGGAGTGTCCTTGTACTGAAACATCTCCTCGGTGACTATCTGTCTTTCTTTCTCTATCTGGGAGTCAGTAAAAAGGGGACCCAGTATTATGTTTCTGAGCACTTCCAGTGAAACATCCTGAAATTCTGACGGGACAACATTATAGTAATAGGTATAGTCAAGCCCTGTCAAACCGTTGTATTCACCGCCGACAGCATTGATTTTATCTACAAGATCCTGATTCTGAAAAAGAAGATGCTCCAGAAGATGGGATATTTCTTTAGTATTATCCTCTTCATCCAGGACACCGACATTAATCCAGACATGGGTCGTCAATATCGGGTTTTTTCTGTTTTCTACGACTATTAATTTAAGGCCGTTATCCAGATAGATTGTCCTCATCAGATCCTTAATCATTTTCTGCTCCTATTTTTTCTCGATTATTCATAAATTTACTCTAATATAAAAGCAGGATATTATGAAGATAAAAATATCATTAATACTGATACAGCTGATTATAAGCCTTTCCAGCTCCGGGTTTTGCGCCCCTGTGCTGGAAACACCAGGCCCTGTGGTGGACCTGGGCTATATCAGCCCCGGTGCCGTTGTCATGGAAAATATAATTATCCTGAATAATGGGGATATTCCTCTCATAATAAACCCTGCAGGTTTCTCCCCGGATCTTTTTCCCGAATTTACCCAGGTAATAATAGAACCAGGGCAAAAACAGCCTTTACCCGTAAAGATATCCATTGAAGGCTATACGGATACTTATCTGAGAATTGAATCAAATGATCCGGAAAATCTTGAAATGGTCGTCTATTTCAGCTATATCCTTTCAGAAAGGGTATTTCTGCATCCCAGGGACTTTATAAACATAAACCAGTATCCGGGCAGTCCATCGGTTTATACTGTATATGCATACAGCACGGAGGAGAACCTGGAAGTCGGCACTATATCTGCATCCAGCGAATACATCCATGTAAAAGCAGAAAAAACCGAAGCAGAGCCTGTAAAGGGCATCAGATCAGCCTGGCGGCTGATGATTGCATACTCTGACAGAGTTCAGCCGGGGTCTTATGATGATTTTCTTGATATCCCGACTAATCATGGGGATATCCGGTTAAGAATCAATAGTATGATAAAACCCCTGGTAAATATACTGCCTCTGGGTGCGCACTTCAGGACCCATACGCCGGAGCAGGAACCTTTCTTCATCCACCTGATTAACACACAGAAAAAGCCTTTTAACGTTGTAGAAGCCGTTTTTGACAAAAGCAGTTTTGACATAAAAATTTCATCAGCAGATGATATATTTGTCAAGAAGATGGAAATCAGCCTTAAAAAACCAGTATCTGAACCTGCTGTAAAGAGAATAGAATTAAAGATTGACCTGGATTTGCATCCCTGTATATATATTCCAGTATACATCGACTGAAAGGAAATATATTTGATCAGCATAATCATACCGGTGAAAAACGGTGAAAGAACGATAAAGGATACCCTGCTGTCCGTTTCAGCACAAGCTTACAGCAAATATGAGACCATTGTGGTGGATGACCACAGCAGTGACTCAACTGCAGAAATTCTGAAGCTTTTCAATGTAAAAACTGTAAAAAACAGGGGAAACGGCGTGGCCTGGGCCCGGAACACCGGAGCGGAACATGCCTGCGGGAATATATTGCTTTTTATCGATGCAGACATAGTACTGCCGGAAGATGCCCTCGACCTCATAAAGGAAGCCTTTCAGGAAAAGAGAATATCCGGTGCTGTGGGCATTGAATCCATATCTATGCCCTACAAAAATTTTTATTCCAGTTTCAAGAATCTATGGATGAACTATACCTTCACCCATCTGCCCCCTTACATACACTCTTTCTATACTTCCTGCGCTGCCATAAGGAAGCAGGACTTTATAAAACTCGGGGGATTCGATACTAATTATAAAAGGCCGAATGTCGAGGATACTGCTTTCGGAAGAAAGATGGCAAACAACGGTAACCTTACGGTGGTTATCAAGAAGCTCGAGGTGCGTCACAAAAAGGAATACACCCTCCAGACCCTTGTTAAGACTGATTTTTTAAGGACATGCGGTCTCATCAAGATAGTACTCAGGGAAAAGTGGCAGAATTTCCAGAGAAGAAACCAGAGCTCAGTTCCGCTGTCCTTCATACTTTCCGTACCTTTTCCTGCCATATCCCTGGTTTTCATCTGCTTTTCTCCATTTTACTCCGGCACTTTTGCAATATCATTTCTGTTTCTCTTCCTCTATCTGTTTTTCAACAGGAAATTCCTGAATTATGCCCTATGCAGAAAGGGCTTCTCCTTTCTTGTAAAATCCCTCATTTTTATGATTTTAGATTCTTTTGTGGTATTATCAGGATTGATATTCGGTTTAATCCATTTCTTTATCTTTCAGAAAAGGTACTGACGACATGAAAACTGCCGATTACATGAAGTTCCTGAATAAGCTGTTTTTAAAAAACAACAGCCTGCCCATCTACCTGGTCCTATTCATCACATCCCGATGCACCCTTAACTGCAGGCACTGCCTGTTAGGCCAGGGGATGATAAAGGACAGTTATGAAATGACTATTGATGACCTGGAAAAGCTCTCCCTGAGCATGGGAAGGCTCCTCTTTCTGCTTCCCACGGGAGGAGAACCCTTTCTGCGGGAGGATATAACAGAAATTATCCAGATGTTTTATAAAAACAACAGGGTATGCAATATAGGAATACCTACCAATGGCTCCCTCACCGGCCTGGTAATAGAAAAGACTGAAGATATACTGGACACTGTCCCTGAAGTAGACCTGGCAATAGATGTAAGTATAGACGGAATAGGGGATGATCATAACTATATCAGAAATAATCCCGACAGCTTCAATAAGGCTGTCTACACCTTCAGGGAGCTCAAAAAACTTGAGAAAAGGCACCCTAATTTCAATGCCAATATAGGTCTTACGGTTTCGGCATATAATATTGACAGAATATATGACCTGTATGAATACCTTCAGAAAGATCTCGGTGTTCGGACCATAAACCATCTTCTCGTCAGGGGGAATCCCCGGGAGGACAAAGCAGGAAATGTGGATATCGACAAGTATATGAAGTTCTCCCTTTTCCTGGAGGAAGAAATAAAACAGGGAAGGCTGAGGGGCTATAAAGGATTTCCTTTTGCAAACCTTATAAACTCGATCAGGTCTGTCAGGCCCCATATTATAAAACAGCGGCTGGAGAGGAAAAAGCAGGTAATACCCTGCCTTGCTGCCCGGCTGGGAGCTGTTGTCCTTTCTGACGGAATGGTAATGCCCTGCGAAATACTTGACAAACCCATCGGGGACCTCAAAACAGCCGGATTTAACTTTAGCAGAATCTGGTTTTCCAGGGAAAGAAAAGAGATAGTGGAATTTATAAAAAGGGATAAATGCTGCTGCACCTACGAATGTTTTCTAACCCTGTCCATCTTTTTCTCTTTCAGCGGTCTTCTAAAGGTCTTCAGGGAATACCTGAGCTAGCGGGATTTACTGCTCCCGGAAAAAGACATTCCTGGATCTGGCGTCAGAAAGAATGTTTGCGGCTTTGCTGGAGTGCGAGGATATCCTGAAAAACTTTACAACTGTGCTGGCAATATCGCAGATGCTCCATTTCCCTATATAACCTTTCTTTTCAGTATTATCCCCATGGTACATAAAAATACCGTTCTGGGAGTGATTTGCATCATCGGGCCCCGTATCGTTTTCTGTGCTGAAAAAGGAATTATGGCCTATGCTTCCGATAGCCCTGTATTCAAGATTGGCCGGGTAAAGTATCAGATCGGGAGGAACATTGTTTATTTTCCTGTAGATATCCGAAGGTATAAAGCATCTGTTGCCCAGAGGGTTGCCGTCCGGGTGCCTGATATCCTCAAGCTCCTGCTTCAGTCTGTGCAGGAATTCATCGTATTTATCACCGTCAATAACCCCTGCAGGTTCCCTGCCCCTGACATTGAAGAATATTCTTGAATAATAGCCGCCTGACCCCCAAGCCCGGGTCATATCCCAGTCAATATCACAATTTGTGAATTTTTTAAGGCTTTTTGCCCCTTTTTTAAGTACCAGATAGCCTTTATCCATAAGCCACTGGTTTATATTAAAACCGCCCTTCATGGTTTTAGCTCCATGATCCGATACAATCATAATATCAGCCCTGTCGCCGTATTCCTCCATAATCTGGCCCAAATAATCATCAATAAGCCTGTAATAATTAAATATGGCGTTTTCATAAGGGTTTCCCTTCTCATATCCCGGGTGGTCTTCAGCCATGTATTTCCAGAATCCATGGTGCATCCTGTCGGTACCCATCTCCACCATCATGGCAAAATCGAACCTGAACATCCTGTTTACCTTGAGAAACAACTGGAACCGTTTATTGGTCATGTGCATTATCTGCTTCTGAAGCCGGTCTTTATCAGAGGTCCTGAAGTCTTTTACATCAATTATATAATCGCCGATAATTTTCCTGATATCATTCTTAAACCCGCATGGATAAGTATATTCAGATTCTGTATCCGGAGCCATAAAACCTGAGATCATGATACCGTTTATCCTTTTCACCGGATAGGTCATAGGAACACCCATAATAAAGGAGCGTTTATTATAAAGGTCAAGGTATTCCCAGACAGCTTTGTCCTTTATATCCGATGAATTTGGAATAAAAAGCTCGCTGTAGTCATATGCTTTCCGGTTTCTGAACCCGTAAATCCCGAGCTCTCCGGGATCCTTTCCCGTAACCATGGATACCCAGGCTGGAACGGTAATTGCAGGTATTGTGCTCTCAAGATGTGCATATATGCCCTTTTTCATGATAAACCTGAATGCAGGAAGCCTGTCTCTCCATTTATTGAATATAAGGTCCGGCTCAGCACAGTCAAGACCAATGAGAAACAGCTTCCTATTGTCAGAATGGATCATAAAAGGCTCCTCTCAACAGGAAATACACAGGCATTATAAACCATCCGGCCTAATAGTAAAGTATTATTTCACAGTCTGATTCACAAAATGATTGATTTTATTTTTTTTTGCCCTATCATAGGCATATATCCTTAGATTCTGGAGAATGACTATGAATCTCATTCGTGAAGGGCAAAGGGTCTTCGAGTTAGAAATATCCTCCCTGGCAAAAATCAAGGACAATCTCTCCGATAGCTTTGAAAGGGCAGTGATGGCCGTTTACAACTGCAAGGGGAGAATCATACTAACCGGCATGGGAAAAAGCGGAATAATAGCCAGGAAGATATCCTCCACCCTTTCAAGCCTTAGAACCTCTTCCTTTTACATTCACCCAAGCGAGGCAAAACACGGCGATCTTGGAATGGTAATGGCCGGGGACCTTGTAATTGCCCTGGGCAAAAGCGGAGAGACCGAGGAATTGAACTCCATACTCCCTTACATATCCAAGATAGGCGCCAGTATAATTTCCATAACGGGAAATATGTCTTCAACCCTTGCAAAGCTTTCTGACATAGTCCTGGATGTCACTGTTGAAAGGGAAGCATGCCCGAACAACCTGGCCCCCACATCTTCAACCACAGCCTCCCTTGTCATGGGGGATGCAATAGCTGTCGCGGTATCAGTCCTGAAGGGGATTAAGCCCGACGACTTTGCCAGGTATCACCCCGGCGGCCAGCTGGGAAAGAGGCTTTTGCTGAAAGTAAGCGACCTTATGCATAAAGACAGCAGTAATCCCACAGCAAAACCCTGCAATACAGTAAAGGAAATTATTGCCTTAATGACTATAAACCCCCTGGGGGGTGTCAATATAGTGGATGATGAAAATAATCTGGTAGGCATTATAACCGATGGAGACATACGCAGAAGCCTTATGAAATATGAAGACATACTTACCATGAAGGCTTCCGAGATAATGACGAAAGATCCCATTTCCATTACAGAGGAGGAACCGGCCTTCAAGGCAATGCAGATAATGGAGAACAGGAAATCCCAGATAAGCATACTCCCGGTTCTTGATAATAACAGCAGGGTAGTGGGGCTCATCAGGCTCCATGATCTTGTGAAGGCGGGGCTTTAACATGGATGGATTAAATCTTTCAACCCTTTCCAAACCCTTTATCATTGCAGGTCCCTGCGTTCTTGAAAACAGGGAGACCTCCCTTAAGATTGCGGAATTCCTTTCCCGGCAGTCAGAAAAATACAAAATTGACATCATATACAAAGCAAGCTTTGACAAGGCAAACCGGTCGTCAGCAAAATCCTTCAGGGGTGTGGGCCTTAAAAAGGGCCTTGAAATACTGAGCGAGGTAGCCATAAGGCACAGCCTCTATACCACCACCGATATCCATGAAAGCTGGCAGATAGAGCAGGTTTCCAATGATATAGATATTCTCCAGATACCCGCTTTTCTCTGCCGTCAGACCGATCTTCTGCTGAACTGCGCCGGGACCGGCAAGGTGCTAAATGTAAAAAAAGGCCAGTTCCTCTCCCCCTGGGATACAAAGAACATTGCCGATAAGATACGCTCAGTCTCAAATAAGGAATTCATATTCACTGAGAGAGGTGCAACCTTTGGGTACAACAATCTTGTAGTTGACTTCAGATCCTTTGCGATAATGAAAAAATATGCACCCTATGTATGCTTTGATGTGACCCATTCCATACAGAGGCCAGGAGGGCTTGGAGACCAGAGCACCGGGGACAGGGAATTTGTTTCAGGCCTGGCAAGGGCAGGCATCGGCATGGGAATAGACTGCCTTTTCTTTGAAATACACCCGGAACCCGATAAAGCCCTTTCAGACGGGCCCAACAGCCTCAATTTCAATGAATTTGAAGAGATTATGCAATATATTAAAGACTACAGAGATTTCTTTCATGCCACCAGAAGGTCTTAGAGAACTCCTGGAAAAAACAGGCTTTTTTATATTTGATTTCGACGGTGTTATTGTAGATTCGGAGTTTTTTTTCTACCTTTCAGCAAAGAAAGCCCTGTCCCTTTATAAGGACCTGGATGAAGACTATTATTACAGGTACTGGACCAATATAGGGAACGGCCTTGAAAGAGAGCTTGATGAACTGCACCTCACCCAGGCGGAGGAAATTATAATAAAAAATTCTCTGAAAAAAAATTACCTCTACCATGTAAACAGTGGCCTTATTAAATCCTATAAGGAAGTAAAGCCCATCCTTAATATCCTGCTGGATAACGGAAAAAGGCTTTATATTGCATCGAACACCAGTACTGAGGTTCTCAGCAGTCTGCTTGAATCCAACAATATACCCGGGCATTATTTTTCGGGAATTTTCGGCAAAACCCCCAGCCTCAGGCCAAAACCGCACCCGGATATATTCCTCCATACCCTTGAAAAAACAGGCATAAATCCGATGGATGCCATCGTGGTGGAAGATACGGACAAAGGAACAATTTCCGCCGGCAGGGCGGGCCTTAAATCCATCGCTGTCAGGAGCAGGCATAATGAATGCGCCGAGTTCAGGGATTCTGAATATATATTCCAGGGACACGGGGAGTTTCTATCCTGGCTTCAGAATAACATTGCCTTGAAATAGAACCTTTATTCAAAGGAGAAAAAGTATATGAAAACAGACAAAAACAAAACAGGAAGATGGACAGTTTCATGCCTGATCTTATCCCTGCTTATGCTGTTTTATGCCTGTCCTTATGAATCGGAATTCCCTCTCCAGGAGCCTTCAGATTCTGTTTGGGACCCGTTGCTTGCAGGAAGCTGGACAAATTCTGAACAGGAAGATATTGTAATAATATACCCTGTCTGCGGAAATGAATATCTGATTTTCGGCTGCAAGCCCGAAACCAATGCGAAAGTAAGTCTTGATACCGGCATATTCAGGGCATTTGTAACCGAAATAAACCAGAGAAGCTTTTTGAACCTCCAGTCTGCGGATCTGCTTACACAGGAAAAGGACCATTACATATTTGCAGAATATTACTTCAGAGAAGACAGCCTGGTAATAAAGATTATCGGGGAAAAGCTCTTTGAAAAATCATTTGAGACCAGGGCAGAGCTTTTGGAATTTATCAGGAGCAATATGGATAATGATGAGCTTTTCATGGATGAGCTGATTTTAGTAAAAGCCCCTTAGACATTTTCTTTTATCCTGAAACCCTGTTCATCCAGCTCTTTTTCCTCTTCACGGGTCATAACCTTTAGAAAATTATCAAATATACCGTTTATCTGCGTTTTGTAATTCATATAGGTCTGGATATCTTCGATTATTTCCTTTGTTATTAACTGCCCGGGAACAAGCAGGGGCACTCCTGGAGGATAGGGGACTACCATGGAAGCTGATATTCTGCCTTCCGAGCCTGAATACTGCATCCTTTCCCCGTCACAGTAGAATGCGAAACGGGGTCTGTACTTTATAGGACTTAGAGATAGCTTGACAATATGCTTCGGACTGCTGGCATTATTAGGGCTGTTCTTCTCAATGTTCTCCAGGGCCAGAAAAAGCCTGTTCAGTTTTGAATGGGTCGTACCTATGGTGCAAAGAACGGTAAGTGTGTTAAAGGTAGTTTTTTCAATCTGTATATTATGCTTGTTAAGAAGAATATACTCCACTTCCTTGGCAGTAAGGCCTGATTTTGAGACATCTATGGTTATCTTAAGGGGGTCAAGCTTTACATTGTCATTCTTTAGCTCCGGGGTAAGCATGTCTTCAAGGGAAAGAGCCCTGAATTTTCCCAGGGAGTTGACAGATTCCCGGATACTGCCTGATAGCTTCAGGATCTTGGTCAAAAGGCTGTAGCCTTCCATGATCATCTGCTTCCTTGCTATGTCCAGTGAGGCTATCATCGGGTACTGGGGCGATGTGGAGGTATGCATGATATAGTTTTCCATGAAAAAATCGCTGATATCCCTGAAATCAGGGTCGTTGACATGTATCATCGAAGCCTGGCTGAAAGCGCTCATGGTCTTATGGGTGGACTGGGTGCTGTAATCAGCGCCGGCTTCCATGGCACAGGGATAGAATTCTGGATGGAACCTGCTGTATCCGAACCACGCCTCATCGACTATAACCTTGATGTCCCTTTCATGAGCTTCCCTGACTATATCCTCAATATCGTATCTGAGCCCGTCATAGGTGCAGTTGGTAAGAAAAAGCAGTTTTAGTTTCTTGTGCACATGCAGAGCCTTATCCATGGCTTCAATTATGTCCTTCTTGGGAACCAGGCCGAATATGCCGTATTTATAATTTATGGAAGGCATCATATAAATTGGCTCGGCACCGCTTAGAATTATGCCGTAATGAACGGACTGATGGGAATTCCTGTCCAGAAGCACAGCATCCCCCGGCTTCAGAAGGGTCTGCAGGAGTATCTTGTTCGCCGTGGATGTACCGTTTGAGCAGAAAAAGGTATGCCTTGCCCCAAAGGCTCTTGCAGCCAGCTCCTGGGCCTCTTTTATCACTCCCTTGGGATCCAGAAGGGAATCAAGCATGGGAACGGACACAGAGATATCGGTTCTGAAAATGCTGGGACCGTAAAAATCATAGAAATCCCTCACCCAGTTGGAATATTTTACCGAATAGCCGGAAGAATGCCCAGGCGTGTGATATGAATCCTCAGCCTTCATGCTGTATTCAACCAGCTTTTCATAAAAGGGCGCTTTCTTCTTGGCATTTACCTCTGAGACAACCCTGCGGGCAATCTCATCCCAGTCCTGGTCCGCCTTGCTGAAGTAGCCGTTAAGATAACCCCCTGATACAAACCTCCTGGCATCCTCATCGACTGTGAAAAGGAAAATATTGACTTCATACCTCAATTTCAGTATCTCTTTAAAGATCTTCTGCCCGCTTATCTTTCTGGATTTATACCTGCTGTCATAGGGTATGGTCAGTTCTGTAAGCACCACATGGATAGCCCCGTCCTCAGCCAGGTTTTTGCATGCGCCTGTAAAATCAGCAGCACCAACGGCATTGAGTCCCCTCTGCTTTAGGGCTGATATTTCCTCTTTTAACTTTGTTTTGTTCGGGGTGATTAACAAGACCTTAAAATTCATTACTTCGGCACTCCTTAACTAATAATACAAGGCAAGTCATTATAGGTATTATGCTGATTTTGAAAATAAAAAAATATCATTGTATTAAAAGGATTTTAAAACTATTATATAACCCATGCATAAAGAAAATATACTGCTTATTGGCAATATTATCAACCCCTTATCCTATAAAAAATGCAGTTTTATACCCGAAGGCTATATATTATTTTCCAAAAAGACGGGTAAAATCTCTGATACAGGATATTATTTCCAGTTAAAGGACCAGGACCTGGAAAAATTTGAAATAATTAATGTCTGTCCCGATTACATAATACCTGCTTTCACAGACATGCACACCCATATCCCCCAGTACCCCATAAGGGGCACAGGTGAGAAATCCCTGCTGTACTGGCTTGACAGCTATGTAAGGGATGCCGAGATACGATTCTGCCGTGAAGACCATGCCAGAAGGGTTACATCAGATTTCTTTGATGCTTTGATAAAAGCAGGTACAGCTACCATATGCGCTTATTCTAATGGAAGCATTGAAAGCACAGATACTGTGTTTGAAATAGCCTTAAAGAAGGGAATAAGGCTGATCTGCGGAAATGTCCTGGGCGACCTGGGAGGATTTTACTGCAGAGAGTTTGAACCTGGCAGAATACTCAGGGAAACCGGGCTCCTTATAGAAAAATGGCATAGTTATAATAACAGGCTTTTTTACGCCCTCACTCCAAGGTTCGCCCTGTTCTGCTCCGTGCCTTTCATGAAAGAATTATCAGCCCTCTATGACCGGCATGAATCCCTGTACCTGCAGACCCACCTTTCTGAAAACAAAGATGAAATAAGCCAGGTGATGAAGCTTCACCGCCATTATAAAGACTATACCGATATATACGATTCCTGCGGCCTTTTGAAAAAGAACACCCTCCTGGCCCATGGAATATACTTAAATGACCGGGAACGGTGCACCATAAAGAAAAGAAGCTCTTCCATCATCCACTGCCCGGCCTCCAACAGGTTTCTAAAAAGCGGTATAA
Organism: uncultured bacterium; assembly: GCA_964431655.1. Classification (GTDB taxonomy): domain Bacteria; phylum CAYMEV01; class CAYMEV01; order CAYMEV01; family CAYMEV01; genus CAYMEV01. The sequence continues at coordinate 1,664 of CAYSKJ010000027.1, read as the reverse complement.
TGCCCCTGAAAAATTACCTGGAAGAAGGCATCTCCGTGGGGCTTGGAACAGATATAGGGGGAGGATATAATATATCCATGCTGGATGAGCTCCGGGAGGCGATCGAGCAGTCTAAAACCCTTTCATTGATAGAGGACAGGGACCTTTCTGTCAGCTGTACTCAGGGTATTTACACTGCATGTACCGGCTCCGCATCAGCCCTGAACATCCCTTATGCATCAGGGACCATTGAGAAGGGCAGTTATGCTGACCTGGCAGTTATAAAGAACAGAAACGGCATGAAAAATGATATTGAATTAATCCTTTCTGACATTATTTATAATTCCCATGAAATAAGCATGCTTTTCTGCATGGGCAAATTATTGCACCAGTCTCTTTCCAGGACTGGTGACTGCCTTTAATACTCATTAAAAACCTGGAAATAAATCACTTTTTATTGATTTGGTAAAATTACCCCATTATAATTCAGGGAGCATGGAAAACTTGAGTTTGAAGCTGAAAAAAATCGGCGGTTATCTGATTAAGGTACCCGGCAGTGTCCTTTTGATACCGCTGTTGCTGATCTTTTTTGGGCCCGTATGGGATATTCCCAGGACCTCCTTTCCAGCAAGCGTTCACCTTGAAGGGATTACTGAAGGGCAGTACTATTCCAGAGAGGTAAGACTGAATTTTGTTCCGGAAGGAACCCAGTGGTTCAGGGCAGTTCCCCTGAAAAAGGGCGAATTTCTGCATATAAAGCTCAAAGACCCTGTTAAAGGCTTTTCTCTCAGGCTCCAGATAGATAATAATGACCGTTATGAAATCAGTGCCTCCACGGACGGCATAAACTACAAACCTCTCTGGACTGCTGAGGTAAAAAAGCAGAATACCGATAACCTGTCAACAGTCCAAAGCCCATTTTTCCATGATAATTCAGGCATTTCTGACTTTATGCTCACACCCTCGGGAGGTGACGGAATCTATTCGGTAGGGGGATTCCTGCTGGAAAAAAACCCTGTGAAGATTCCGGGCAGAATATTTGCCCTGCTGATACCTGCAGTATTCATTATCCTGTCTTTTCTCCCTGGATCAGGCCTTACAGGCAAACTCAGGTCAACCATTTTCAAAGCATGGTCTGCATCGGACAGCTGGCTTACTGCCCTGATTATTTATCTCATTTTCTTTGAGCCTGGCCCCTCCATAACAGCCTTCATGGCCCTTTTTGCCGTCCTTGCTTTTTTGGCCTCCCTTTTCAGATATACAGCAAAACATCACAGGCCGGCTCTCATATCCTTTTCCTTAACCGCAGCAGCAGTAATTTTCCTGGTTCCCCCCATCGCCGACAGGATTATATCCCATCGACTTTCATATCTCCACGATACAAACCTTGATCACCGCCTTGTTCCTGATGGCGATGAGGTCAATAATGACAGCCTGCGATACAGGGGAACCCCTGAAAGCTTCGCCCGGGCAGATTACAGGGTCATGTTCATGGGAGACAGCTATACATACGGATATAACCTTCTTTATGACGACACATTCCCGGTCCAGTTTGAAAACATGGCAAACAACAGAAACTGCAGTACAAGAATAGCCGCTTTGAATGCAGGCTGGGTTTCAAGCTCACCCCTTTTATCCCTGAGGCTACTGCAGGATATAGGCCCCCGCTATAAACCCGACCTGGT
>CAYSKJ010000026.1:0-26779 GCA_964431655.1 uncultured bacterium | reverse complement strand
ATTCTGTATCAGGTCTGTATTTACCACACTGGCAAAATCTTCCCAGGAAAAATCTGTATCTGCCTTTTCCGGCCTTTTCCTGATTACATAGAATCTCCAGAAATCCTCAGGAAATTCCATCCGGGTGATATCATTTGAGAATATCCCCCGGTTTCTGCTCTTGGAAAAATGGCCACCCTCATAATTAAGATACTCATTGGCTGAGATATAGTATGGGAGATTGAAACCGTCATCTGCTCCCAGAAGGCTTCCAGGCCACATCAGCGTATGGAATGGCACATTATCCTTTCCAAGGAAGTGAATCAGTTTTGTGTCTTCGTTCTTCCACCAGTTTTTCCAGTCAGCATTATTCTTCTCAGCCCACTTGATTGTGGAACCGATATAACCGATGGGAGCATCAAACCATACATAGAAAACCTTGTTCTCATGTCCCTCAAGAGGGACTCGGACGCCCCATTCAAGATCCCTGGTTATACACCTGCTTTTCAGGCCTTTCTTTATCCATGAAAGGGGAAGCTGCATTATGATACCCTGCCATTCTTTTTTAGTCAGCAGCCATTGTTCAATCAGCGGGGAAAGCTTTGGAAGGTCCAGGAAAAGATGCCTGGATTCCCGTTTTTCCGGTATATTCCCGCAGGTCTTGCATCTTGGTTCCACCAGCTCAACAGGGTCAAGGAATTTACCGCATACATCGCACTGGTCGCCGTTTGTATCCGGGGTATTGCAGTAAGGGCAGATCCCCAGGACAAAGGTATCGGGCAGATAAATACCGCATGTACTGCAGTATAACTGGACAAGGCTATCACTGAAAACATAGCCCTTTTCATATAATTTCTTAAAGATATGCTGTGTCATATGGTGGTTTTCGATATCCGATGTCCTGCCGAAATAATCAAAATCTATATTAAACCATTCAAAGATGGACTTTATCTTTTCATGCAGGTCAAGGCAGTATTCAGCTGGACTCCTCTGCTGTTTTTTTGCCTCAAGCTCGGTCCTGGTTCCATGTTCATCCGTAGCACATATATAAATCGCTTTAACGCCGTTTTTTTTCAAGAATCTGGAATAAACATCTGCGCTTATGATTGGGACAAGATTGCCAAGATGCGGTATATTATTTACATAAGGAAGGGCACAGGTGATAAGCACAGAATCCGTTTCTGTAAATCTCATTTGCTTCAACCTCTTAATCTAAATTTAAACAAAATATCCCTTATAATATATCATGTTTAAGCCTCAGGAAAAGAATAAAAACTACAGGCCGTATTCCTTGATTTTATAAAGGAGAGCCCTGACTGAGATTGAAAGGTGGTCTGCAGATAGTTTCCGGTTTCCATTGAACCTTTTCAGGGTTTCTTTTATTATTTCATATTCCCTGTTTTTGAGCTGGTCCCTGAGATTATTGGCTTCAAAGGAAGAACTCCCGCAGGCAGTATCATCTGTCACCAGATTCTTTATATCAGACTCTGAAATAGACTTATTTCTTGAAAAGACCAGCGCTCTTTCAATAATGTTTTCAAGCTCTCTTACATTGCCCTTAAAATCAAGGCCGATAAGGAAATCCTTGGCACCCCTTTCCAGGTACCTGTTCCTGATTCCGAGATAATCCTGCTTTTTGCTGAGAAAATACTCAGCCAGAGGAATGATGTCCTCCCTTCTTTCCCTGAGAGGAGGAAGGTATATGTTTATGATATTAAGCCGGTAGAAAAGGTCTTCCCGGAAAACCGATTCTTCAGCTCTTTTTTTTAAGCCCGACTTTGTTGATGCAATAATCCTGCATTCCAGCCTGTATTCCCTGGGATCTCCTATCCTTCGGAAGGAGTTCTCCTGAAGCACTCTCAGAAGCTTTGGCTGAAACTCCATGGGAATATCATCGACATCGTCAAGATAGAAGGTACCGTCTGCAGCCTGGGAGAAAAGACCTTCAAAATCAGAGACAGCTCCGGTGAAAGCACCCTTTTTATACCCGAACAGCTCCGATTCAAAAAGGCTGGCGGGAATAGCAGAGCAGTTGACCCCTATAAATGGCTTATCTCTGCGTACCCCGAGAAAATGGACAGCCCTTGCCACAACCTCTTTTCCCGTACCGCTTTCACCCTCTATCAGAACAGGGCTGGGCAGGTCTTTAACCTGGTGGACCCTGTCAATGACCTTCTTCATCTTTTCCGATACCCCCACAATATCAACATCCTTGCAGGTAAGTAGCTGCAATTTCTTAAGTTCCCTGTTTTCCTCGATTATCTCACGCTTTTCCAGAATCTTTCTAATGTGGAACACAGCCTCTTCGAGCCTGACAGGCTTCGCTATATATGCCTCGGCTCCCAGATCCAGAGCACTAATGGTATCATCCATGGAAGAATAGGCACTCATTATTATAACGCTGGTATCATGATGCTCTCTTTTAATGATCTTCAAAAGCTCTATTCCGTTTTCGCTGCCGAGCCTTATATCAACAAAGGCAATATCAATGACATGCTTTGAAAGTATATCGCAGGATTGATTTATATCGGAAGCCTGAAATGTATTATACCCGCTCTTCTTTAAAAGAAGTGCCAGGGTTTTTAAGATTGAAGCCTCATCATCACAAATAAGAATATTAACCATGGGACATCTTATCAAATTCCTTTATTATTTGCAGGTTCTAGATTATAATGTAATCATGCAAAATCAACAAGATTATTTAATATACAGCTTCATTCTTGCATTACTCGGGTTTAATCTGATCATAGCCCTCTCCCTGTCAAACAGGATTATAAAACCCCAGGAAGACCAGCTCTTATACCTGAGCCTAAGGAACAGCATAATCTTAAACAAAGAGATTGTTATGCCCGCTGTAAAGGTTTCGGAGGAGGACTTAAACAAAAAAGGGGATAATTTTTCCAAAACCGTCAGAAAAACCGACCTTGAGGATGAATATTTCAGATCTACGGTTAAGATAGGCTCAAAGACTGCATTCTGGGAGCCTCTATTTCTTTTTGTCATCAGCATTCTGGGAAGTCTTTCCCGGCAGATAATCCTGATAAAATTTTTCAATTCATTCATCTATGCCTTATCCATATATATGCTTTTAAGCCTGTCCAGACAGTATTTTAAATCGGATATAAAAAATTTGCCGGTCTGGATAGCTGTATCATTTTTGCCTTATAATATAATCTATAATCAGAAAATAATGTCTGAGACCCTTTTCTTTTTTCTTATGACATTATTAATATACATGCTTGAAAAATCCGCAGGTAAGACCATAATGCCATGGCTTCCCGAAATCCTTGGAATTGTTTCGGGGCTGATTTTCCTGACAAAATCCCAGGGCATATTCATAGCCTGTCTGCTGGTATTTCTTTACTGCAGAAATAAACCAGGGCGTTTATTAAAATTTACCGTATTCTTTCTCATCATCGCCTCCCCCTGGCTTGCAAGGAACTATATGGTTTTCCATAAGCCTGTCATCTTTCCCACTAAGGGAGCTGTCACCCTTTGGGCAAGAAATAACCCTGTTTTTTTATACCAGGACGGTAAAGCAGGCAATTCTCTGGAAAACCTGGCATTAAGTCGGGCTCTCAGGCAAAAAGAACTGTATGATTTCCCGCCGGTATCAGGAAAGGATGAAATTGAGAGGCAGACAGAAATAAGATCAGCATTTTTAAAGACTGTAGGTCAGGATCCTGTGAACTACCTGCTGATGTGCCTTATAAGGGCTTCTCTCGTTTACAGACTGCCGGCCGGCGGAGACTGGAGCCTTGCTCTATCCCTATTAATACTGGCAGTAATGGGAGCAGTATTCGTTTATAATGTTCTGAACCGCAAAATGCCGTATATGAACACAGCTATTCTAACCTACATTGGAATATCAGTAATCCTGAACTCCGACACAAGATTCAGAATACCCTTTGACCCTCTTATGGCCTTATCTTTTTGCGTATTCCTGAAGACAATCATTGACCGCAGGTCCGGGTTCAGGCAGGGAAGCCCCACTGCCTGAACTACCTTATATTATTCTGGAAGGGTTTAAGTTTCTTTGAACGGGAAGGGTGGCGCAGTTTTCTTAGTGCTTTGCTCTCTATCTGCCTTATCCTCTCCCTGGTCACGGCAAACTCCTTGCCGACATCCTCCAGGGTTGATTCAAGCTCATTTGCTATACCGAAGCGCTTCCTTATTACCAGCTCTTCCCTGAAAGTAAGGGTCTTCAGCAGCCTGTCCATAATCTTCTGCAGATTATCAACAACAACAGATTTTTCAGGGTTTATGGCCTTGGAATCCTCTATAAAATCTCCCAGATGACTGTCCTCTTCCTCCCCTATTGGAGTTTCAAGGGATATGGGTTCCTGGGCTATCTTTAATATCTTCCTTACCTTTATTACCGGAAGATCCATTTTTTCAGCAATTTCATCTACGCTGGGCTCCCTTCCATTCTCCTGCACCAGTTTCCTGGAAATTTTTAAAAGCTTGTTAATAGTCTCAATCATATGCACCGGAATCCTTATGGTGCGGGACTGGTCTGCTATAGACCGTGTAATGGCCTGTCTTATCCACCATGTGGCATAGGTTGAAAATTTATAGCCCCTTTTGTATTCAAACTTGTCAACAGCCTTCATAAGACCTATATTACCTTCCTGGATAAGATCGCTGAAATGAAGGCCCCGGTTTGTATATTTTTTGGCAAGGGAAACCACCAGCCTGAGGTTGGCCTGGACAAGCTTGGCCTTGGCTTCTTCAGCCTGTTCATTGGAAATCTCTATAGTCATAAGGATATTCCTGATATCATCTTCCCTGAGGAGGCTCTCAATTTCCGCTCTTCTCTTCTTTCTCCTGGCATTCCTTACCTTTTTTTCAAGTTCCTCTATATCATCGTATTTAAGCAGAGATTCCGGTATACTGCATTCATCATCAATTTCCCCGGTTTTAAGATAGTGCTTGTATTTGTTCAGAGGCATGCCCAGCCTGGAATCCACGGCAGTTATGCAGTTATTCGCCGATATGATTCTTGCATTGAGCTCTCTGATAATATTGACAAACTGAATAATAGTATTATCGGTAAAGGGTACCTCAGTAAAATGCTCCCGTATCTGGGACTGGTATTTGTTTATTAGATCTCTGTTGACGTTCTCGGGGTTTTTAATCTCCTTTTCAAGGAGAGGTTTCAGCCTCTGATAGAGCTTTTTTATCTTATCCACCTTTTCCAAAAACTCTCCAGAAAGCTGGTCAGCAATGGTCTGGCCCTCGTTATCCTCCTCCTGGAGAAGCTCATCTGTAATCTCGTCGAGATCATCCATCTCTTCTTCATCTTCTATCTCGGAGGCATTTTTAATTATATCCAGTATCTTGAGCTGGTTCTGCTTAAGCCTTTTTCCCAATGCAAACAGCTCTTCGATAACCAGAATGCAGTTGCAGAGAGCACCCTGCAGGTCCGCCTTGGCTCTCTCAATCCTCTTGGCCAGCTCCACTTCACCGTCCCTTGTAAGAAGCGGGACTTTCCCCATCTCCTTGAAATACATCCGGAGAGGCTCATATCCCACGGTCTTAACCGCCGGAAGATTTGCTGTCTCAATTATATCGTCCTTTTCTTCCTCCTGGTACATTTTTGTCCTGCTTTGCTCTTCATTTTTGGATATAAGTTCTATATTGTTCTCATCAATAATGCCGCATATCTCTGTAAGTTTATCCGGGGTATTGAGCTCATCGGGCAGAATATCGCTTACCTGTTCAAAGGTAAGATATCCGTTTTCTTTCCCTAAGGATATCAGTTTGCTTATTTCTTTGAAATTATAATTTTCAGACATTTACTACCCCCCTCTGGTCTTGAGTATTCTTCTCTTTATGTCAATTTTGTCTCTAATAAGGCTCTCAAGCATTTCCTTGTCGCTTTCGGACGAGATTTTAGCCTGCAGTATGCCAAGCCTGGCATTGAGCAGTTTCAATACAATATCCTTCTTCAGCTCTTTTTTCCCATCACCGGATAAGGCCTCAAGCTCCTGTTCATTCCTGATAATAAGCCCGGCAGCCTTTTCATCAAAAAAGGTAATGCTGTCTTTCAGTCCGGCTATAATATTCTCATCTTTGCTTGCAAGGATAAATTCGAAAAGCGGTTTTGCCGGGGAATTCAATGAAATAATTCCATCTATGCTTTCCTGAAAGTATTGTATCTCGTCTCTTGTCATAAGCATTAATGCTTTCAGAACCTTTATCTCACTTTGAGGGACATTGAAGCTTTCCGGCTGATCTCCTTTTTCAGGACCTTTCCTGATATTCCTGGATCTGAGGTTTCTTTTATACTCCCTCAGCATGGAATCACTGCGGGTATTCAGCAAAGAAGCCAACTCCTCAAAATATTTATATCTCTTGATATAATCCCTGATTGACAAAAGTCTTGCCATGGTATCCATAAAAAGCTCTTTGTCAAGACTTTTTTTATCTTCAGTTATACTTTTAATATATCTTTTAATCACTATTTCCTCCAGGGAAGGGGCTTCCTGTATCCTTTCCCTGAATGCCTGTGCACCGTAGTCTTTTAAAAACTCATCGGGGTCTTTGGCAGGAGTAATGTCTATATAAAAGGTATCTATTTCATATTTCTGAAAAATATCGAAATTCGAAAGGGCACTTTTGACACCTGCTGAATCCGAATCAAAACAGATATAGAATTTCATGCAGTACCGTTTCAGGAGTTGCACCTGCAACTCTGTCAGCGCTGTACCAAGACATGCGCATACATTTTTTACGCCTGCCTGGAAAAGGGCTAATGCATCAAGGTATCCCTCTACAAGGATGGCTGAGTTCTCCCTTGTTATGTACTTACGTGTAATATCAAGGCCGTACAGGTTCCTGCCCTTCTCATAGACTGAAGTTTTGGGGGAGTTTATATACTTTGCCTCCTGACTGCTGTCATCAATTATCCTGCCCCCGAAACCTATCACCCTTCCGTGAATATCTTTTATGGGAAATATAACCCTGTTTCGGTAGGCATCATATAGATACCCCCGGTCATTTTTCTTAAAGAGACCTGAAACCTCGAGCATATTGTCTGCATACTCTGCATGCAGCATATTATAGAGAGAATTCCAGCTCTCCATGGAATAGCCAAGGGAAAATTCATCTATGGTTTTTTGGGTTATTTCTCTTTTTTTTAGATAACCTATTGCTTTTTGCCCTTCCTTAGTGTTGCAGAGATTGGTGAAAAATGCCTGCATTGCCGTCTGATTTACCTTATAGAGATAATTTATGCCCTTTTTTGATTTTTTCCACTCTTTATTAACTTTTATGCCATATTTTTCGCATATGAAATTGACTGCCTGGATAAAATCCATATTTTCCATGGATTCAACAAACTTTATCATATCACCGCCCTTCTGGCAGCCAAAGCAGTAGTAAAACCCCCGTTGCTGGTCAACGGTGAAGGACGGCTTGCTTTCATTGTGGAAAGGGCAGAGTCCATAGAATTTATCGGACCTTTTTTCAAGGTTGACATAGGATGATACAAGGTCCACAATATCCACGTATTCTTTTATTATTCTAACTATATCGTCTTTCATCGCCTGCTGTTAAGCACCCTTCAGTAAAATACAGCCTCTGTTATTCCTGAATTTTTATATGCTGTTTCTCCCTTTATAATCTCCTTAACCTCCCTCCGGGTTTCAAGATATTCCCTTATGGCCTCCCTGAGAATACCCTCTCCCAGGCCGTGAACAATCTTGATATAAGGCTTTCCTGCAGAATAGGCATCATCAATAAGATTTTCAAGCTTCTGCAGAGCTGAATCAACATCAAGGCCAATAATATTCAGTTCAATAGAAACTGTACGGGACGCAAAATGCTCGATATAGGGGTCTGAAACTCTCCTTGACCCCGTTGCATCCCCCGGTATGACCCTTTCGATATCACCGCGCCCTACCTTCATTCTGAGATTATTCAATACAACCTCATATTCATCCGATTTTTTATCGATACTCTTTACCTGGAAATCCCCGGAGAAGCTCCTGATATTTACATAACTGCCTATATCAGGCTCAAGGCATTGGGTAATTTCTTCGTTTCTGGGGACTAAATCCCGGGCTCTCTCATCAATCTCCACGCTCATCTCCTGAACCCTGTGCTCAATCTCCTTAAGTCTGATTTCAGGCAAAGGGGCCGGAGTCCCGGGCTTTTTTACCCTTTTTTTCCTGGCCTGGAGATTTTTCAGCTTTCCCATAAGTTCATCAATCTCCCCCAGCCTTCTTTTTTCTAGCTCTATCATTACCTGGAGCCTGTCTTTAAGAATATTTCTCTGCTTTTTCTGCTGCTCATGAAAGGCCTTTCTTTCCTCCTCAATTTCTGAAAGCCTTAGGGCAAGCAGTCTGTCCTTTTCTTCAATGCTGTTTAACAGCCGTTCTATCTCCCTTTCATTATCACCCTGATAACGGGAAGCCATATCAATAATTTCCTTTTTCAGCCCTATCTTGCCGGCAATATAGATGGCATTACTCTTTCCCACCTCCCCTGATATAAGCCTGTAAGTCGGTTTCAGGGTGTCTTTATCGAATTCCACCATGGCTGTCATATAACCCGTTCTCTGGTGGGCAAAGGCCTTTATTGTGCCGTAATGAGTAGTAGTCAAAGTCAGTGCCTTTTTCTTTCTTAAATACTCCAAAATTGAAATGCCGAGAGCCGATCCCTCCCTGGGATCCGTGCCCGCACCTATTTCATCGATGAGCACAAGGCTCCGGTTTCCGGCATAATCCAGAAAACTGCTTATCCTGGTTATATGGGAGGAGAAGGTGGAAAGATTCTGGCTGAGATTCTGTTCATCACCAATGTCGCACATGATATAATCAAGCCTTGGTATTACTGATTCAGGACTGGCGGGAATCGGCAGACCACAGTTTACCATAAGGCATATAAGCCCTACAGTTTTGAGGGATGCAGTCTTTCCTCCCGTATTAGGACCTGTTATTACCACAATATTATTATCCGTGTTAATATCTATATCTATTGGAATTGTATCATCAATGCCCTTGATAAATACAAGCCCAGGGTGTCTTGCGTTTTTTAGGGAGATATAAGGCTCATCAGAAACAGAAGGCACATAATAGCCGTGCTTTATGCCTGCGGCTGATAAACCGAAGGCAAAGTCCAGGTAATGTATGATATCCATGTTTCCCAGTATTTTCATGCTCGACAGCCTGACCCGGGAGCTGAGTTCTTTAAGGATACGGAGTATTTCATTCTTTTCTTCTATCTCTATTTCCTTTTTGCGGTTATTAGATGGTACTATAAAGTCAGGCTCAACGAAAGAGGTTAAGCCGGAGGATGACTTATCCTGCACAATACCTTTGTAAAGCTTGAAAAAACTGCTTTTCACCGGAATTACATAACGGTCATTCCTGCTTGTAATATAATTATCCTGCAGTATATCCCTTCCTGATACTTCATTCATGAATCTCGCGAGTCTGTCCTTAATATCCGTCTCTACAGCTGTTTTTTCCCTCCTGAGGCTTTTAAGAAGCCCGGATGCATCATCCCGGATTCTGCCTGTATCCTCAAATACCTTTTTTATTGAGGCTTCCAGGGATGAAAGCTCATCCAGTTCATAAAAAAACCTTGCCAAAAGTTCCAGCCTGTTTTCCGTTGTCTTCTTCAACAGGCTTTTAAGATTTTTGGATACCTTTATAACTGATAATATTGCAATGAATTCATCGGGTTCAAGAATGCATTCATAAGATATTTTCGATATAAAACCAAGGGATTCAGGCAGATCAAAATCCAGCCGCCGTGATATTTCCGGATAAAACCCCATGCACTGCTTAAAAAAACCAAGGGATGCCCTGATATCTTCTGTCCTGCACAGGGGCTTTAGACTCCGGGATATACTTTTACCCCCTTGAGTAAAGCAGTATCCGGCCATATCTTCCATAAGCCGTTCAAATTCAAGGCTTTTGGTATCAAATTTTTCTATCATGTAATTCTTTCCTGCAAAATCAGGCTGTGAAAGAGCGCCTTATGTATTATACTCCTTGCCGGGACCCAATGTCAATATCACGGGTTTTTTTGATTCAGCCCCTTCTTTTCCAGGCGAAAAAAAGGAATATACCCGTTGATACCTGGAGAAATAGGAAAAATAATGCCAGCATGTATCTTGAAGAATAAAAGAAAACATCATCCAGAATCATACTGTTATATTTACCGCTCCCTCCTCGGTTTTGTTTCAATTTATGATCGAAGATATCCTTTTTTATGGGTTTTATTCCATTTTTGAAATATTTTGTGAGTATATATTCCTCTCCGGCAAACCTGACAGCCGTCATTGCCTCATTCTTGTCGTCAAGCTCCCCGTATTTCAGCCTGTTCCGGAAATATATGTATCTGTAGAGTCTAAGCACAAGCTCGTAAATATACGGATCCTTTCTGCGGCTGAAATTCTTTATATATTCCTTCATCTCTGAATAAGGCAGGACTGATATCTCCCTTTCATATTCATGCCCTTTCATACGGTCATAAAAAAGAAGGTCTTTTTTTGTAAAATATGAATAAAACACCGTATCACCGTCCACATGCCTGTAGCCGAAGCCGTGAATATAGGCAATAAACATGTAGGTTCCGCAGCAAAATACACAAAACAGCATGAAAACCGCAAAATATTTGCCGGTTTTTGCACGGTCCCGGGTTTTTTCAAGGGTAAGGGGGTAAAACACTGCAAGACTTATGACTGTTGACAGGCAATTAAACCAGATATCCCTGTAATCACCGACCCTGTCAGGCACAAAATATTGTATAAGCTCATCCAGAAGGCCTAGATTGAAGGATAAGCACACAGAAAAAAGAAGGGCAGGCAATTTTCGCAGGCAAAAGAGAAAGTAAAAAAATAGAAATACAGAAAAAGCTCCATACATTAACAGGTGTATCTTCTCAAGAAGTATATTGATTGTTAGAATGAGATATATTAAAAGAACGGAAGATAAAAGGGAGATTATAATTCCAGGGAACCTGACCCTTAATGATTCTTTTACAAGAAGGAAACATAAAAACCAGATTCCGGCAAATGAAATTACCATAAAGGGATAAAAAAGGCTGTTTTCCTGTAGCCAGCTGAATATTACAGACAGTTTCCTTGCAAAGGGAATAATTAGAATTATGAAACCAGCCGATAGAATGGAAAGAATTAAAAATACCTTTTTTTTGTTTTCTTGACTAAATTCCATAAAATACCTATACCATTTTTCAGCTGAATATTTACAGGAGGTAAAATTAAATGTCAACCATTAAACCCTTCAAGGCATTACGCCCGAAAAAGGAATATGTTCACAAGATAGCATCACCCCCCTATGATGTAATCAATTCCCAGGAAGCTCGCAAAATGGCTGAAGGCAACTCTATCAGCTTCCTTCATATAAATAAGCCTGAGATAGATCTCCCCGAAAATATCGATCTTTATGATGACAGGGTTTACCATAAGGGGAAAGAAAATCTCAATAATATGATAACAAAGAGATTTTTTATACAGGACCAGGAGGAATACATCTATATTTACCGGCAGAAAATGGGCAGCCACAGCCAGGTAGGAATAGTTGCATGCTGTTCCTGCGATGATTATGAAAATGATATTATTAAAAAACATGAAAAGACCAGGGAAGACAAAGAAAACGACAGGACCAGGCATATCCTGACATTAAACGCCCAGACCGGCCCTGTTTTCATAACCTACAGGCATGATGAATGCATTGATACCCTTGTGGGGCAGATAACCCGGGAAGAACCTGAATATCATTTTGTTTCAGAAGACCGGATTGAACACACCTTCTGGCTGGTAAAGGACAGGGAAGTAATAAACGGACTAACAGGGTCATTCACAGCCATAAACCCCCTTTATGTTGCTGACGGCCACCACAGAAGCGCATCAGCCGTAAGAGTCAGAAACATCAAAAGGGATGAAAATAAGAACCATACCGGGATAGAAGAGTATAATTTCTTTTTATGCGTGATTTTTCCGGACAACCAGATGAACATACTGCCTTATAACAGGGCGGTTAAAGACCTCGGGGGCTTTTCACAGGAGGAATTCCTAAATAGGGTAAGAAAGAGTTTCCATTTAGCAAAAACCGGGATGGCTGAACCTGAAAAACAGCATCAGATATCCATGTATCTGAATAAAAACTGGTATACCCTTGAAGCCTTAAAAAATACCTATAATCCTGATGACCCGGTTGAAAGGCTTGACTGCAGCATACTGCAGAACAATCTTCTGGATTCAGTGCTGGGCATAAAGGATCCGAGAAAGGATAAAAGGATTGACTTCATAGGCGGCATCAGGGGAACACAAGAGCTTGTAAGGCTTGTAGACAGCGGAGATTTTGCAGCTGCTTTCTCAATGTACCCCACTTCCATTGAAGACCTGATATCCATTGCCGATGCAGGCAAACTCATGCCCCCGAAATCCACATGGTTTGAACCTAAACTGAGAAGCGGGCTTGCAATACACTTGATATGATATTATGCAGGGGAACGGCTTTTACCTTCCGGGACAGGGATGCCGCTCCCCCCTTAAAAATTAATGAAAAAAATATACAGCATCCTTATAATTATTGGTGTCATTACCCTGATTTCATGTAAAGAGCGTACAGATAACAGCAAAATAGATACGGCACCTGCAAAAGAGCAAAGCCATTTCAAATGCGATCTAAGACCTTTTATGTCCACGGTCAAGCATCAGGGCTTCAGGAATACATGCAGTGTTTTTGCTGCTACAGCCCTGGTGGAGTATCTGATTAAAAACGAAACCGGTCTCGATATTGACCTTTCAGAACAGTACAACTACTGGGCCGCCAAGGAATATACCCTCTGCAATGATTATCTTGCCGGGATATATGAAAATATAGATGCCCTGGCAGGCTATCTTGCTCTCGAAGCTTACAGGTTCGGGGCAGTGCTGGAAACGGAATGGAAATACGAAGAAAAAAACCCTGCCCAGTCAGGCAGCAGCCAGTGCATGGAAATGCCCGTCAAACAATGTTTCACAGGGTCCCCCCCGAAAGACATAAGCCTGGCTCCTTTTAAAGCTGAGACTGTTTTCATTGAGATAGAGGAAATAGGCTCATTTATTTTAAGAGAGAAAAAGCCTGTAATCATGAATATACTCTGGTACCCCGGCTGCATAGATAATTCAAGCGGGAAATTCAGCCTTCCTGACCCTCAGAATACCGGCGAGGAACCCCAGGGGCATGTAATCCTGCTGGTAGGCTATGACAGGGAAAAAAGGGAATTCATTTTCAGGAACTCCTGGGGAAGTGAATGGGGTGACAGCGGCTATGGCACCATACCTGAGGATTATATCCTCAAATATTATGAAGCATCCCTGTATGAGCCTTTTGACGAGTACGATGAGGAGATACGTGATTTTCTCGAATCAGCCAGCAAGGGTGTTTCAGCCAGGCTTATTCTCTTAAATAATTAGAATTACTAGATTTAATCACTGAAGCAAAAAGAACCGTCCCTTTTGCTTCGTCCCTTTTGCTTCTTTGCTTCATGGGTTTACGATGCGTTTTTTCCAGTCTTCAAGCCTTTTCTGGTTTTTCTCCACGTGAATCTTTTCCCCTGTAAAGGGATGAAAACCCAGGTAGTAGATAGCTGTCGCCAGGGTCATGGGAGTAGGTGTGAACTGCTGGCAGTTATTGGATATCAGTCTGTGCCTGCTGATAAAGTCCATGGTTTCTTCCAGGCTGTCTTTATCCTCGCCCGGGTGTCCCGCTATGAAATAGGGGTAAAGCCTTATCCTGCTCCTGGATTTTGCCTTCAGGGAATAGAAGGAATCCAGAAATCTCTCAAAGGATTCAAGGGGGGTTTTATTCATTAATTTCAGAATTCTACAGCTTCCTGATTCCGGAGCTATCTTGAGCTGTCCTGCATTGAGCCTGTTTATTATATGGTCCAGGAGGCCTTCAGGGAGGATTTCCTCCTCTACTCTGAGCCCAGAGGATATCATGACTCTCTTTACCCTGGGGAGGCTTTTTACCTTTTTCAAAAGCTTCAGCATTTCCTCGGTGCCGGGCTTCATATTTCTGCAGAGTTTTCCCTCCGACAGGCATGATCTGTCATTACACCCTGACACAGAGCACCTTGAATGGTACATATTAGGGCAGGGACCGCCCAGGTCTGAGATATCCCCCTGGAAATATGCTTTGCCTGACAATTTTTCAATCTCACCGGTTATGGACTCTATGCTCCTGGATATTATCCGTTTGCCCTGGTGGAATGCTATGGAGCAGAAGGAACAGCTGCCGTAGCACCCCCTGAGTATGGTGATGCTGTCCTTTATCATGTCAAAGGCGGGTATAGATTCGTAAGACGGGTGGGGATCTCTCTCAAAGGGAAGCTCATAAATGCTGTTCAGCTGCTTATTTGTGATCTGCATGGGAGGAAAAGAAACAAGATACCGGGTATCCTGTTTCTGGGCCAGGGGCTGTATTTCCGATTTATTGTATATTTCGGAAAAAGCCTCGGCAAATTTATGTTTATCTCCAAGAACCTCAAAGTAGGATGGTATCTCAGCGATTCCCTTTATTCCGGATATTTGACTTTTTATAATTGCTGTCTGTGGTATATGCATGTTTTGTATTTCAGAGCCGCTTTCAAGGTATCTCAGCACCTTCAGCAGGGGATATTCTCCCATACCGTATATAAGAATATCCGCCCTGGAATCCAGGAGTATGCTCCTCCTTATCTTACCCGACCAGTAGTCAAAATGGGCAAACCTTCTCAGGCTGGCCTCAATTCCGCCTATTATCACAGGTCTGCTTCTGCAGGCTTTTTTAAGCTGATTGCTGTATACAATAACAGTCCTGTCAGGTCTTATCCTGCTCTTTACCGATGGTCTTGAACCGGGAAAATAAGGGTCACCCCGGTCGCAGTAAGAATCAGTCTTTCTCCTTTTCAGGGAAGGGGTATAATTCAGTACCAAGGAATCAGCATTCCCGCCTGAAATACCGAAAGCTATCCTGGGTATCCCAAGCTGAAGGAAGCTTTCAGGGTCCTGCCAGCGGGGCTGAGGAATTATCCCGACCCTGTATCCGAAACTCTCAATAAACCTGGATAAAAGTGCCATGGCAAAAGAAGGATGGTCCACATAGGCATCGGGGGTTATAAGGATGAAATCGAGCTCATCCCAGCCGCGTTTTTCCATATCACGCCTGTTTAAAGGAAGAAACATGAGCCTGTCATTATTTACTGCTTTTTCCCATGAAGTAATTGCATGATGCCTTAAGACCGCATTTCTCGCAATCAGGTTTTTTTGCCTTGCAGATATACCTTCCGAAGAGGACAAGGCCTATGCTTACCGTAGACCATTGGTTTTTATGAAAGTATTCCATCAGATCCCTTTCAATTTTAACCGGATCTTTACGGGTTGTAATCCCAAGCCTCTGAGATACCCGCATTACGTGGGTATCTACAACAATTCCTTCATTTTTTTCATAGAGGGTGCTCAAAATAACATTTGCACTCTTCCTCCCCAGCCCGGGCACCCTGAGAAGCTCATCCATTTTGGAGGGAAGCATGCCCTTATGCTTCTCGTGAAGAAAACGGGCGGCATTGAGTATGGTCTTTGCCTTATTCTTATAAAAACCTGTGGAATATATTATTTTTTCAAGATCTTCATTCTCCAGATCAAGAAAGCTTTCATAATCAGGATATTTGCTGAAAAGTTCCTTCGTCGTCTCATTAACTGTCTTGTCCGTGCATTGCGCTGAAAGCACCACTGAAACATACAACTGCCATGGGTTTTTATATCTAAGCTCTACCTTTGGTTCTGGAAAATGATTGAGGATCTCCTGTATTAACCTTTCATTTTTTATCATAATACAGCTCCAGGTGTTTTTTTATCCTTTGACTTTACATTAATTATTTCTAATAATCAATTTATATTATAGACTGAAATTACTGGGGGAGAAAATGACCCTGGACAAAGTCAGCCTGGTATATGACCGGCTTCTGGAAAGATACGGCCGGCAGTACTGGTGGCCCATAGTGGAGGACAATGAGTCCCGTTATCTGCCTGAATACAGCAACAGGGAAAAGACAGGGATTGAAAAGCTGGAAATAGCCATAGGAGCAATTCTGACCCAGAATACAAGCTGGAAAAATGCTGAACAGACACTCCTGGAGCTAAAAAAAAAGGGTGTCCTGAACCTTGAAAGCCTTCTTTGTCTGTCCCATGATGAAATTGCAGTCCTTATAAAAAAATCAGGTTATTACAATCAGAAGGCAAAAAAGATAAAGGAGCTGGTCGGATTCATCCAGGAGAAACTCTCCGGCAGAATAGAGCAGTTAAGCATGTCCGGTTCTGATAAGGCCCGCAATGAGCTTTTATCCCTTTGGGGCATAGGCAGGGAGACAGCAGACTCAATCCTTCTTTATGCCTATGATATGCCGTTTTTTGTAATCGATGCCTATACCAGGAGAATTTTTTACAGAACCGGGCTGATTGATGGTGATGAGGAATACGATGATTTAAGGTTTTACATAGAGTCCAGCCTGCCAAAAGACATAGCAGTTTACAAGGAATACCACGGGCTTCTGGTGGAGCACGGGAAAATCCACTGCAGGAAAACCCCATCCTGCAGGGCATGCCCCCTTGCAGACATCTGTGTTTATTATGAATCTAATGCTATGTAAATCAGAAGGCAGGGTCGCCCCTGCCTTCTTTTAAAGGGTTGCTACCATGACAGCCTTAATCGTATGCAGTCTGTTTTCCGCCTCGTCAAATACCTTTGATATGCCCGATTCAAATACATCCTCGGTTACTTCCATATCATGGATGCCGTCGGTATGATGAGCGGGAAGACAGTGGAGGAAGATAACATTGCTGTTTCCCGATGCATCTATAAGAGAGCTGTTTACCTGGTACGGCCTTAAGGATGCAATTCGCTCGGCTATACCCGGTTTGCTCTCCTCTCCCATGCTTACCCATACATCGGTATAAATGGCATCAGCATCCTTCACAGCCTTTCTGCAGTCAGTTTCAAAGTTTATCCTGGCCCCGGTCTCTTTTGCAATATCCCGGGCTTTATCAATCAGGTATTTTTCAGGAAAGAGGTTTTCAGGGGCAGTAATAACAAAATCCAGCCCCATCTTAGCTGAACCTATCATGAGGGAATTGGCCACATTATTTCTTCCGTCTCCGGCATAGACAAGCTTTATCCCCTTTAACCTGCCGAAATTCTCATATATGGTCAAAAAATCTGCCAGAACCTGAGTAGGGTGATAAAGGTCCGTAAGGCCGTTCCATACAGGCACATAGGAATGTTTTGCAAGTTCCTCAACAATTGAATGCTCAAAACCCCGGTATTCTATGCCGTTAAAAAACCTGCACAGGACTCTGGCGGTATCCTTAATGCTCTCTTTCTTCCCCATCTGTATATCGTTTTTACCCAGGTATTCAGGGTGTGCCCCGCAGGAGGATGCTGCAACGGCAAAGGCGCATCTTGTCCTGGTTGAAGTCTTTTCAAACAGCATGGCTATGGATTTGCCCTCCAGCAGTCTGTTCATTCGTCCTGCCCTGAAATCAGTCTTGAGGGTGGCTGAAAGGTCCAGAAGATACTGGATTTCCTCGGGAGAAAAATCCAGAAGAGTCAGAAAGTGTCTTCCTTTTAAATTTATCGGCATTTAATCCTCCTTTTTATGAATATTGTCTTATACAGCTATATTCAAATTTGATATAAAGTCCAATATAATTTAATTTCCTTGAATTATGGCAAAGATTCACTATAAAGAAAAAAAGAGGGATATTATGAAAAAGGTACTGGTGACGGGGGGAGCTGGATATATTGGCTCTCATGTCTCAAGGGAACTGCAGAGGGCGGGGTATGAACCCGTCGTATTTGACAGCCTTATAAACGGATATGCATCCATGGCTGACGGATTCAGGTTTTACAGGGCTGATCTGAAGGACAGAAGAGCTGTTGAAGAAATAATCCGGAAGGAGAAGCCTCTGGCAGTCATGCACTTTGCAGCCCTCAATATCGTCAATGACTCCTATTCCAGCCCTCTGTCCTATTATGATAACAATATAACAGGGGCTATAAACCTTTTTGACGCCATGCTTAAAAACGGCACAGGTTTTTTCGTCTTTTCTTCCACAGCATCGGTTTACGGTGAACCGGAATACCTCCCCATAGATGAAAATCACCCGACTAAACCTGTAAATCCTTATGGAAGAAGCAAGCTGATGATTGAAGAGATGCTGAAAGACCTGGACCAGGCTCATGGATTAAAAAGCATATGCCTGAGATATTTTAATGCCGCAGGGGCTGATAAGGACGGCGCCACAGGCGAAGCCCATGTTCCTGAAACGCACCTTATACCCCTGGTTCTTGATGCTGTAACGGGAAAAAGCAGCCACATCAGCATTTTCGGACAGGATTATGATACACCGGACGGTACCTGTATAAGAGATTATATACATATAACCGACCTCAGCCGGGCTCATATCCTGGCCCTGGAACATGGAATCCACAAACGGGAATCAGCCATATTCAATCTCGGCTCTGAAAAGGGCTACAGCGTAAAAGAAATCATAGAGGCTGTACAGGGCATAACCGGTAAAACTGTAAACACGAAAATCGAGGGCAGAAGGGAGGGGGACCCCTCAAAACTCATTGCCGACAGCACAAGTATAAAAAAGGTGCTGGGATGGAAACCGGAATACTCCCTGGAAGACATGATAAGGAGTGCGCTGGAATGGCACAGGAACAAGGACAGACTGCTTAGAAAATACTGAAATAACCTTACTGCTTATACCCTATTTTTTCCAGCAGTTCCTTTCGCTGTCTTGCATCTTCCCCGTCTTCAACACCTTTGGGGCTGTAGCCGTCTATACACCCGATAATTCCCCTTCCCTGGGCTGTAGCACAGACCACAACCTGAAGCGGGTTTGCCGTAGCGCAGATTATACTGCATACCTCAGGCACCATTTTTAGGGAGTTCAGTATATTTATGGGATATCCATTTTCAATGAATAGAAAGAAGCTGTGTCCGCTTGCCACATTCATGGCATTTCTGACGGCAAGGTCGATCAGTTCATCGCTATTGCCCGTTTTTCTCACAAGGCAGGGGCCTGAGGCTTCGTTGAAGGCCAGACCGAATTTTATAGCGGGGTTTGTCCTTACTATCATTTCATGAATATCAGCAACAGTCATGATAAAATGGGATATACCTACAATAACATTGGTATTCTCCGGCTTTTCAATACCGATTATCTCTATATCAGCTGACATATATGCCTCCTTTCTGGTTTTTTGAATAATTTATTTACATTTGCACCATCATTCATTAAATTAAACCATATCTAAAAAAAATGCAATTATCTTAATAAAAAAGGAGCCGATTCATGACCAGAGAACCATTAAAACCTGAGGATATACAGCTTCTAAGCTTTGTTGAAAGAGTAAAGGCATCCCCTGATGAACAAAAACTTCTAATATCAGTCAAACAGATAAAAGAATACCGGTATATAAACACCCTGCATCTTTACAATACAGCTGACAATCACATGGTCACCCTTACAAAAAGCGACTTTTATAATGACTTTCTGGCCTGGAGCACTGATTCCAGAAGCATATGGTTTACCTCAGACAGGGATGGTGATAAGGAACTGGCCCTTTACTCCATTAGAATAGACGGCGGGGAACCTGAAAAGATTATGGAAATAAAGGATTTAAAAATCCTGGAATGGCAGTGGCTGGATGATAAGAGAGCGGTTCTCCTGTGCCAGGACAATGAGATACAGGGTCTTAAGCATGACAAGGATATCATCTATTATGAGTTTGACAAGCCGGTTTATAAATATGACGGAAGGGGATACATACCGCGAAAATTTCCTGACTTTTACATCTTTAATACCGAAGATAAAAGCATGGAGCTGATAAGAACAGCGCCAAAACCCAAATCGAATCTCATAATAGACAGGGAAAAGGGAGACTGTTACTTTATAAGCAATCTTTCAAAGGATATTTATTACAGGTCCAATTATAATGATATAATCTGTTTCAATTCAGGCAAAAGGAAGCTGAAAACCCTTAAAACAGTATCGGGACCAAAAACCAGCTTTGATATTTCCCCTGATAAGAGCACCATGGCGGTGGTGAGTCATTTTTACCCTGATGAGTTCTCCGGGGCAAGAAAGTTTGATCTTATCATTTACAGCCTTGGCAGTTCCGGCCATAGAAATGCCTCTGCTGAGATTGCCGACTCCGTACAGAATAACATAATTTCAGATATGGAACAGGCTGGATGGTTTAAAAAACCTGTTTATTCAGCGGATGGAAGCCATGTATTTTTCAATGTTTCAGAGAAAGCAAGCAACAGGATATACCGCTATTCTTTCAGGGATGGTAAGTCTGAAGCCATAACAGGCACTGATTCCAGCGTTATTGATTATGATACTGCCGACAGGTTTGTATTTGCCATCATGAGCTCTGCTGCCAGGCCTGCAGAGCTTTACAAAATTGACCCGGAAGATGGCTCAAAGAAGATGATTACAGGTTTCAACCGGGATTTTACTGAGAAGAAATTAATCTCTGAGCCCCGTCAGTATTCAATAAAGAACAAAAGCGGCCATGAAGTTGACTACTGGATTATGAAACCGCCTGAATTCCATAAGGATAAAAAACATCCTCTAATTCTGAATATACACGGAGGTCCACATGCCCAGTTTGCCAACACCTTTTTCTTCGAGTTCCAGGTAATGGCTTCGGCGGGTTATATAATTCTCTACAGCAATCCAACAGGTTCCATGGGGAAAGGATATGATTTTGCAAAAAAACTGGAGAACAACTGGGGTAGGCCCGATTCTGACGATATACGGCTTATAATGGAAGAAGTCATAAAGCTTGATTTTGTGGACACTGCGAGGCTGGGAGTCACGGGGGGAAGCTATGGCGGATTCATGACCAACTGGCTTCTCGGGACAACAGATTATTTTAAGACCGGCATAACCGAAAGGTGTGTTTCAAATCTTGCCGGGATGGCTGAAAACAGCGACTT
This sequence comes from uncultured bacterium, assembly GCA_964431655.1. GTDB lineage: Bacteria > CAYMEV01 > CAYMEV01 > CAYMEV01 > CAYMEV01 > CAYMEV01. The sequence continues at coordinate 5,779 of CAYSKJ010000026.1, read as the reverse complement.
TTCTTATTACACACCCCGTCAGTTCAGGGGATATTTCTGGAGAGAGCCTGAAAGATACTGGGATATGTCTCCCATAAGATTTGTGGATAAAATTAAAGCACCCTTGCTGATAGTACATTCCGACAATGACCAGAGAACTCCCTTAAGCCAGGCTGAAGGCCTTTATACCGCATTGAAGATACTCCGCCGAAAGGCCAGGCTTGTTATCTTTCCCAGGGAATCCCATGGGTTGAACCGGCAGGGAGACCCCAGGAAAAGGGAGGAAAGACTGAAGCTTTTTACCCGTTGGTTTGATAAATACCTGAAATAAACTGAAGTTTTGAGCTCATTAAAGGTGTAAAAAACATTGACATTACCTTATAAGCGCATAGAATTTATCCATGGAGGAAAGGAGAAATGCCCAGAGACAGGGGTGAGCTAGTAATAATTGCCTGTGAATCCGGTAAAGCACTGGCAGGCAGGATACTTAACAGCATAAACAGCCTGCTTGAACAAAAAGGGCATGCCAGCCTGCATCTGACCAGCACAAGGGAGGTCGAATTTGCCAACAAAGAGGTAAAGACCATCATAGAAGAACCAATCAGGGGCAGTGATGTATATGTCATACAGCTCTTTGATGATCCCCTCTCATACAGGTCCCCGAACGATAATCTTATGGCTCTTTATACGGCCATCAATGCTGCCAAGCAGTCGGATGCAGAACACATTACCGCAGTAATCCCTCAGTTTCCATACTCCCGGCAGGAAAAAAGACTGTGCAGGGAGGCTATTACTGCAAAGCTTGTTGTTGACTTTATAGAGCTCAGCGGAGCAAACAGGGTAATAACCCTTGATATTCATTCACCTTCTATTGCCGGTTTTTTTCAGAACACAAAATTCGACAACATTGAAGCAAAAAAATTAATTGTCAACAGGGTCAGAGAGATTTATAAAAAAAGCAATCTTGTTATCGTCTCCCCCGACATAGGTGGGACCGGCCGGGCGAAAACCTGCGCTAACATGCTCAATACCAGCCTTGCAATGATCTATAAGCAGAGGGACTATGCAAAGAAAAGCACTATCATTGATACCCTGCTTATAGGAGATGTGGAAGGCAGGGATGTACTTCTTGTTGATGACATGGTTGCCACCGGGGGCACTTTTATAAAGGCCATGGAGCTCCTGAAAAAGCATAAAGCAAATGATATTTATGTATCTGCAAGCATGCCCTTCTTTAATAACAATGCCTGCAGAATCTTCAGCAAAGCCTACAGTGAAGGGCTTTTCACCAAATTTATCGGCACGGATGCTGTTTTCCACGGGAAGGATTTTATAGATAATAATCCCTGGTATGAGGAAGTAAGCATAGCACCTCTGTTTGCAAGCGTTATTTACAATATTAATAACAGACTTTCAATTTCTCCCTTGCTTGCCTGATATTTATGTATTATAAGTTTAATATTATAAATTAAAAGGAGAGTATTTATGAAATACAGAATAGCTCTTTTGATGATCTTTGTTTTAATCGGCATTTTTGCCCTATCCTGCGGAGGACCGAAAGCTGTTAGAATAGGTGTTATAATAGATCTGTCGGGCCCGACCAAGGAATACGGCCTGTCCATGAAGAGAGGGATAGATCTGGCTGCTGAAGAAATAAACAATGATCCCAAGATGGTCAAGGATTTCCTTGGAGGAAGCATTATAGAGCTCGTATACTTTGACAGCAGGGGTGACCGGAAGGGTGCCAGGGCGGCATTCGTACAGCTGAACAAGGAAGGTATCTCCATACTCATAGGCCCCGGTTCCAGTGATGAATCTCTTGAGGTCGCACCCCTTGCACAGAAAACGCAGACCCTCATGCTTACTCCTACAGCTTCGACACCTAATCTTACCAAGGTAGGGGGTGAATATGTGCTCCGGAACACAACCTCCGACATCATTGAAGCCGTTAGAATGGTGGAGATATGCGATGAAATAGGATATGACAAGGTATCAATCCTCTGGCAGAATGTAGAATACTCAACCCAATGGGCTTCAGCTTTCCGGGAAAGGTTCCTTGAGAAAAAGGGCATCATCAGGTTGATGAAGCATTTCACAAGCGATGATGAGAGCTTTGACGAGCTGTTAAAAGAAACTGTGGAATCAGACCCTGATGCTATACTGCTTGCCGGTTACTACAAGCCCTGTTCAAAGATAATCACCGAACTGAGCCAGCTGGATAAATACTATCCTGTCATAGGCCCGGGTTCCTTCTATAATTCAGAGTTCTTCAAACTTGTAAAAGACACCGGAGACGGCATTCTGTTCACCTATCCGGATTATGACCCTAACAGCACCAAACAGCATGTAATGAAATTCGTGGAAAGCTATAAGGATAAGTATAATGCTGTTCCGGATATATTTGCAGCATCCAGCTATGATTCGCTGATGCTTATCACCTATGCCTTCAGGAGAGCGGGATCGACCAGAGTATCCAGCAAAGAGCTGAGGGACAATCTGGTACGGATACAGAATTTTCCGGGCATATCGGGTGAAACTTCCTTTAATCCCAGCACAGGGGAATGCATCAAATCCCCTAAACTGGGAGTAATAATCAGTGGAGAGGTGACATCCTATGAGCTTGAGTCCTATAAAGAGCTTATTGAAGAGCTCAAGTCAAATAAATAGAGCCTGAAATAATCTGAATTGATAGACCTTTCTATTCTGATTCTCGCAAAGCAGGAGGCTGAGAACCTGAGCCTCCTGCTTCCTGCCATTGAGTGCATTCTTGAAGACACAGAAATCAGATACGAAATAATAGTTGTAATGCCTGGAGTTGAGACAGCTATTTCAGGCGAGAATTTTCCTGAAGTCAGGTATCTTACAGAAGAGAAAGAGGGATACGGCAATGCCCTGAAACAGGGCTTCGAGAACTGCTCGGGGACTTGTATCCTTACAGTAGATGCTGATTTGTCACACCCGCCTGATTACATAGCAAAGCTATGGGAGAATAGAGATACCGCTGACCTGCTCGTATGCTCTCGTTATACCAGGGGAGGGAAAGCAAATATGCCTTTTGTGCGAAAGCTTTCCAGCAGGTTACTGAACCTTTTATTCAGCAAAAGCTTAATGCTTCCCATAAAGGATATCTCAAGCGGCTACCGGCTTTACAGAAGAGATGCTCTCAAAGGCATCAGGCTTACATCCCATAATTTTGACATCCTTATTGAGATTGCAATCAGGATGTACCTCAAAGGGCTGTCCATAAGGGAGATACCCTTTGAATACCGGCCCCGCAGGATGGGTTCCAGCAAAGCCCGGCTGATGCTTTTTGCCTTTTCCTATATCAAGACCTATTCAAAAATGTTCATTTTAAGATATCTGACCGGGGGTTAACCGATATAGCCCAGAGCCCTGAAAACTTCCAGCTGTTCCTCAGTCATCTCAATGCCCGCCGGAACTTCCTTTTCAAGGTAGCCTTCAGTCCTTTCAAGGGATAATTCTTCCATATGCCTGTATTTACTGGAGCACAGAGGCTTCTTCTCATCCCTGTCCTTCTTTATATCATACAAAGAGAAGGTACTGGATATCATATCATATTTTATTTTTAGTTTCTTTTGGATATAAGAATATTTTTTTATATTGTCCTTAAACAGGAACATCTCGACAAAATCATCCTCCAGGGAATAACTGTGGTTTTTTATCCCCACAAGCCTGCACAGGAGATAGGGTGTATCCCTGTTTGACAGGAACAGATCTTTATATGCCGATATGTTCTGGAGTTTTTTCTCATCCCCGATTACGATAAAGGGAATCTCCACAACCTCCCTGTAAAGGGTTGCACCGTGCAATACGCCCCCGTGTTCGAGAAATTCCTCCCCATGGTCGGAAGTGAGAATAAATACAGTCCTGTAATTTGTATTCATCTGGCGGTAAAATTCGCTCAGAACGCTGTCAACATATAGAATCTCGCCGTCGTAAAGGTTCTGCTGTTCATTTATGAACATATTTCCTGGTACAGCAAAGGGAGGGTCATCCTTATAGACATCAAATTCCTTCCTGGGAGTATATGGGCTGTGGCAGTCATAGAGATGGATGAATACAAAAAGGTTTCTGGTTATTCCTTTCCGGGCAATATAATCTATGGCTCTTACTGCCTTGGAAATAACTGATTCTGCGATTTCCTCCTGGTTATAGTAGAAGAAATCAAAGTTTCTGTTAAAATTATGGCTCTGGGACACAAAGCTGTGGGTAACAAAAGCAATATTCAGATAATCATGCTCACCAAGCAGATCAGGCAGATAATCCAGATCTCCCCCGATCCTGTCATCCCTGCCGTTTACACCGTGGTCTACGGGCGAAAGGCCCGACAGCATTGAAACATGGGAGGGAAGTGTCCAGGAGCTGTTGGAATAAAAATTCTCAAAGACCAGTCCCTTCTTTGCTTTAATTATTTCAGCCATGCCGGGCATTGTATTTCTCCGGTAACCGTAAAAGCTTAGATGGTCCCTCCTGAGCGTGTCAACAGATACAAGGATTACAAGGTTAAGGTCAGGTGCCGGTCTCTTGTCTGATGAGGCTTCCCTGTCAATGAGAAGCTTCCAGACAGACCAGCTGATACCCTTTTCCTGCCCGATATGCCCGCGAACATCTCCTCCATTGCCTGGAACACTGCTCAGGGCCATTATTTCCCGGATATCGGAGTGAAGTTCATCCCATTCTTCAATAATATACTTTTTCTGCTCTTCATTCATGTGCAGTATTATGGTCCTGAGAAGGGAATATAGCCTGATGTCGTAGTTTTCAGATACCAGCAGACTCTTGAACCTGTCCATGGCATTATTTTCCTTGAATATATAATTCCTTAAAAGCAGAACTGCAGCGGATTTCAGCCTGGGATCAGAGCTTTGGATATATTCTTCAATGTACTTATTCGCAAAGCTGTAATCCATGCCCTTCATTATTCTGAACAGAGAAATAATGCTCTCAGTGCAATCCCTGCTTGCGTCAAAGGACTCCTCAATGAGCCCCCGGGCATCATATCCCTCAATCTGCCCGAGAAGTTCAATCATAAGGGTCCGGTCAACCGCGATCTCCTTTTTGAAAATATGGATTATACTGTCGGTGAACAGCCCCGCTTCATGTCTTTTTATATTTTCCAGGACAATATCAAGAAGGCCGGGGATATCCAGGGAAAGCAGGTCCATGATGAGATCCGTCCTGTTTTCTGACATATTCAGGGTATGGGAAATGATTATATCCCTGTTGTGAAAAAAAAGCTGGTTGGAACTGCGGATAGAAAGCGAAATATCATAGAAATCCAGTATATCAGAATAATTATCATTAATCACCGGTTCGATTTCATAGGCTATTATGGATTTGAGCAGGCCCTTCGGCCTGATAAAATAGGAGCATGTATCCAGTATCAGGCTGATTTTGTATAGGTATTCCAGATGCTCATCCCGCTCATTGCTCCTGCGGTACTTATCAAGGAAACTGCGGGCATCACTGATCCTTCCAAGCTTAATAAGGCTTCTTGCATATATATGGCTCAGATCCTTATCCCTGAGAGCTTTTTTCTCTTTCCTGCCCAGTAAATTGACAACTTCCTGGTACTCTTCCTGGATATAATGGTGGATAACCTTAGCCTGCTCATGGAAGGAATTATGGATAACCAGAATGACATACCCCATCCCAAGGATAAAGACAATATACTTTATATGGGTTTTAGAAAAAAACATTTGATATAATCTGTCTTGAATGTATAATATATATACGAGGCTCTGATTTCAAGAAAAAAAGGAGATTGCCTAATGTGGAC
>CAYSKJ010000025.1:0-27158 GCA_964431655.1 uncultured bacterium | reverse complement strand
GGACTAAGCTATTCTTAGAATACAGGCACATGCTTACCGTGAAGATCTGTGTTCATTAAATGCACGGTTTGACAGCTTTCAATGTCCTTGAATCTCTCAGAATCATTCCTGCCGGGTTCAGCCTTCAAAATAGATACCTCTCCTTGGGATTGAATGTTTACTTCAAATTATTATCAGCATATATCAAAAACACGCCCGCTCTAGTGCGCGGGAACCATGTAAAGCTATATATTACGGCTATAACTCTGATAATCGATAGATATGTTTCTTTATGATGGCATGTTTAATGTTGAAAAGCCCTAAAAATTTAGAAGGGATGTCAGGAGAAGGTGATAGTCTGGTATTTGGAAGCCCTTTTTTGGAATATTTAGGAAGAAAGCAATCTATAACGACAAAAATTATAGCAGTTAAAAGCTTTATAAAACTTTTAGATCCCATACAGTTATGATATGTCATTCCTTGTAAACTGTCAAATTTAAAATTTCAATTATTCCTCAAAAATGGAAATAACCGTTTTATAAAGGTTTATAAATTTATGGGATGACTGTAATCTTTATTCTTATCATTGATTTTGCTTTATCGGGCATGTACCTATTAGAAGGCCTACAGCTGGTATTCTTTTGCATCATGGGAATAGCTGCCGATATATCTTTATCCAGCTGACTGCGTATCAAAAACTGCTTTTCCTGCAGTTAACTGTACATAAAGCTGAAAAGACAGCTGTCAATATACTCCGGAGAATCCTAAATATATACAGCTGAACTGTCTTAAATTAATAAGAATATCATGGAAGGGCGGTGTTTCATCGTCGGATTGAGCTCCGGGCTTTCAAAGCCTGCTGAAAGCCCCCAAAAAAATTTCCATTCATTTAATCCCAGACGAATTTCCAGCCACCGTCCTTCTGCCTCTTCCATACGGTATGGAAAATTCCATCGACTGATTGTTTTTTGCCCTCCTCATCAGTTTTTGATATGCGGTATTTCCCGTATGTATAGGCGAGGTCCCCGGATTCGGATACAGAAACAAATTCCGGTTCCCATTCAAGCCGGGCATTATCAAGCCCTGATGACTCCAGAGCTTCTTTGATGGAGGCTTTTCCCTTTATCAGATTATTCCCCCTTAAAATTACAGCATCTTCATCGGCATAGAATGAAAAAGCCTCAGCAATACCCTTATTCCTGGCCATCTCGCAGAAATCCCTCTCTGCCTGCAGGACCTCGTTCTGCCACTTTATTGCGTTTTGATTCTTCCTGATGCAGATACAGCCAGCTAAAAGGGATATACATAATATAACAAACAGCATTTTCATCCAGTTCTCCTTGTTCAGGAAAATAAATGCAACTGCAAATACTTTTTAAAAACCGTGGCTATTTAAATGTCTGTGCCCCTGCCTCTTTGCATGCGCCGAATAATTTAACAGCATCTTTCCATGGATAACGGTTCATGAACATGGTAACAGAGGATTTTATTTTGCCCTGTTTATTGAGACCGACTGCTGTACGAAGCTGGTTTGCCGGTGAATCAGGGTCAAAGTCTATCTCTTCGGTATAGCTGGCGCTTAAGAATCCCTCCAGATAAGCCTTATTGACGGGAAGACCTGCCGGTATCTCTATTTTGTTGCCCCTGGCGGAGGCAAAAGTCAGGTCGCCGAACTGGTCTGCGGAAAGATTGAGTTTCACATTGCTCTCCGGGCTGTATTCCAGGTCTGCCTTCTTGTTTACAAAGAATATATTGTTGTCCAGCTTAATCCTGTCATCGGGAGTGAACCTGGTATTATCAACACCGGCCAGGACACTGCCTCCAATGATATTATTTTTTATATCATATTCACATCTGGTCATTATGCGTATTCCATACCCCATGTCAACCATATCGGGAAGCCTGCTCCATGTGAAAAGAATTGTATTATTTGCTATTTCAACGGTTCCGCAGTTGGACATTGTTCCAGGGCCTCCCTTTGAGGGGCATGTCCCGTATATCTCGACTGCCGCCATGCGGTTGCTTACAAATACATTGTTTACAACGCTGAATTTGCCCTCTCTCAGGGCACCCTGGACAGCAAAACTGGCGCCGTTGACAAATACGCAGTTTCTGATGGTGATATTACCCCCCTGGGCAGCGCTTACTACCTGAATAATGGGTTCCTCCGCAGTGCTGTTCCCTGAGGAAGGCCTTTCCGTTGCCCTTAGCATGCGACCGGTTTCAAGACCTTCAATCTTTCCCTCAGAAGGGTGATAGGCATTCCTGTATCCCATATCAAATACTATACCGTCAATGACAGTGCCGTCTATTGCCCTGGTGAACTTCAGAAAAGCCTTGCGGGCCTTTCCGCCTGCTTCATTGTCAGGCTGAAATACAGTAGGTGTGTTTTCCATGCTCCTGGCGGAGAAGGTCTCATCATAACTCCCGTATAATTTAATCGGTTTATCGCTTTCCATATACCCGACTCCGAAGGTGCCTGCATAATTGCCTCCCGCAATAAAAATCTCATCCCCTGCCTTGGCCAGCTTGATGGCCCTGTCGATCTCCTTGACCGGGCTTTCCATGGTGCCTGGGTTCTGATTATTGCCCTTTGCCTGGGATACATAGAGGGCTGCATTAAGAGTGTTTGCAGATACTGCCATAGCTAATATCCCTGCAAGAATTATAATAATTCGGGTTCTGCCTTTCATATTTTTCTCCTTGATTTTTTTTTCCAAGTGTAATGATAATTGAGTGTTTGCTCCAGGTCAAGGATATAATTATTATAAGATATACTGAATGCGGGAGTTAGTTGGTTTCTGAAATACCGGGATAACCGGGAGCCAGTATATGAAAGCCGTCAATAATACAGCATTGATCACTTTTTCTGCAGGAATCCACTGCGGTCTGCCACAGGTTTAAATCATTGAAAATATAAAGCGCATCCGGGTCAAGGCGGTTCTGGCATACATGCTCCCGGATTTCTGAGGCTGATTGAGCTAATTTATCATTGTCAATCCTTGCAAAGCAGCCAAAATTTACCCTCATATCGTGCTTATCAGCATAATCAAGCAGGAAATTCCAGTTCTCAGGATGGTTTTCCGGAGGGACACAAGATAACTTTGTGTATTTATGGCCAAAGGCATCCCAATCTTTATTTCTCATGGGAGACAAAAACGGGGGCGGTTTGCCAAACCATGTACTGCTCAGATAGCACAGGGCTCTATTTGAATCAATGATCTGAACTGCGAGCACCAGAAGCATCAGGATTAGTATGAAACCATTCCTGATTCCTTTGGTTCTGAATAGGAAATAAAGGGCAAAAGCATATAATAGATAGGACACTGTCCAGAAAAACCGGCCCGAAGCCCTGAATGTCCCTGCAAAAACATCAATGCCCGGAGCGATATCATAGGATAAAAGCTCATGCTGTCCGAAGGCTATATTATTTGAGATGGAAAATACGGTAAGCAAAATACACAGGATAAACAGAGGCAGTAAGCGTTTTTTCAAAAGCTGTCCGGGATTGAAGCATAATCGGCAAAGGCTGAAAATAAGCATTGCTATAATGCCAATGCCCAAAAAATTAAGCCCCTCCCACTCATAATATATGCCTTGAGGTTTTAGATCGGGCAGTATAACTGACCATGTGATTTTATCATAGGGATTAACCGGTGAGTTCAGGTTCATCCTGAACATATTATATCCGCCGGTATGTGTGATATTGGAAACCATGAAATAACCGGAGATCCACATGACCAAAATTACTGTGATTATACACAGGACAGCTCCCCTGACGAGAACAGCTGGCCCTTCATATCTTGTTAGAAGTCTTTGAATAATATCAGCAAGCCATATGCCTGCAACCATGGCAAACAGGTACGGGTGGATGAGCAAAGATATAAGGATTAAAAAATTCCAGTGAAGTATCCTGTAATCCTTACGGAAATAAAAATATAAGCCGGCAAGCAGAACCCAGTGGCCAAACAAGGCATAATGGCCGTTAAGCCTGGTAAGCATAAAGGGGGATATCAGGAAAAAAAGAGAGCCGGCATGGGGAAGATACCTGTCTTGGGTGAACAGTGACAAAAGCTTCCAGGCGAAGAATGCCTGCAGAATAAAACAGCACATTATCCAGAGGCCGAAATACTGGAACCTGTCAGGCAGAAGCGGATCAAAGGGTTTGAATATAAAAGCAAAAAGAGGGATTGAATCAGTGTAAATGATTGAATTGCTGAGTTCCATGCCCAGACCGGGATTAGCTCCCGCGGGAAACTGAAAAATCGGGGCTTTCCTGAAAAACTGCCATCCCCAATAATGCCATGAAGAGTCATCGTTCTGCAGGATCCAGTCAATGTTCTGCGGGTTCAGTATTCCAATATCGGCAATAAGGCAGAAGGCCGTAAACCCTGTTAAAAAGACAAGTATAAACCGAAGATAATGAGTCTTCATGATGAACTCCCGAAAAATGAATATACCATATCCTGGATAAATCAAGATTTTACTTATGATAAGTCCAGGGCATAAAACATAAAATACATGATCCCTTAGACAGGAATCCTGAAGGATTCGCAGGGTTCAAAGACATGGGGCAAAGGATCAAGGAAGCACAGGCCCCCCTCCTCAGAAGTTCCTGAGAAAATGCCCCGTTTTAACAGAACAGGCGGTGTTTTATCCCGGTAAAGGGAAATGGTTCTGCCAATTCCGTAAAGGCACTGGTTAAAAAGCTCAAAATCCTTTCTTACCAGCCTTATATCGCTATGCAGATCCTTGAGTCCTGATGACAGCAGAGTCAGTATATTATGGATTATGGGGAAAAGAGTATAGGTTTTTCCTGTAAGGTTTGATACGGAGTCAATTCCGGGAATGAAAATGGAAAAGTCCTTTACCTGGGGGAGTGTGTTGATGTTGAGGCCTATGCCGAAAACCAGGGCCTTTATATCAAAACCGCCGTAGCCCTTTTCAATAATACCGCCTATCTTTCTTTTATTTACCAGGATATCAGAGGGCAGCTTTAATAAAACCGGTGAAACAAGCCTGCTCAAAGACTGGATTATGGAGTTGAATACTATTATTCTGAGGTAGTGCATGTATTTTTTTTCAAAGGGAATTGCAGGCCTTAATAAAAGGGAAAGGTGCAGATTTCCCCTGCAGGCTGTCCATTTCCTTCCCGACCAGCCTGATGCATCGCTAAGGGATTCTGAAAAAAACAGGGTGATTGCCGGGAAAAGGCCAAAACAGTTCTTATCTGCAAAGTGTTTTATTACAGACAAATTGGATGTGTTTTGTTTTTTGAACACCAGAAGGGCATCAATACCATTGTTTTGCGTGATTACAGCTTTATTTTTTATGCCGAAAACAGAAAGCCCGGCAAGAAGGGGATTGTCTGATGTGCCAGTATAAGCCGGGATATCAAAGATCTCCCGGTCAGGAAATTCATCATAGAACAGGTGCATGATTAAACAGGCTGTATTATAATTACTGCCTGCCCCTTTTCAACCTCGCTGGCATCCTCTACGAGGAACTGGACCACCTTGTATTTCGGGGCAGGATATACCTGCCTGTCCTTGCTGTTTTCCCTGCAGGTAAAGAGGGAAAGCTTTATGGGGTAGTATTTTTTCATGCTTTCCAGCAGGCACAGGGTGGTATTGGGATCGATTATATCCCCTATCTCTATGAAGGAACTGGCAGAGGGGTTGGAAGACCGGTAAAAAACACCGTCAATGTTTGCAAGAACCTTGACCATGTCTGAATCAGGAACATTTATATTTTCGGAAGAAAAAATACTCTGGGCGTCTTTGAGGGCTGATTCCAGTTCATCATCGAAGATTTCCGAGAGTGGCTCTTCTCTGAACAGCTCCTGTATAAAGGAGGTGGAATATAAACCGGACTGAAATTTGCGGTTCTTCAGGATAAGCTTCTGGAGGGAGATATTGGTCGGAACCCCTTTTATTACTGTCCTGTCAAGGATATCAAGCATCCTGTCTATCCCCTGTTCGCGGTCGGGAGCCCATACTATAAGCTTTGCTATCATGGAGTCATAATACGGCGATATTCTGCATCCCGGGTAAAGGTAGGTATCCACCCTGAGCCATTCTTCCTCAGGAAAATCAGCCTGTTCTATGATTCCAGTGCGGGGTATTATCTCCCCGGTCTTGCTTATGCTTTCTGCATTTACTCTTATCTCTATGGCATAGCCGTTGAATCTTATGTCCTCCTGCCTTACAGCAAGGGGGATGCCCTGAGCTATGTTTATCTGGTGGGATATTATATCCTGGCCGCTAACAAGCTCAGATACAGCATACTCAACCTGCAGGCGCGTATTCATTTCCATAAAATAAATTTCACTGGTTTCAATGTCCATTATGAACTCTACAGTTCCTGCATTGAAGTAATTGCTTGCAGATACAGCCTTCCTGGCATAATCAAAGACCTTTTTTCTCTGCTCCTCGGTTAGTACGGGGGATGGGGATTCTTCTATGAGTTTCTGATGATTCCTCTGTACGGTGCAGTCCCTTTCCCCGAGGATGAGGATATTCCCTTCGGTGTCAGCAATGACCTGGACTTCTATATGCCTTGGCTTCTGAATGAGTTTTTCAATATATATATCGCCGGAGCCGAAGGCTGATTTGGCCTCCTGGAAGGCTTCGTTGAAGGATGCCTCCAGTTCTTCCCGTGAAAATACCATTCGCATTCCCCTGCCCCCGCCTCCATAAGCGGCTTTCAGCATGACGGGACAGCCTATCCTGTCTATGGTTTTCCTGGCGGATTCCAGGTCTGTTACAGTCCCGTCGCTCCCCGGGACAACTGGTATATTGTGCCTTGACATGATTTCCCTGGCTTTGGCTTTATCCCCCATCAGCCGTATGGATTCCGGAGAAGGCCCTATAAATACCAGCTGGTTATCATCGCAGAGACGGGCAAAATCGTAGTTTTCTGCAAGAAAGCCTATTCCTGGATGGATAGCCTCAGCACCGAAGGTTTTTGCCGCCTGTATGATATTGTTCTTTTTCAGATAGCTCTGGGAAACGGGGCCGGGGCCAAGTTCCACAGTGTGCCCGTATATACTGGCCTGGGTATAGGCAAGGGAAAACCGGTCTGATCGCGAGTGACCCAGAATGGGGGTTATGCCTTTCCTGCGCAGTTTTTTTATCAGGGTTATGGCAACATCTCCGCGGTTGGGTATCATGACTTTTGTGAACTGCTGCTTCTTCACAGATTTTACAGGTATCTGGGCGGTTATGGGTTTCTCATCAAGCTTTTTAAGCTGTTTTATCAGAAGTTTGGATATTACATCCTGTATTTTTAATGTAGGAATCTTCAGCTCAGGATCGCCAAGCCTGATGAATTCAGAATCCAGGAACAGGTCAAAGGGGTTTTTTACCAGTCCGCTCATAGCCCCGGGTTTTGTAACAAGGTAATTGGACAGCCTGCAGGGATAGGGCAGTGGTTCCGGGACTACCCTTGCGCCGGCAAATGGCAGTTCTGTTCCCGAAAGGTAGAAGGTGTATATGGAGGGGTGGGTAACGAAGGAGGCCTGAGCTCCCCCGGTGCAGTCCCTGAATGCAAAGCATATAACAGGAAGGCTTGTATATTCCATATATTTGTTAATCACGTCATTTGCAATACTCATGGTGAACAGGGAGCCTGTGCCCTCCTTGGTCTGCATACCTCCCGAGGAAATGAACATAATGACGGGGATATTCTTCTGGCCGAAAGCGGAAAAGGCTCTGGCGAATTTTTCTCCCGAAGCCATGTCTGTGCTCCCGGCCTGGAATTCATTATTGGATATGATAAGACCCACCTGGAGGCTCTCGCCGTCTTCATTCCTGAACCAGGCTGTGCCTGTCACCAGGGCATTATGGTACCTGCTTTTTAATGCCTTTTTGATGCTGTTGGAAAATTCAGGGAAATCTGTGGGGTTTATGGAAACTATATCCCTGTCCAGTTCAGAAAAATTATAGAAGAAGCCCAGAATATCATCCACGGATATATATTTTTTTTCCTTCTTCACCCTTTCCAGGATATTGCTTATTATTGCATCCTTATATGCCCTGTCCAGCTTTATCCAGTAATCCTCTGTTGTGTTCTGTGGGGTTATTTTTGCCTTGTAGCTCTGGTAGAGGCTGGGGATATTTATGGTCAGTATCGCCTCAATAACATTGAACAGTTCTACAGGCACCCTGGGATAATGTCTTTTCATGGCTTTTAAGATACTGCTTACAGCCTTTGCATGACATTTGATGTTTTTGAAAATCCATTTCTGGAAATCCTCAATGTCACTTTTTACTGTATTTTTAAGGAGCTTTTCCGCATCTGTCCTGGAGAATTCATGTTCAAGCTTTATTGAAGGTATCAGGGTATTGATATTTTCAAAACAGTATTTAATTACATTGAAAAGGGATATCATGTGCCTGCTGTGAAGGACGAGCTGGGGATAGATGAAGTCCATGAGCTCTGTCAGGTTCTGGGGCTCTGCTCCTTTTGTGTCAATGAATTCTGCAGGGAACTGGTAATTCCTTGATATATGCTGTATGAAACCCTTAAGGAATTCTGGAGTCCTGCTTTTATGAGCCGATATAATGAACAGTATGAATTCATAGGATATCTTGTGTTTTCTCCTTTTGCTTCTTTTTTCCTTCAGCCTGAACTCAAAGACCTGCCTTATCATGTGAGAGCCGAATTCCCTGTTTACTGCTTTCTGGAAGTCTTCAGGAAGGAAGTTGATTTTTATGGTTGAAAGTTTGTCTATGTATTCGGTGAGGGAATTGTCATCATTTTTATCCTGAGGTGCTGTATCCGAGTCAATATAATGTTTTTGTTCTATAACCCCTCCCTGGTTCTCCCAGTAGGACACGGTAGTAAACTGCAGTCTCAGGCGAAGCCTTGCTGAACGCTCCAGCCTCCTGGCATACTCAGCAAAGGTCATGGGATCAGTCCTGGATATTTCAGGGGATCTGGACAGTGAAAGGCCGAATACAGTCTGCAGTTTATGATGTTCTGAGCTGTCTCTCATCAGGTGATTGGCAAGGTAGTGGGGGTAAATTTCCCGGATCCTCTCCATTCTGAGTATGTCTGACCTGGTAATAACGCTGTTTTCAATATCATCAAGGCAGTCAAGTATGGCAGAAATCATGTTCTCTATGCAGAAATCCTGCTCCTCTTCAGACATTGTGCCTTTCAGCCTTATTACTGCGTCAGCCAGTCCGTCACTGCAGAGCTGATAGGAGCATACCCTTACAAATTTTGCACACTGCTCCTTTGAAAACCCGAGCCTCTGAACTATATCCGCAAGGGCGGCAGGGTGAATGGTGCTCATATAGGCATCCTCAAGGCACAAAATCCTGTCTGTGGTTGCATATGGTATGGCTCCTCCGCTGTTTCCAGCACCGGCTATTATACCCACAGTGGGTATGTTTATTCGGGCAAACTCAGCTATGCAGGCAGAGATGGAATGGCTCTGAAGGTTTTCATTGGACCATGCGCCGGCATCAGCCCCGGGTGTATCCATCAGGGTGATAACCGGGATTTTATCCTTTTCAAACATCTGCAGATACTGAATGGTTAAATTATGGTGTTCCGGCTGGAATATTCCCCTTGCCACCTTGTGGTTCTGGCCTATGAATCCCAGTTCCCGGTGTCTTTTTCTGTCTTTTGGGTCAAAGATTATGCAGCGGGCTACAAATAAAGGGCCCGATTCAAAAAAATCAATGGTTTCCGCATCCATCTCTTCATAAATATCTTTTGCGGAAAGCCTGTGCTGAAGACCTGGTCCCTCGGTGGGGGCTATAAAGGCAGTGTAGTAGCCGGCACAGTCAAGCTCCTGGGCTGAGCGGGCCTGCTGGGTGATCTCAGAGCTGGTAAGACAGCCGCTGTATTCAGGCATTAATTTTTTCTTATCAGGAAATCTCAGCCTATAGCTTCTTAAACCCTCGACAATCCTATCCTCCAGGGCGAAAAGCGATTTTTTATCAATATTGCTGTCATAAATATCAATGCATTTTGTCAGAATATTCTTCATGGGAGACCTTCTTTATTTATTTGCTGGTGAAAAGCATAATATAGAGTCAATAATTTAAAAATTAAATAATTGCAAGTCAATAAATAATTATTTTATTTATTTAATATGAAACATCTCAAAAAGAAACCGGTTTTAAATTATATTAAATTTATTCCTTTATTTTTTATTTTTATGTATATATAATCTTCAACCAAAAAATAATATAGGAGATTGATTGCATGAAAGTTATTCTTAAAAAGAATTTTGAAAGCCTGGGGCATGCAGGTGACATAGTGAATGTAAAAGACGGATATTTCAGGAATTTCCTTCAGCCCAGGGCCATTGCCGTACCCTACACAGAGGGCGGAGCCAAGCAGATAAAGATGCTCAAGACAAGAGCACAGAAGTTTGCTGATGACAGGAAAGAAAAACTTAATTATTTAAAGGACCG
Organism: uncultured bacterium; assembly: GCA_964431655.1. GTDB lineage: Bacteria > CAYMEV01 > CAYMEV01 > CAYMEV01 > CAYMEV01 > CAYMEV01. Next base: position 16,746 of record CAYSKJ010000025.1, on the reverse strand, counting down.
GATTGAGGCTCTGGAGATGGTCTTTGAAAGAAAAACCAGCGAAGCAGGCAAGCTTTTCGGCTCCATAACCCTGGCTGACATACACAGGGAGCTTGCGGATAAGGGCATAGACCTGGAAAAGAAGGCGATAAAGCTGGATGACCACATCAAGCTTCTGGGTGAATACAGGATTGATATTGAGCTGGCCAGAGATATAGTTGCCGGGCTCAGGGTGGAGGTAAGAGAGGAATAATTTCTGCCATGGATAAGATAGAAGTTCCTCAATCCTATGAGGCGGAGTGTTACCTTCTTGGTGCCATACTTCAGGATAACAAAAGCTATTTTGAGATTGCCAAGGAGATAAGCAGGGATGATTTTTTTGATGCCGGCAATCAGCTGGTCTATGGAGCGCTGGAGGATCTTATACAGAGCAGTGACAAGGTTGATGAATTCAGCCTTGCAAATTATATGAAGGACAATAACTGCCTGGAAAGGGTCGGGGGTGTGGCATTCATCTCCTCCCTCATGGATTATGTGGACAGCCTGGAGGTTATAAACAACCGTATTGAAATTGTCAGGACAAAAAGTATGAGGAGACAGCTCATCAGCTTCTCTGATACCATAAAAGACCATGCTTTTGACGAATCGGTAGAAGTGAGCAGTACCATAGCCTCAATTCAGAACAAGATACTGGATATGTCTTCCAGGAAGAAGGTATCAGATCTTGTTCACATCAAGTACAGTATTGAAGAGGTATATCAGAAGATACACCAGCTCTCAAAGAACGAGATTAAATCCACAGGCGTTGCAACCGGTTATGTGGCGATTGACCAGAAGACCCAGGGGCTTCATCCCCAGACCCTCAACATTATCGGAGCCAGGCCTTCCATGGGAAAGACCGCTTTCGGGCTTAATATCGCCGAATTTGCCGCTGTGAGGGAGAAAATCCCTGTAGCCTTTTTCTCCCTCGAGATGAGCACTGAGGAGGTTATCCTGCGCCTTCTGGCAAGTCAGAGCGAAATAGAGCTATCCTGGCTTAAGGCAGGGATACTGACCAAGGATGACTGGAAACGTCTCGGCAAGGCTGTCCTGGATCTTTCCGGGGCGGATGTATATATTGACGACTCGCCTGTCCTGACCCCCATGGATGTCTATTCCAAGCTCTACAAGCTGATAAATATGCCTTCTGCCGGAGGCCAGAGAAATGATGTTAAACTTGTTTTTATTGACTACCTTCAGCTCATGTCCGGGGACAAGGGCAAAAGGTTTGAATCAAAGAATATTGAGATTACAGAGATAAGCAGGACACTGAAAGCCATATCCAAGGAATTTGATGTGGCGGTTGTGGCTTTAAGCCAGCTTTCCAGGGCCTCTGAGAAGAGGAAGGGAAAGGATATTAAACCCAAGCTGAGCGATTTAAGGGAATCAGGAGCAATAGAGCAGGATGCTGACCTGGTAATGTTCATACACAGGCCCGAATACTATGACCGGGACAATGAAGATTTGAAGAGAAAAGCAGAAATAATCATAGCCAAACAGAGGAACGGTCCGCTGGGAGTGGTAGAACTCGTATTCCAGGATAAATTCACAAAATTTACCAACCCGGTTTCAAACGAGGAATACAATGAACAGGACTGGCATATAAAATCCCCGGAAAAAGATAAGAAAAAGCAGGATAAGGATGCCGGGGAAGCTTTAAGCAAGGATTAATACAAGCAGGTGATGAATGCTTCATAATATATTTAGCTACATAGGTAGGAGGACCCTTTATTTTGCAGAAGAGGTGGGAATATATGTCACTCTTTTCAGAAAGACGGTTCTGTCCTTTGCCAGGATACCAAAAGAGCTTCACAATATTTTTCTCCAGATGGAGGAGATTGGCTTTAATTCCATGCCCGTCGTCCTTATTACGGGCATGTTTACAGGCATGGTTCTTGCTCTGCAGACCTATGCGGGCTTTGCGAGGTTCAATGCCACATCCTTTGTCGGGCCGGTTGTTGCCCTTTCCATGTGCCGGGAACTTGGCCCGGTCCTGACTGCCTTTGTCGTTTCCGGAAGGGCAGGGAGCGCCATGGCTGCTGAGCTCGGCACCATGAGGGTCACAGAACAGATTGATGCCCTGTACACCCTGTCCACAGACCCTGTGGATTTTCTGATACTTCCAAGGTTTCTGTCAGGAATTGTAATGCTTCCCGTGCTCACCATCATTTCTGATCTGATTGGCATACTGGGAGGATTCTATGTTGCTGTGAACCTTTTTGGAGAAAACAGCGTCATGTATATGGATACAACCTTTAAATACCTTTTAATGGGAGACGTGCTGAAGGGGCTTGCAAAGGCCTTTGTTTTTGGTGGTATCATCGCTATTGTAAGCTGTAAGGAGGGTTTTTTCACGTCCGGCGGGGCCGAGGGCGTGGGAAAAGCGACAACTAAGAGCGTGGTTATAAGCTATATGGCCATACTGATATCTGATTACTTCCTGACAAGCCTTATGTTTTAATTAGCAGGGAAAATATGAACAATTCTGATATAATTATAAAAGTTGATAATCTTTATAAATCCTTCAGCAGTAACCGTGTTCTGTGCGGACTGGACCTGGAGATAAAGAAGGGAGAGAGCATAGTTATCCTGGGCGGGTCAGGAACCGGCAAAAGTGTTCTTATAAAGAATATTATCGGCCTGATCAAGCCTGACAGTGGCAGTATCTACCTCTTCGGCGAAGACAGCTCAGGATTCTCCAATGATAAATGGAAGAGAATGCGTAATCATTTTGGCATGCTCTTCCAGGGGGCTGCCCTTTTTGACAGCATGAATGTTGAAGAAAATATTGGGTTCGGCCTGAAAAGGCAGGGCAGGCTTTCAGCTTTGCAGATTAAGGAGAGGGTTTTGGAATGTCTCAGGCTGGTTGGGCTGAGGGAGGATATAGTAATGCTTTCGCCTTCAGAGCTTTCCGGCGGAATGAAAAAGAGGGTGGGGCTGGCCAGGGCCATTGCCTTCAGTCCGGATATACTGCTTTATGACGAACCCACCACGGGATTAGATCCCATCATGAGTGATGTTATTAACAAGCTTATTGTGAATCTGACAAGAAAACTCCATGTTACTTCAATTTCAATAACCCATGACTTGAAAAGTGCGTATACTATAGGAGACAGGATAGGTATGCTCTATAAGGGAAGGATAATCGAGATAGGCTCTCCTGAAGAGATAAAAAACAGCAAAAACCCGGTAGTATACCAGTTTATAAACGGGTTATCGGAGGGCCCCTATGAGATTTAATGAATTTATCCAGGAGGATTAACTGTGGCAAAATACACACCTGAAGCAAAAGTTGGAATTATTACAATTATTGCAGTTATAGCCGGATTGTATTTTCTCTCTAATATGAACCTGCTGAGGAAGGATACCGGTACCTATTACCAGGTAAGTGTCCTTTTTAATAATGTTACCGGGCTGATGCCCAATGCAGAAGTAAGGCTTAACGGGATAAGGGTCGGCAAGGTGGCCGATATCAGGCTGGCTGAAGATAAGGCTATAGTTAAGCTGGATATTATCAGTGATGCAAAGATAAGGAGGAGTGATACCCTTTCCCTTTCCACCATGGGGGTTATGGGTGAAAAGTATGTGGATATCATGCCTGGTGACAGGAGCTCCCCCCTGGTGCTTGATTCCTCCACCCCCATGGAAGGGCATGATGCCGTAGGCCTGGAAGAACTGGGGGTCTCTTTTAATGTTCTTATCAAATCCCTGCAGGGTATAACTGACAATCTGAAGGAAGTCACCGGGTCCTTCAGTGATGTGCTGGGCAACAGCGAAGGCAGGCAGATGCTCAGCGATATTCTTGTTAATACCCGCAATATTACAAATAATATATCAAACCTGACCGGGGGCGATAAAAGCGATATTGCAGAGATATTGAAAAATATAAGTGAAATAACCCAGTCCATGAGCCAGACACTTCCTGCCCTGATGCAGAAGCTTGACACCACTGCAGGGGTTACCTCGGAAATACTGGAAAAGGATAAGCAGAGCATTTCAGAAATTATTTCAAGTCTTGAAAAGATTGCCCAGAACCTCAGCACAGCCACGGAAAATTTAGGAACTATTACCGGTACGGTCAGCAGAGGGGAGGGCTCAGTCGGCAAGCTTCTCATGGAAGACGAGACCATTGATAATGTCAACCAGGCTCTCGTATCCCTTCAGGAAATATCGGGAGAGATACAGAACTATCTTTCCAAAGCATCATCTATTGAGACCTATGTAGGATATGATGCAGAATATAATCACAAGGCGGAGGATGTCAAAAGCTATGTAAATATTAAGGTTGTTCCCTCGGATGAAGTCTTCTACCTGATACAGCTGGTGAACGACCCCTACGGGCTTGAGACATATACCACAAAAATATACAGTATAGACAGCCCCAGCGGGAATACACAGTATACACAGAGTGAAAAAAAGATAGAGAATGTCCTGAGGTTTTCTCTCCTTTACGGCAGAAGGATTACGGATTTTCTCTATCTGAAGGCAGGCCTCATAGAGAGCTTCGGGGGTGCAGGAGCCGATATCTACCTTATAAAGGATAAGCTTAGCATCGGGCTTGATGCATGGGATTTTTCAAACAATGAATTTGACCCCCATTATAAAGTCAGCCTTGACTACAGGCCTAATGATACCATGTTCTTCCGGGTGGGATATGACAATATTGCCAACAGCGAAAGGAGGAGCGTGGTATTCGGAGCCGGACTCAGCTTTTCAGATGAGAACCTTAAATACCTGCTGAATTTAATGTCCCTTGGTTCTCTGGCAAATTAAAGGAGTGGGAAAATGAAGCCTAACACAATTTCCATTATTGATCTGAAACAGATGAAAAATGAGATTGACAGTATCCTTGACAGCATTATCCGAAACAAGGAACAGCTTATGAATTCCGATGCAATATTCTCACCGAACCTGGACATAATTGAATCGGAGAATAATATAAAAATTCACATAGAGCTTCCGGGGCTTAAAAAGGATGACGTTGATATCCATTATTACAAGGGGTATATTGAGGTAAAGGGAAGAAAGTCAAGGGACGGAGACATTCCCTGTGATATGAAGTTTCTAAGGATTGAGAGGACCTTTGGTGATTTTGTTGAGATTGTCGAGATATCAAAGGCAATCAATGCAAAATCTGCCAGGGCTTTCCTGGAAAATGGTATTTTGACCATTATCCTTCCCAAAATTACGGAAAAAAGAGGCAAGATTAAAATTGATATTGAATAATAATGAAGACTTCAGGAGGTAATGATGACAGAAGACATAAAGATACCGGAAGAGAATGAAGAAAAGATTGACATAACAAAAGAGGTCCCCATGGTTCCCTTAAGAGGGATAACCCTGTTTCCTAACATGCAGCTCCCCCTTTATATAGGAAGAGACAGCTCCATAAAGGCTGTTGATGAAGCCCTGGCAGCAAACCGCATAATCATGCTGGTCTCCCAGAGGGAGGAAAAGACAGAGGATCCGGGAGTCCAGGACATCTATGAATTCGGCTGTATATCAAAGATAATGAGGATGCTGAAGCTCAGCGACGGCCGTATAAGACTCCTTGTCCAGGGGGAGGCAAGGGCCAGGATAGCGAAGTATACCCAGGAGAAACCCTATTTTAAGGTTAAGATAGAAAAATATGACGAAAATCCGAGGGAGCTTAAGGACTATGAGATAGTGACCCAGGCCATGTTCAAGGATGTCAAGGAGAAATTCGAGAAGATTGCGGAAATGAACCGCTTCATCCTCCCGGACATGATACTTGCCATGAAAAAGATTGAAAGCATAGGCTATTACTGTGACATAGTCTCATCCCAGCTGAACCTAAAGCTCGAGGATCAGCAGAAGCTTCTGGAAACCACGGATGAGGTGAAAAGACTCAAGCTGATACACGGCTTCTTAAACAAGGAGATACAGCTTCTTTCTGTACAGCAGAAGATTCAGGACAGGGCAAAGGGGGAGATTGACAAGCTTCAGAAGGAATATTACCTGAAACAGCAGATGAAGGCCATAAGGGATGAGCTTGGCGAGTCTGACGGCAGGAGCAGTGAAATATCAGACCTTAAGGAAAAGATAGAAAAGCTTGATGCCCCTGAAAATGTAAAAGAAGAGGCAGAGAATCAGCTGAAAAGGCTGGAGAATATGTACCCGGAATCGGCTGAGGCTGCGACTATCAGGACCTATCTGGACTGGCTCATACTCCTGCCCTGGAGGAAAAGCTCAAAACAGAAGATAGAAATAGCATCTGCAGAGTCAGTTCTCAACGCAGATCACTATGACCTGAAGGATGTAAAAGAAAGAATACTTGAATTTTTGAGTGTTACAAAGCTCAAGAAAAAGCTCAAAGGTCCCATCCTCTGCCTGGTAGGCCCTCCCGGAGTCGGCAAGACTTCTCTGGGAAAGTCCATAGCCCGGGCTCTTGGAAGGAAGTTTGTTAGGATATCCCTGGGCGGAATAAGGGATGAGGCTGAGATCAGGGGCCACAGGAGGACCTATGTCGGAGCCCTGCCCGGAAGGATACTTCAGGAAATCAGGAGAGCAGGCACCAATAACCCGGTCTTTATGCTTGACGAGATAGACAAGGTGGGTTCTGATTTCAGGGGAGACCCCTCTTCAGCGCTTCTGGAAGCCCTGGACCCTGAGCAGAACGACCAGTTCTCCGATCACTATATAGGGCTCCCCTTTGACCTTTCAAAAGTCATGTTCATTACTACGGCCAATATACTGGATACAATACCCAGGCCCCTTCTGGACAGGATGGAGGTAATAAGGATAGCCGGCTACACGGTCAATGATAAATTTCAGATAGCAAAGCAGTACCTTATACCAAGAGCCATTGAGAATACAGGCCTGAAAAAAAGCGATATAAGAATATCCGACAAGGCTCTGAAAAGAGTGATACTTGAGTATACGGCTGAGGCCGGCGTGCGTAATCTTGAAAGAGAACTTACAAAAATATGCAGGAAGATTGCCAGGAACATCGCCGAGGGCAGGAAAAAACTGTACAATGTTTCGGAAAAGAGCCTCAGCAAGTATCTTGGACCTCCCGTATTCCTGAAGGAAAAGAAACTCCAGCAGGATGAGACAGGAACAGCCACCGGCCTTGCATGGACTGCCCTCGGTGGAGAGGTCCTCTTTGTAGAATGCCTCAAGATGCCGGGCAAGGGTAAGATTGAGATTACCGGGAATGTGGGCAATGTAATGCAGGAATCGGCCAGGGCAGCTCTCAGCTATGCCAAGGCCAACCATAAGGCCCTAAATATTGCAGAAAAGAGCTTTTCGAACCTGGACCTTCACATCCATGTGCCGGAGGGTGCGACGCCCAAGGACGGGCCTTCAGCAGGTATTACCATCGCGACCTCCATAATCTCCTGTCTGAAGAATGTTCCTGTTGACCGGGAGATCGCCATGACAGGAGAGATCACCCTTACAGGGAAGGTCCTCCCAATAGGGGGGCTCAAGGAAAAGGTGCTCGCAGCCAAGCTTGCAGGGATCAGGCGGGTAATAATACCCAAAAGGAATGAAAAGGATATACCCGAGATACCGGCTGAGATAAGGAAGAATATGACCTTCCATTCAGTAAGCCATATCAGCGAGGTTCTTGAACTGGCCTTCAAGAAATAAAAATTTATAGAAGATCAGGGGGGGCCTGCCCCCCTGAATTTATAATTCACCCTCCGTATTCTGTATGGTAGTATTCGCATTCAGGATCAATCTTCAATAGCCCCGTTTCCTGGCAGACCTCAAAAAGCAGAAAGGAAATAAACACCAGAAGCATAAGTATGCCCAGAGCTGCCGAAAGCCTGGTTGCTGATTTTTTGATATGTATGACCGCCGGCAGTATCCCGAAAAGGATTACTATACCTACTCCTCCCACAATATTCATTGCATCCAGAAAAATATCCGGATAAAGGAGGGATATAAGGATAGGCGGAATAAATGTAAAAATAAGATTAAGGCTTCTGCTGGTGTACCCGAAGGTGTTTTCAAGGATATCCCTTAAAAAATCCTTAAGGCTTATTGAAACTCCGATGAAGGAAGTTATTATGGCCAGCAGGGCAAAAGAAACTGACAGGGCTGTGAAGAGGTCTGAATCAATCATATTGTCAAGGGGAATAGTTGCCGGCATACCATGTCTGTAGGCATAGTCCAGCCCTGCATCCCCTTCCAGCGGCAATATTCCTATAACTGCTCCTATCCAGAATGTATTTAAGAAAAAGACAAAGACCAGGGATATAATTACTGCTGTTATGATGTTTTTTTTATGCCAGCGGGATGCTGAGCATATAGAGGGTATAATTGTATGAAAGCAGAAAGCGCTCACAATTATCGGGAAAACTGAAGGCAGAAAACCAAAATCATTATACTTCATGAGATTTGAAAGGTTTACTCTGCTGAAAAGCAGGCATAGCATAACTATAAAAGAGCCCAGGAGAAAAAAAACCAGAACTGAATTATATCTTTTGATAAGCTCCAGGCCTCCCATGCTCATTATTGACAGAACGAGGTAAATAGCCACCATCAGAGGTTTCTGATAATTATCCGGTATGCCTGTCAGGTGTGAAACAACCGAAGTGCTTCCCGAGATATAGGCAATGAGAAGTCCATAGAGGATAATTATATTTGCAGTCACAGCAAGCCATTTGCCTTTGCTTCCGAGACAGCTTTCATAAAGGCTGGGATAGTTGAAATTATTCTTTCGGGCGGAAACATTTTCGTTTATTATTATAACAGCGGAGAACAGCATGGCTGAAGCTACAAGAAGCTGGGCCGTAATGCAGGCTGCAAGGCCGGATAATCCTGCGCTGGTCGGGAGTCCCAGTATTCCTGCTCCAAGCATTGTTCCGAGGACCAAAAAAACCATAGATATTGTATTGAAAAAATTCTTCACTGCTTTATGCTATTTTTATCTTCGATTATGATCTGCAATCGGGTACATTTTATTTTAATTTTATTCAAATATAAGTAGAATCAAATAAAATTATTAAATAGCCCATGATTTTATAATGAAACTGAGAATAAATGGATAAAGCTTGCTTAGGCAAAATCGCCTATATCAACCTTAATACAGGGTGTATATCCTTTACGGATATAAAGCCTGAAATAATAAAAGCCTATATTGGAGGCAGGGGCATAAATGTTTTTCTTCTGTACAGCTATCTTGCAAGGAGGAATTTTGATCAAACGGAAAACCCCCTTATTATAGGCTCCGGGCTTCTGACCGGACTTCCTGCGCCATGCATGGCAAGGCTGAATATTACAGGTGTTTCCCCGGAAACCGGCTTCCTCGGAGACAGCAATATGGGCGGGTTTTTCGGCCCGGCCCTTAAAAAATGCGGATTCAGTCATCTTTATATACATGGTGTTTCTGACAGGCCTGTTTATATCCATATACAAAACGGCGCCATATCCCTGCTGGATGCAGGAGATGTCTGGGGCCGGCGAACCCAGGACGCTCAGCGCATTCTGGAAGAAAAGCACGGGAGTAACTGCATTTCTCTTGTGATAGGGCCGGCAGGGGAAAACCTTGTTCCTTACAGTGCGGTTATCAGCAGTCAGAAAAATGCTGCAGCAAGGACAGGCATGGGCTGTCTTATGGGCATGAAAAGACTCAAGGCAATAACAGTAACCCCAGGGGGTTCTCTGCCATTATACAGGAGAAGGGAATTTCTGGATTTTTCCGGGGCCTTGTACAAAAGGCTTAAGGATTCAAAATTCGCAAAAATGCTTCATGATTACGGGACTCCGTATCTGTTCAAGCTTCATAACCGGCAGGGTATTGTCAGGTCCTACGGGACTGCCAAAAGCAGGTTCGACCATGCTGAGGGGCTGGATGTCAGGGTGCTCCGGAATCAGTTTTATAAAAAAGCAACCGGGTGCTTTGCCTGCAGCATTAAATGCCATCATATCTACAGCTTCTACGATGAAGGTCTGGAGATAACCGGTGAAGGCCCCGAGTATGGAAGCTTATCCGCCTTTGGCCCTATATGCGGAATTGATGACTTAAAATCCATATTAAAGATTAACAGCCTGGTTAATGATCTGGGACTTGACTCTATCACCACTGGAAATCTGGTTGCTTTTCTGATGGGGAATGCAAAGAGCCTTAAGGATCCATACTCTGATTACAGAATAAAATGGGGAGACAGTGAGTCTGCGATCAAGCTGATTGAAGACATTGCCTTCAGGAGAGGAACAGGGACTGTCCTCTCCGACGGTGTAAAGGGACTTTCCAGGTATTTTCCTCCTGAAGCACTCAAAGGCCTGCCTCTGATTAAGGGCCTTATACAGTCCGACGGTGTCGATCTGAGGGCAGGCATGGGTTTTGCCCTGGGTGCCGCCACCGCAAGCAGGGGGGCTGATCATCTAAGGAGCCGGCCTACCCTGGAGATAATGAATATTGATATAGAAAAGCTGAAGAAGATCTATAAAAGCGAACATATCAGTAATGACCCTAAATCCTATGAAGGAAAGGCCAGGATGGTCCATGCAGAAGAGAAGGAGTATGCCCTGGGAGACAGTGCAGGTATCTGCAGGTTTGCCCAGAGGTTCAATTCCACGGACGCAATAGAAATTTCAGACATTTCCCGGCTTATATACCTTTCCACCGGGCTGAAGCTCTCCAACAGCGACCTTGACCTTGCTGCCGAGAGAATAAATACAACGGAAAGGCTGATTCTCAACGGTTTCGGAATTGACTCCGGGGACGATAAGCTTCCGGAATTTTATTACAGGCCTGTAGCTAACGGCCCCAACCAGGGCGAGTTTATAGATATTAGCATGTTCAGGCAGATCCTTTCAGAATACTATGAACTGCACCGATGGACCAGAGACGGTAAAGTCCCTGAAAGCCTGGCAGAAAAGCTCGGCATTTTTTCATTGCTGGAAAAGCTTGATTAGTAAGTCCATATTTAGTTTTTATTTGAAAATTATTTAATAACTGTATATTATTATAGGATAAACAAAAACGGGTTTATAAAACTAAATAAGCTGAAGAGGTTTTATTATGGATATCAGAGAGGGTCTAACCTTTGACGACGTACTGCTGGTTCCCCAGCGCAGCTCGGTGCTTCCCAGGGAAACGGACGTGTCAACCCGGCTAACGAGAAATATAAGGCTTAACCTTCCCATATTTGCTGCAGCCATGGATACAGTCACGGAAAGCCGTCTGGCCATAGCCATTGCAGAGCAGGGAGGCATCGGCATTATTCACAAGAATATGCCTGTGGAGATCCAGGAGAGGGAAGTAGCAAGGGTAAAGAGGTATGAAAGCGGGATGATAGTCAATCCCATTACCCTTAATCCCGATGAACTCCTGGAAACAGCTGTTAAAGTAATGAGAGAGCATCACATATCCGGTATTCCCATTGTTGATGAAAAATCCAGGCTGACAGGTATACTGACAAACAGGGATCTCAGGTTCGAGACTGATTTCTCCCAGAAGATAAGGGACCTTATGACCCCGGCAGAAAAACTTGTGACAGCACGTGAAGGAGTATCCATGGAGGATGCCAAACTCCTCCTCCATAAGCACAGGATAGAGAAACTTCCTCTTGTTGATGAGGACTTTATACTCAAAGGATTGATTACAGTAAAAGATATACAAAAAAGGACAGAATACCCCGATGCATGTAAGGATGATAACGGGAGACTGAGAGTAGGCGCCGCCCTTGGGATTTCGGAAGACCTCTTTGACCGGGCTGAAGCGCTTTACCGGGCCAGCTGCGATGTATTTGTCCTGGATTCTGCTCATGGACATTCCGTTGGAGTTATTAATGCTATTAAAGAGGTGAGGAAAAAATATCCCGGTATTGATATAATCGGGGGTAATGTTGCAACCCAGAGCGGATGCAGGGACCTCATAGAAGCAGGGGTTGACGGAGTAAAAGTCGGTATTGGGCCGGGTTCCATATGCACTACCAGGGTGGTTACCGGTGTAGGAGTGCCGCAGATATCAGCAATAATGGAATGCAGGAAGGTCTGCGACAAAATGAATATTCCCCTGATAGCTGACGGGGGAATAAAGTACAGCGGAGACATTACCAAGGCAATAGTTGCCGGTGCAAATTCGGTGATGATAGGAAGCCTGTTTGCAGGAACGGAAGAAAGCCCGGGAGAAGTGGTTCTCTACAAGGGAAGGTCATACAAGGTCTACCGCGGTATGGGCAGTATTGGCGCAATGCAGTACGGCAGCAAAGACCGTTACTTCCAGGATAACCTTGAGACCAAAAAACTGGTTCCTGAAGGCATAGAGGGAAGGGTCCCCTATCGGGGCAGGCTGAAAGAACTGATATACCAGCTTGTCGGGGGATTGAAATCAGGAATGGGTTATACAGGATGCAGAACCATAGAGGAACTTAGAAATAATGCGAGCTTTATTAGGATAACACCGGCAGGGCTCAGGGAGAGCCATGCCCATGATGTTATCATAACAAAGGAAGCGCCTAATTATTCTTTGGATTAGGAGGAAAAATATGAACCGGATATTTGTTGTTTTATTAACCGCCATGCTGGTTATTTCCTGTGCTCCCCGTGTTTCAGACCAGCATTACAGCGATGGTGTATCATTCTTTGAACAGGGGGAGTATTACAAGGCTATGGTTGAGTTCAGGAAATACCCGCCGAAGCATAAGCTTTATAATGATGCTCAGGATTATATCCGCCAGTCCGCGGAAAAGCTGGAGGAGATAGTCCAGGAAATAATGAAGGAAGCAGAATCAAAATGGCAGGAAGACTTCTACAGCATGGCCATATCCAAATACTACCAGGTAAAGGCCGTTAATCCGGAGGAACCTGATATTGACGGCATAATTGCCGGGGCGGAAGAAGAGCTTGAGAAGACCATTCAGGAGCTTCAGGCGAATTTTGAAAAGGCCAGGGATGAGAATGACATCATCAGCTGTAAGCAGAATATAGAGAAGATGATAAAGGTATCCCCGGAACATGCGTCCACGGTGGCAACCCAGGAGACTTACCAGTCGCTGAAGGATGTGGTGCTCCAGAAATCCTATCTTCAGGTTGAGGATTATTTAAAAACCGGCAGGAAGTCCGATGTAGAAAAGGCTGGCCAGCAGGTTGAATTTATGCAGAATATTGATGAAACCGACCAGAGGACTATTATCATAAGCAGGAAGCTCGAAGAATACCTGGAGAAGGAAAGGCTTAAGGCTGAAAGAACAAGGGAAAGCCAGAAGGAGGCAAAGCTCCAGCAGTACATGAGCCAGGGTTCTGCATTTTATGAGCAGGGCTCACTGAAAGAAGCAATTGAGGTATGGGAAAAGGCTCGAAGAGAGGGAGTTGCGGACAATACCCTCCTGCAATGGCTCAGCAAAGCCAAGAAAGAATTGAATGAACTGGTCTTCAACTACCTGAAACAGGGTGAGTTTTACTTTGAATCCGAGGACTACAGCAAGGCAAAAGAGCTGTTTGAACAGGCCCTGGGGCTTGACCCAAAAAATGCAACAGCAAAGGAATATCTTGATAAAATAAACATAATACAGCAGTGAGAACCTTGATGTCTTGAAACACCTGCTGACAGAAAGCTGGCCTGTCTTTTGCATAAATGCGATTATGGCAGGCCTTTTTCTAAAATCAGGCACTTTCCTGCATGTTGTTCTTTTATTATTTATTATCCTGTATCTTTCTCTCCTGATAGCAAAAAAATTTGCCTTTTCACACCTTATACTTATCATTTTGCTGATTGGTCTGTCCTTCTGGAGGGGTTACTGTTTTTACCTGGAAGACTCCGCACTTCCATCCGAAGGCTCTTATATCATAACCGCAGAGATAAGGGAAGATCCTTCCCTGTATGGCTGGAATATACAAATTCCGGTTAAAATCCACAGCATCCAGGGTTTCAGATCCCGTAACATTCTGGCTAAACTAAGGTCCTATATTCAGATACCCGAAAGCAGGGCTTATTTACTTGTAAAAAAAACCATAAAACGGGGTGATATCATTACCCTGCGGGGAGATATTGCCTGCAGGCCGGGCGGAAGCTTTATCCGGGATGCAGGCATGAAGGTTCAGAAGACCCTCTACATAAAGCCTGAAAAGATATTTGCCGTAATGCCCAGCCAGCCCGGCTGGCTGAGCGATAAGCTGGAAAAATCTCTGGGGACCCTGAGCCTTGAGTGCCGAAGCCTGGTTATGCCCCTGGTCACAGGCAGAAGAAACTATATGGATTGCCGGGACAGGCAGGCAATACAAAAATCAGGGCTTTTCCATGTATTTGTCATATCCGGATTCCATATAGGCCTCATTGCCCTTATCCTTTTTATATTCTTCCGCCCTTTTATTTCACGCAAGGCTTCAGCCCCTGTTGTTATGCTTCTACTCCTGATATATATCATGGAAATAGGGTTTCCCACTGCAGCCCTGAGGGCCTATATAATGCTTATTGTCTTTTTCACAGCCTATATCCTTGACAGGAAACTGGCATCTATCTACATACTGCTTTTATCTGTCTATGTGATACTGATGATTTTTCCTGCCGATTTGTTTTCCATAAGCTTCTTAATGAGCATTACAGCCGTTAGTGGTATAATACTCTCCATGCCCCTGATATCGCGGATATGCTCAGGAATAAAAGTACTGGATTATATACTGCGGTCCTGGGCTGTATCAGCCTTTGCCCTTATCTTTATAGCCCCGGTGCTTCTGGGTGTCTTTGGATACTTTTCCCTGTGGGGGGTCTTTGTATTTCCGTTCGTATCCATTATTGTCCTCTTAATTATATTATCAGCCCTGATGATGATCTTCATTCAGCCCCTCTGGATTGCCCGGATCATGGAATACCTGGTCAGGCTTTTCAGGATATTTATAAATGAGGATATAATGACTCTCTTCCTTTATGACATCAAGCCTCCGCGCTTTTTCAACGCCACCCATGTATTTTTGTTCTACATATTACTGGCCGGTATGCTGTATATGCTCTGCCGGGATAAATTAATCCTGTCCTTTATAATTCTTTTAATCTCTTTAATGCTGGTTTTTGCATATCCCAGGGCTGATGAACCGCCCCTCATCATACCCCCGGGCAAGAATATTATAACAGGACAAGGGGTGCTTTTTTACAAGGGAGAGCTTAACCGAAACGATGATATGATCATTAAAAAGTTCCTTGAAAGCCGGGGCATAGACCAGATGATACTGGTTCTCCCGGTAAAGACCAGGTTTATATCAAAGGTACTGTCCTACAGGAAAATGGGAGCTGATATCCTTATTTATGCAGTGGACGACAGGACAGAAAGGCCTGGCAGTCTATACACCTATACCCTCCTCAGGAAACTGGGCATTAATTATAAAATTATTGATGATATGGATAAATGTGTTATCTATGATATAGAAAAAGGCCAAACATTATGAAAATAGCATATTTCAGCCCGATTCCCCCTTCGGTTTCCGGCGTTGCGCGCCTTACGGCAGATATTCTGCCCAGTCTTGCCTGCAGGGCTGAAATAGACCTCTTTATTGATGACATCCACCCCGCCCTGATTAAAACAAAAGCCCCCTGCAATGTATTCAGCCACCTGCTCTTTCCTGAAAAATACGACAAAAGAAGTTATGATGCCCTTGTATTTAATATTGGCAACAGCGAGCATCATTACTATATGCTCAACTATTTAATACGATACCGGGGCATAATCTTCCTTCATGAGGATGTCCTTCATCACTCTCTGGCCAGGTATTATACAAAAAGCCGGGATTACCCTGGCTACCTTAAAGCCCTGGAAACAAACTACCCGGATGATAAAGACACCCTATTTGATGTCTTCAGGCTTGTAAGCGCCGGCCTGGGAGATGACAGGCTGTACCTGAAATACCCTATGTCTGAAAATATTATTAAAAGCTCTGCCGGAATGATAGTCATGAACAGCTACCTTGAAAGCTCCATTAAATCCAGATACCCCGGCCTTCCGGTCAAAAGGATAAACCTGCCCTTTTGCGATTCTGAAGATGATAATTCCCATAGCATTGAACCCAGGAAAAACAGTGATTTTGTAATTGGCATATTCGGCATGGTAAGCCACTACAAAAGGATAATTCCCATAATGAACGCCCTTAAAGGCCTTCTCTGCAATAATTCTATCCGGCTGATTATCGTCGGCAAATCAGCACCAGGAGTTGACATAGATGAGTATATGGCATCCAATAAAATAAGAAATGCCCATTATTACGGATATCTGCCATATAATGAACTCAGGAGACATATCAGCAGCTGCGACCTGGTCCTGAACCTCAGGTACCCGAGCTTCGGGGAAATGTCCGCAGCCCTTATCACCAATATGGGGATGGGAAAGCCTGTTATTATCTATGATACACCCCAGTTCAGAGATATACCCGATAATGCCGTAATCAGATTAAAGCCTTCCCTGGACGAGGAGAGCGCCCTGTCAAATACCGTCAGGTATTACTATAATAACAGGCAGAAGCTTGATGTCATCTCTGAAAATGCCCGAAAATACGTAAAACAGAACCACAGCGCTTCAAAATCCGCTGACGGTATCATCCACTTTATTGAATCTTTTGCCAATCCCCCGGCCAGGATAAAGGAACCCCCGGCAGAAACCCTATATCTTGAAGAAATCATAGACAAACAGCTAAAAAGCCTTGACATACCGGAAGACCGCAAAAAGCATATAAGAAGCCTCTGGAATCTTGCCGGAGCAGGTTAGAAAACTCAGGGGAAAGAGGGGAGAACATCCGGATTGTTCTCCTCCTCCGGGATTTCCCTCT
>CAYSKJ010000024.1:6278-27245 GCA_964431655.1 uncultured bacterium | reverse complement strand
GTAATAATTGCCCATGGCCTACTCCTTAATTAATTTTCATAATTACCTGTAATTTTTGAAACCGCTTTTACATTATTTAATTATATTAACCCCTAAAGGAATTTAATCCATCATATTTTCTCATATATCATCCCAGTCCTTCAAGACCGGCTGGTATCCCTTTCCGGCTATGGCCCGGACCACATCAGCCGTACCCCTTTCATCCCTTATCGCAAACTGGGGGCTGTCTTTCCTGCCAAGGTAACCGCCCACATCGGTCCTGGAGCCAGCTGACATGCGGGTGATGCCCAGGGGTATGAGATTATCCCTGAATCCTGATCTTTCCCTGGTTGAAATGCTTATTCCGAGCCTCGGGATAAAAAGCCTGTATGCCAGTATAAACTGGACTATGTCAATATCCTCAATCATGCCCCCCGAATGGGACATGCCCTCTGCCCGATTAAGCCTGGGAAGGGATACCGAAATCTCAGTGTCCGGAAACCTGGAGCTGAGATAGTCAGCATGAAGGCCGGCCATGAATGTTTCGTACCTTTTTTCCCCCAGACCCAGAAGCGTTCCGATGGTAATGCTCCTTAAACCAGCCTCTGCCGCCCTCTCCGGAGCATTAAGCCTGCAGGAATAATCAGCCTTCCGCCCTGAAGGATGCATCACACTGTAAATGCTCTCATCATATACCTCCTGGTAAAGGGTCAGGCCGTCGGCCCCGGCTTCCTTCATCATTTTGTATTCATGAGTCTCAAGGGGATATACCTCCAGGCTCACCGATGCAAAGTATTTTTTCAGCAGTTTAACTGCATCCAGAATGTATCGGGGTGATGATCTTTTTCTATCCTCTCCCGTAAGGACAAGGACATGGCGCATGCCGGTCCCGGATATTTTGGCCGCTGATACCTCTATCTCCTCCAGGGAAAGCCTTCTCCTTGAGATATTGTTTGTTTTTCTGAACCCGCAGTATAGGCAGTCATTACTGCAGTAGCTGGAAATATACAGGGGGATGTACAGCCCTATGGTCCTCCCGAAATTACGGATTGTCATCCCGTGAGACCTCTGAGCCATCTTTTCAATAAATGGTCTGGCCCCGGGGGATAAAAGGTTTAGAAAGTCCCTTTCCTTAAGGACAGGCTTGTTTAAGGAAGCCTCAATCTCTTTATCGCTTAAGGTGCTGAAATATCTGTATATATCAAAACCTGCATATTTTTTCAAAAACCCGCAGAACACAGCAAAGACCTAACCGGCAAGGAATCCTGTAAGGGGACTGGATGCGGATGCCGTGATACTCTCCCCTGCCAGTCCCGAAAGCCTGGCAAGGCGCCCTGCTCTAACAGCCATGGAAAAGGCACGGGCTGATGAGACAGGGTCTTCTGCAGTGGCTATGGCCGTGTTAACCAGCACTGCATCCGCTCCCATCTCCATTGCCATAGCGGCATGGGAAGGCATTCCCAGGCCTGCATCAATGATTACGGGTATCCTTACACTTCCGATAATCATATCAATGAGCTCAGCTGTCTTTATTCCCCTTGCGGATCCTATGGGCGACCCGAGGGGCATTACCGCAGAAGCCCCGGCCTCTTCAAGCCTTTTTGCCAGAACAAGGTCTGGCGTCACATAGGGAAGCACAATAAAACCCTCTTTTGCCAATGTTTCGGTTGCTTTCAGGGTTTCCCAGTTGTCAGGCATCAGATATTTCATGTCATTGATGACCTCTATTTTGACAAAATCCCCGCATCCGGCTTCCCTTGCTATCCTTGCTATCCTGACGGCCTCATGGGCATTACGGGCTCCGGAGGTATTGGGCAGCAGCACAATATCCCGAGGTATAAAATCCAGGATGCCGGGGCCCCGGGATTCAGCGTCTATACGCCGCAGAGCCACTGTTATAATCTCCGATCCGCATGCTTTGAGCATATCAGGTATGATATCAGGGGAAGCAAATTTACCCGTGCCGGTTAAAAGCCTGCTTTTAAATTTCCTTCTGCCTATGATAAGGGGGTCATTCATTTCAACCCCCTCCTACAAAGCTCAAAAGCTCTATTTTATCATCCTGCCTTATCTCAGAGCTTTCCCATTCAGTCTGCCTGATTACATGGCAGTTCTTTTCAATGATAAGAAATGAAGCGTTCAGTCCCTTCAGCTTCACCAGCTCCATGACAGTCCTGGCGCTTGTATTCTCTTCCAGGCCGTTCAGCCTTATCCTTGCCATATGATAACCTCCGAATCTTTATTCCGGCTGAAGGGGGCTGGGATAAAAGGGCATGAACATCTGACAGCCGCTTCCCTTCGCCGGTATTACCCGTATCAGGTTCCAAGGGTAAGGGTCAAAGACCCTTCTCAGCATAAAAGCTCCCCCAGGGCTGTTCTAATAATATACCCTGTAAAATGCCTGTCAAATAATTTTATTGAGAAATAATATAGGGTATGATATGAAAATTAATTTAAGGGGGCTTTCTTGGCCCCCTTAAATTTCTATGGCAAGGTTTTCCAGTCCACGTAGAAGTTACCTCCGGTATCGGCATATCCCTTCGCTGTGATTTTCTTTTTGTCAAGATAGAGAAACCTGAAGTAATCGCTGTCATAAAAGCCCCGGAAACCGCATACAACAAACCTTTTGTCCAGCCTTCCGAAATTTATAAAATCGTCCCCTATAAGGCCCGAATAATTAGGTATGCTCATAAACCTGCTGGTATCCATGGGTATAAATCCATAGGGCGGTATATACACCTCCGGTATTTCATGGTCCAGATAACCGGCCCTGGCATCGTTTTCCCATATGCAGAAGCCTATCAGTGATCTGGTGGGGAACCCCAGGCTCTGGCACAGGCTTGAAAAAAGGGCGCTGTGGTTCCCGCAGGAGCCCTTCTTCTCCTCCAGGATTTTCAGCACCGGCAGGGACTGATAGGGCAGGGTATAGTCTATCTCCTTGATTACATGCCTGAAAAGCTTAAGTACCATTATCAGCAGGTTTTTCTCATCCCCTATGATTTTCTCAGCCTCCTCTTTGACCTTCTCATCGGTAAACTGGAAGGTTTTGTCCACCATATCCAGAACCTTCCTGTTCTCTTTGCCGGCCTTTTCATACTGATTTTTCAGCAAAAACCTGCCGGATATATCCTCAGGTATATCACCGAATCCAAGGGTTTTTTCGGGGTTTAAGTGGAACCTCAGGTCCCTTGTAAGGACTTCGAACTCTATTGTGATCTTTCGGGACTGGCCCGGGGCTAAATCTTTCAGATTAAAGAAAGGGGTATCATAGTCGGCGTCATGCCAGTAACTTTTGATAAAATCACTTGTTTGGGGATTTATCACCGGTGTTTTTGCTATATGCTGATGCAGATAGTTTTCGGGCTTTAATCCGGCAGACATCCAGTTAATTATAGTTGCCGGACCGTTGTTTATCAATACTTCGCCGAGGACTACAGCGCTTTTCATGGGTTCGCCGTACAGGTCAAAATCCTTACCTGAACGGGTAAAACCAAGAAGGCTGTTTTTATCGGTATCAATGGTATAAAAAATACCCTCATGAAGGGCAATATCAAGGAGATTTCTTCCTTCCAGCTGCTGTTCATCTATTACAACACCCGTCTTGCAATCGAGTATGAAGGCGGAGCCCCTGGCAAAATCCATGGTATAAAGGCATGTGCCGTCGCTGTGCAGGCCCCTGGACCCGTAGGTAGGAGCAGGGTAGCTGTCCAGAAGCACCTTTGAGTTCTTATCATAAACAGAAATGGAGAGGCTTTTTGATGGATACCACGGTATATCCGGGCCAAGGACATAAAAATTATTCTTATCCACAGCCAGACCGTAATAAGGGTGGTTGGCCCTTATAAAGCCCCCGAAGGGATGGGCATTATCATTCTGCAGGTCTATCCTGTTTATCCTGTTATAGACCTCATCGTATATATAGATAAAGTCCTCATCTCCAGTAATAAGCTTTGGCCTTACAGCATAGGAGGGCATCTTTTTGATTATGGCCCTGTCCTTTATGCTGTAGACTGCAAGCTCCCCGGTCCTGATATCTGCAATAAATATGCTTTCGCCGTTTATATGAAGGCAGGACGGCCCCGGCATGGGGAGCATGATTTTCATTATTTCCTGGTTCATTAATTACCTCCCTTGTTTTTTATCTTAATTATAATTTTGACTGCATCCTTTCTTCTGGAATATTCAAAAGCCTCCAGGCCTTTTTCAAGAGGGAATATTCCGGATATCAAAGGCTCAAGATCGATGCCCTGAGCTAAAAAGGACAGGGCCCGGTCAAGATTCCCGCACCTGGAGCCCATTACCGTTATCTCATCAATGACTATGCCTGCAAGGTTGACTTTTGCATCATCGGCCGAGGTTGTCTTAAGCACGAGGGTGCCCCCGGGCCTGGTGATCAGAAGGGCATCCTTAATCCCATGGCTGCTGCCTGTACAGTCAACGGTAATATCGAATTTCCTGCCCTCCGGTTTTCCCATGCAGGTCTTTATATTATAAGCTTTTGCTTTCTCAAGCTTTTCAACATGCTTTCCCGAAAGCAGAACATCATCAAAATAATTGCTGAAAACAATCGCTGAAAGTATTCCCAGCTTGCCGTCCCCCAGGATGCAGACCGAGCTGTCCCTGGCCGGAGAAAACTGATCCAGTGGCCTTAAGGCTGCAGCCAGGGGTTCGGTAAAAACAGCATTCAGGCTGTTTATACTGTCGGGAATAAGCTTTAAATTCCTGTCCGGAAGGGTTATATATTCAGAAAAACAGCCGTTCTTGCCCTGTATCCCAAGGACTGTCCTTCCGGGGCAGTGGGTATGCATATTATTTCTGCAGTAAGAGCATTCACCGCAGTAGAGGTTTATTTCTCCGGTCACCCTTCTGCCTGTAAGCCCCCTGTCGTCCGATTCCTTAACAATCCCGGTAAATTCATGGCCCGGTACCCCATGAAATCCCATATACCCCTTTAATATCTCCATATCTGTATTGCATATGCCCGCATACTCCACTTCTATGAGCGATTCTCCGGCTTTCCTGACAGGTATGGGCAGATCCGCATATTCAAGATCTTTGCCGTTATAGTATAATCCTTTCATAAACTTGCCTTTTTCTTTTATCTTACAGCATTTATATTTAATTTTAAGAAAATTCTTTAAAAATTATAGACAAATATCCAAAATAATATAGGAAAACCTATTGATATGATAAAGAATATACTAATATTATTTACCGGAATTTTTGCCCTTTCCACGGCATCCATAATGATAAGGTTCTGCGAAGATGTCCCCCCTGTGATGATAGCCACCTACAGGATGGCAATTGCAGGCATGATAATGGTATTTTTTCATACCATTATCCTCAAAAAAAATTTTTTAAAAGCAGGCAGAAATCAGCTTTTCCTGTGCATGCTGGGAGGGCTTTTCCTCTCGCTTCATTTTGTGTCCTGGATAGCATCTCTGAAACATACCAGTGTTGCAAATTCAGTGGTTCTTGTTACAACAAATCCCATATTCGTTGGCATATTATCATGGCTGATATTTAAGGAAAGGCATTCCGTTTATCTTTTCCTGGGTATAATCCTATCCCTTGCGGGTACAATGATGATGGTATTTGCAAAAACAGGCTTTGAATCCCTGCCCGTTTTAAACAGCCCCTCAGTCCTTGGAGATATGCTTGCCCTGTCTGGAGCAGTCATGGCCAGCGGCTATCTCATTATAGGAAGCCGGGTGAGAAAAAATATGGGGATAATTCAGTATATCACCCTTGTTTATTCCTTCTGCGCACTATTTCTTCTGCTGTTCTCCCTGGCCTCAGGCGCTTCCTTTTCCGGTTATTCAAGAAACTCCTATATATATATGGTTCTGCTTGCATTAATTCCCCAGCTCATAGGCCACACATCATTCAACTGGGCCCTTAGACACATAAGCTCCACCAATATTGCCGTAACCATACTGGGAGAGCCGGTAGGCACCATAATCCTCGCGCGTCTGATTCTTGATGAAAGCATAAGTATCTATCAGGGGGCAGGAATATTTCTTATCTTCGGCGCTATAATACTTTCTTATTATAAAGGCAGGAATGTAATGCTGAAGAAGGACTAGGCATAAAGCCTAATCCTTCTTTTATTTTAATTATATTTCTTCGGGAATATATTCTGTATAGAGCATAAGAGGGTTATTAGCCCTGTTATAGTAGAATGCCCTTTCAATCCATGTGGCGATACCCTCTGCCAGAGTACCGTAGGGTTCCAGGCCTCCTGCCCATGATTTCCGGCCCATAATGCTGGACATAAAATCACCCTCCGAAAGCATCTCAAAGAAGGTCTTTTCCTTTGGATACTGGACTGTAAAAACCTCTTCATCAGCTGACATACCCAGTTCCGCCTTGAGCAGCTCTATGGCCTTGGGTATTCCGCCGACCTCATCAGCCAGTCCGACTTCTATGGCCTGAAGGCCGGTATATACCCTGCCCCTTGCATATTCTTCCAGCTCATCCATGGGTATGCCTCTATTTTCCGATACCCTCGTCTTAAACTCTGTATATATATTGCCCAAAATCCTGTCGAATAATTCCTTCTCTTCATCATTAAGTGCCCTGTCGGTGGAACCGAAATCGGAGTATTTGCCCACATGGAATCCGGACATATTAATGCCCAGCTTCTTGAAGGCCTCCGACATGTCAGGGATTACTGACACTACACCGATGGAACCGGTAATAGTACTGGGCTGGACCACTATCTTCCTGCTGGCCATGGATATATAATAGCCTCCTGAAGCCGCAACCGAAGACATGCTGACAATAACGGGCTTCTTTGCATTGACTTCCTTGATGGCGTCATACATGAGCTGGGATGCGAGAGCACTTCCGCCCGGGCTGTCAACCCTGAATACTACGCCTTTGATGGAGTCATCCTCAAGTATATCGGTAAACTGCTTTACTACCGTATCACTTCCCAGAACCTTGGTAAAACCGCCCCAGGGTGAAAAATTATTCCCGCTGCTGCCAGTCCTGATTTCACCGTCGGCATAGACCACAGCTATCTTCTTTTCTGCCTTTTTGAACTTTGGAGTATAAGAGGATATGCTGACCATATTCAGCTTTTTGCCGTCATTTATGGTGTTCTTTATATTCCTGTAATAGCACAGCTCATCGACAAAACCTGCCTCCAGGGCCTCCCTGGCAGTCATTACTGCATATTTTCCGGATAGAATATCCCTTTCAAATTCCGATTTGTCCAGATTCCTGTTTTCAGCTATGTCGCTTACCCTGATATCGAATATACTGCCGAAAAGCCTCTTGTAATCCTCCTCCACTGCATCGCTCATATCGGTCCTGGAGAGATTCTCCCCTGCACCCTTGTATTCACCCTGGTGAAGAACCTGCATCTTTATCCCCAGCTTGTCCAGCATATCCTTCATATAAGGCTGGTAGACAGCATAGCCAATAAAAGAGACATTGCAGTTATCAGTGTCTGCCATGAATATCCTGTCGGCAAGGGAGGCAAGCCTGTAATTGCCAAGGACATAATTATCAGCATAGGCATATATCTTTTTACCCTTGCTTTTGAAATCTATTATCATTTCCCGTATTTCCTCAATGCTTGAGCCCGGAATAGCCTGGTTGGAAAAGTCAATAACCAGGCCCAGTACCCTGTCATCATCCCTGGCTGATTCAAGTACTGCCTTTACCACATCCATGCTTAATGGCTTGGAAAGCTGGAACATCTGGGTCTCTTTGTACTCAGGAAGCATCTTTATATTCCATGTAAGGTAGGTATTGGATGTAATTTTGGGCTTTGAACCCATGCTTGAAAAGAAAAGGGATGCCCCGATAACAATGCCTGCCAGTAACAGGACAAGAACAAGCAGTGTTATGAAAAACTGCCTTAAGCACCCTCCCCTGTTTGATTTGTTTGCCATAAAAAAACCACCTCTCGTTTTAATTTATAAAATTCAATGCAAATTTTCTATGTACTACGATTTTGCTCTGTCTTATGTTCATTATAATTTATATTCCTGCCTGGAAAAAATAAAATAAGAGCATTCATCAAAAAGGCCGATATAACTATGATATCCCCTGTATTGCCCATACCGCTCATCTGAATCACCCTGCCGGCCAGTGCGGTAATTCCGCCCAGGATTATCGCCCGGCCTACCCTTGACCTTCCTGCCCTGTAGCCCAATAACCCTGCAACCGAAGGGATAACAAAGCTTCCTGAAAAAATGGTGAGGGCTGTAAGGAGGCTTGATATTATATTCCTGACATAAAGGGCGAAGAATATGCTTACCAGGCCCAGAAGGATTATAAACACCCTGGTCAGGACAATAAACCTGCCCCTGTCTTTCAGGCAGAATATCTCGCTGATAATGGTGGATGCGGTAAGCAGGGTAGTGTCCGCCGAACTCATGATGGCTGAAAGCAGTGCCGCAGTCATGAGCCCTATAGCCCATTCAGGCAGGATGACCATGGAAAGGTCCACCAGCACAGTCCTGCTTTTCGTGTCAATATCCATTATAGTGCAGGCATACACCCCTGTATATACAATCACAAACGCCATGACAAGCACAGCCAGAGCTGTTATTACAACCGCTGTCCTGGCTGCCCTCTCATCCCTTGCGCAAAATAGCCTGGAGTATATATCAGGCCCCACAAAATAGGTGGTGGAAAGGGTAAGCAGAAGCACGGCGAGCTCAAACCATCCGAAGCCTTCACTAAATGGGAAGCTCTGCCCAAGACCCTCCAGGGCATTTCCCTGGCCGAAGAAAAATATATGCACAAAGAGGTATAGAATACCTGTAATTATGATAAAGGCCTGTATTATATCTGTCTTTAAAATTGCCACCTGCCCCCCGGCGAAGGTATAAACCATAAATAGAAACCCGGATAGCACCACTCCGAGGCCATAATCCATGCCCAGAAAGCTGTTGAGAACCTTTGCCGAACCTGTTACCTGGGCTGATATAACCCCTATCCATGCCACAGGTATTATCACTGAGGATATAAAAAAGGCCTGCCTTCCGTAAAAATGCCCGATAAGCTCAGGAAAGGAATATCTGCCATATCTCCTGACCCTGACAGACAGGGGAACCAGTATTAAAAGCCCTATAAATGCGCACAAAAGCCACCACATTGCTGAAAAACCCGTATCATAAGCCATGTTTGCAGTCCCCAGCACTGCCGAACTGCCCAGGATGGTGGCTGTAAGGCTCCCTGCTATGATTAGACTGCCGGCCCTTCTTCCCCCAATAAAAAAGTCATCATTCCCCTTTATGCGGAAAATAGAGACAACACCCACAATGAGCATTACCAGAAAGTATATTAAAACAAATAAATATCTCAATTACTCACTTCTAATATAAAATTATCCATGAAGATGATAAAATACAAATGTTTTGTCAAGCATTATCATTCAGAGCCTGATGTGGAGTTTTTTTAGATTAAAACTCAATCTGTCTGCTGTACCTGGAACTGATTTACCATCATTTCTTTACAAACCTCCATTTTAGTGTAAAATTATTGTATTGTTTTCTAAGGTGGTCTTTTAATGAACCTGATATTTAAAGCTGCAATTGAGATTAGCAACTATTTGAAAAATGAGGAATGGCCTTTCTGTATTATAGGAGGCCTTGCAAACCAGTGCTGGGGAGAACCAAGAACTACTCAGGATGTTGATCTGACGATTCTTACAGGAATTGGAAACGAGCATTATTTCGCAGAAAAAATACTCTCATCCTTTCAGTCAAGAATAGAAGATGCCCTGCAGTTTGCCATCAATTACAGGGTCCTCTTAGTACAGTCATCGGAAGGGGTTCCGATTGATATTTCCTTTGGAGCACTCCCTTTTGAGGAAAATATGATATCAAGATCAGTAGAGTTTGAGTTTATGCCCGGAGTTATACTTAATATCTGTTCATCAGAGGATCTTTTCATAATGAAAGCCTTTGCCTCAAGGCCGAAGGACTGGCTTGACGCTTCAGGAATTGCACAAAAACAGAAAAACAAACTTGATACAAAATATATACTAAAACATTTAAAAGAACTGAGTGATTTGAAAGAAGAACCGGAAATATACTATAATGCTCAAAGGTTACTGAAAATAAAATGATTCTTACAGAAAAGCAGAAGAAAGCACTTGTAATGCAATGGGAAATTACTGCACGGGAACTCCGCAAGATTAAAGATGCAGAGCTTTCAGATTCAGAATACGACTGGCGGATTGTTGATGCTCTTCTTGAAATAGGAGCATTAAACTTAAGAAGCATTAATACCAGCGGACTGGTTGAAATGCAGAGGCTTTTCATGTCCATGAGAAATAAGGGATCCGGTAAATAACAGCCTGTAAAAAAAAAGAATGAATTGCCTGCTTAGGTTTTATACTGCTTTATTTATTTGATATAATCCAGCCTTTTAATATAATTATCCAATGGATTTTTCAATACAGGATGTCCTTTTTGCCTTTTCCATAACCATGCTTGCGGGCCTTTCCACAGGTATAGGGAGCTTTATAGCTGTCTTTGCCAGAAGGACGAATATAAAATTTCTCTCCTTCAGTCTGGGATTTTCCGCAGGGGTGATGATTTACGTATCCTTTGTTGAGATATTCCCCAAGGCTCTTGAGACCCTTACCAGTACACTGGGAGAAAAGCACGGGAACTACATGACAGTATTGTCCTTCTTTCTGGGAATGCTCTTCATAGCCCTGATTGATAAACTCATCCCCTCCTTTGAAAACCCGCATGAACTGCCTGCTGTCTCTGAAATAAAGGAGCTGAAATCAGGTCCGGCTTTAACTGGTGCAGGGCACAGGCTTCACAGGGTAGGCATCTTCACAGCCCTTGCCATAGCCGTGCACAACTTCCCGGAAGGGCTTGCCACTTTCCTTGTTGCTGTCAGGGACCCTGCCCTGGGCATAACCATAGCCATTGCCATAGCCATACACAATATACCGGAAGGAATCGCAGTGTCCGTACCCATATACTATGCAACGGGAAACAGGAAAAGGGCCTTTTATTTTTCATTCCTTTCAGGAATGGCCGAGCCTTTGGGCGCCATCATCGGCTTTCTAATCCTTCTTCCCTTTATGAGCGACATAATCTTCGGCATAATGTTTTCCGCTGTAGCCGGGATAATGGTATTCATATCCCTGGATGAACTGCTTCCTTCCGCTCAGGAGTACGGAGAGCACCACCTTTCCATCTATGGGCTGGTCCTGGGCATGATTGTCATGGCAGCCAGCCTTGTAATTATGATTTGATTTTATCGGATAATCTGTCTTTGTTAATCACATAGCTCTATAGAATTTATTAAAGAGGATAAATTTTTCCGATATCTCAGCCCATGAAAAAAAGGAGGATTGTAAGCCCGGTAAAAACAAATACCAGGCGTTTGCTCAATAAAAGAAGCTTTTCTTCATTCATCTTTCTATTAATATAAAACCTGTTGACTATATAAGGCATGACCGCAGTAAAAACCAGGGCTATGGCAATTCCGCCCAGAACATCACTCAAATAATGCCTCCAAAGGGCTATTCTGGAATAGGCAACAGATAGCCCGGCCAAAAGAAGGATAAGTTTTGCTGATAAATTTGTCAAATGCCTGGATGAACCAAATATTACAAAAGGCAAAGCCATAGCCATAGCCTTTATGGTATGCCCCGAAGGAAAGGAGGGAGAATTGCTCAAAGGGATACCTATAATGCGGTCACACAATATTTCAGCAGGCCTTGCACGCCCTATCAGCTCCTTAAGCAGGTCTCCAGATATCCCCGCAAAAGCAAAACAGAAAAGAACATATACAAATAATTTCAGGTTAGGATTAAGTTCCGGCCTGTACAGGGACAAAACAAGCAGCAGGGTATAAATAAAAGCTATAAGACTCATACCGTAGTCAGTTATTGCTTTGAAAACCCGATAAACCTGGTTACTGCGATAGACAAAATTATGGGTTGAGAACAGGCCTTCTTCCACACCGGCCTCCATCCAGAAAAAAAGTGACAGCAAAAGCAATATAAAGGCTGAAGTTATTATAGCTGCTGTCTTTCTCTTTGTAACCCTAATTAATATGCCTGTTTTTCCGGTGTCCACTATTTGGGCCTGATTGTACTGCGCATTAAATATTTATTTTCCTATACTGTCGGTGATATCCCTGATATGCTCCAGTATCCTGATAATATTGCCTTTATCATCAAATACCGGGTAGGACCTGGCATCTATCCAGATACCCTGATTTTCAAGGTACTTGATGATTTTTGCAGGTTTTTTCGTCTTCAGGGCTTCCCTGGTAGCGCATTCTTCGCAGGGTTTATCCCGTTCAATGAGCTCCCAGCACTTTTTACCCTTCACATCCCTGGGCTTTGCTTTTAAGAATTCATAACCCGCCTTATTGTATCTTATTATATTCTGCTGTGTGTCCTGTATGCCGAGGATATCGGGTATGGCGTCAAAAACTGCCTCCAGGGTGTCGGCAGTCTCCTTATGGACAGCAATCAGCTCTTTTAATTCAAGCTCCAGCTTTTTTCTCTCGGTAATATCAGCTGCCACATGGATGACCCTTTCAACTTTACCGGATTCACTGCATACGGGAGTGCAGGAAACGAGATAATAACCCCCAGGACCTTCCAGGTAGATCTCCGTTGTCTCCACAGACCCCGATTCCAGCATATGCCTGTAGGGACAGCCGAAGGGAGGTTTACTGCATTCCCGGCCGTGGAATACCTCCCAGCATTTCAGGCCCTTTATGGTTTTTTTCCCCATCCCTGTAAGGTTTTTCATCTGCTGATTATAGTTTATTATATTATTGTCTGCGTCAGTTATCATTACAGGGTACGGTATATTGCTGAATATGGCCTCAATATCCCGGAGCATATCCTTTACGCGGAGCTCTTTTTTAAAGCTTTCTGTTTCATCGGAAAAGAAACCCACAATATACTCAGATCCGTTATGCTTTATATAGGATGAATCAATGTCGGCATAAAACAGGTTTCTGTCTTTCATCTTAAGGGGAAAATGCCTGGCTGTACGGTATCTTCCCTTCAGCAGGCTTTCTATCATCATTCTTACTGCTCCGGCATGGCTTTCCGGATGTATATCCATAAGCATCAGGGAAAGCAGTTCTGTTTCACTGTAACCAAGCATACTGCAGATTGCCTTATTTGCATAGAGTATCTTTTCCGTGGCTTTCTCGGCTACCAGAATCCCCTGGGAAGATCCCTTGAATATCTCAGAAAAGATATCACTGTCTATTAAGCTTTTGGGTGGGGTTTTCTCCATTATTCATAAAATTCTATTACAGAAAAATGATTATGCAATAAATATTTCTTCATTATCCCGGATTTTTTTCAGGCAACTAAAAGAGGATATTCCGCGATGATAATAAGAGTGCAGGAATAGAATATTTGACAAAACTGCATATAAAAATAGAATAAACAGCAAAATAATTATTAGGAGGAACTGTTATGGACTTAAAATCCCTGAAAATCGGACGAGCCGTCAGTATTGTCATCAAAACCCTGCCCATCTCTGCAGTAAGGCTTGGAGCTCTTTTTGTATTCTGGATTATTGCCCTGGTTTACCTGGCAATTATCGGCGGAATAGCATGGCTTGCAGGACAGGCTCTGCCTCTTGCCGGTATAATAATCTTTCTGGTCGGCATAGGGGGTGTAGGTTTCCTTTATAAGCTTGCAAGGGATTATGTCCTTTATATGATAAAAGCAGCCCATATAGCTGTTATTGCAGAAATCATCCACAAGGGCAGTGATATGCCGGTCATGATAAGCCAGCTTTCCTACGGCAAGGACCAGGTGAAGAAAAGATTCGGCGAGGCAAGCGTCATGTTTGCCGTAGACAAGATAATAAGCGGTATCATCAATGTCTTCACCTCGGCAGTATACCGGTTTACATCCTTTCTTCCGGGAAATGCCGGACGGAATATAGCCGGCATAATAAACAGGGTAATAAAATTTTCCCTGAACTATATTGATGAAGCTATCCTTGCAAGGACCTTCTGGCTTGACAGCGGTTCGGTCTGGGCCAATGCCAAGGATGGCATAATCCTTTACGGTATGGTATGGAAGCCCCTGCTGATGAATGCCATAGCCCTGATGGTCCTTTCCTATGTTCCCTTTGCCGTGGCTGTGATTCTGCTTGTGGCCCCCGTAGGGGGAGCCATCTGGTATCTGACATCATCCACCATAGGCGGATGGGTGGTAATCGCCCTGCTTATACTGGCCTATCTTATCAAGGTGGCCATAGGCGATGCCTTTGCCATGGCGGCTATAATAGCATCCTACCATGATGAGATCCAGGGCCTGGAACCATCTCCGGAGGTATCGGCAAAGCTGGAGGGTATAAGCAGTAAATTCAGGGAGCTTAAAGATAAAGCATCCAGTTCCCTCGGCATGGACAGCAAAGAAAAGGAAAGCTAATCAGACAGGCCTTCTCTTTTGCTTATTCTGCCGTAGCCTTTTGCCCTGGGTATGAAGAGGAAGACAAATGCCAGGATTACAGCCCCTATGCCGTTTACCTTGAGTATCATGCTTATGGGATAGGAGTCGGTCAAAA
Organism: uncultured bacterium; assembly: GCA_964431655.1. Taxonomy (GTDB): domain Bacteria; phylum CAYMEV01; class CAYMEV01; order CAYMEV01; family CAYMEV01; genus CAYMEV01. The sequence continues at coordinate 12,723 of CAYSKJ010000024.1, read as the reverse complement.
AGCCGTTTACCATAAAAGCAAGGGGTATGACTGCATAACATATGGTTGAAAGGGCTGCGAAGAACCTGCCCTTTATCTGGTTCGGCACCTCCCTCTGGAAAAGGGAGAGAGCATTGGCATTGACCACTATAAAGCTCGAACCCACAACAGTGAACAGACCCAGCATCAAATACCTGTCAGTCAGAGAACCGATGGAAAAATTCATCAGACCAAGGATGAAAATACCCCAGAATATGGAAAGGTACACCTTTCTGGGATTGATTCTCATGCTGAGTATAAAGGCGGTTGCAAGGGAACCGATGCCCATGAACATCTCCTCATAAGCCACCCATTTTACGCTCTCTTTCAGTATGAACTGGACTATCATGGGAACATAAAGAACCAGAGGAGCCCCAAAGAAGTTAAAAACGGCAAAGCATATTATAAGGCTGTAGATGGGTTTGTTTCCTGCTATATAGCCCAGACCTGTTTTTATATCCTTAAAAAAAGAGGTTTTTTCCAGGATAACTTTAAGCCTTGTCTTTATAAAGATTATAAAGAGGATAGATAGATAGAAGCTTGCAGCATTAACAAGAATAGCCCCCTTTATACCTGTGGACGCAATAAGGACACTGCCGAGTATTGCACCAAGGACATTGGAGAACTGTATTACCATAGCATCTGCTGCTACCGCCCTGGGAAGCCGCTTTTCATCCGTTACCAGAATAAGGCTGGAGCTTACCGAGGATTCAAAGAGGGGGACAAAGCTTGCATTAAGAAAGGTCAGGGCATAGAGGACATTAATGCTGAGCCTTTCATGATACATCAGGAAAAAGACCAAAAATATGACAGCTCCCCTGATTATGCTCGAGGCTATCATGCACTTTTTCCTGTCCATCCTGTCAACCACAGTACCCCAGAAAGGCCCTGTCAGTACGACGGGAATCACATTAAAGGCCATGAGCATGCCGAGCTCAAACTTGCTGTGAGCGCTGGTAGATGTTATTACATACCAGGCTATGGCTATGGTATAGAATTTATCGCCGACCGCCGAAATTAACCTGCCGATAAAAAGCTTTCTGAAATCAGGAAACAGATAGAAGGGATGATCGCGGAAGCCTGTCATCTTCACCTTTTATCAACAATATGCTTAATTTTGCCTGTCCTTCCGACTCTCTCCAGGTTTCCGGGGGAAACCAGCCGGATCACCACGCTGTCTATCTGCCTTTCTTCCCAGTTGGATGCCAGGCCCTTGGAGGAGGCTTTTAGCCGGTTAAGAACCTTCTGGATGAAATCCCGGTTTTCTGCCAGGCCAGGATTCTCTTCTTTTAGCTCAATGAAAAAAACCAGTCTTTTATTCTTCCCTACCGGTTCGATATGAATCTGATAGAAGGGGCTGAGTTCTGAAAAACAGCTTATTGCATGCTCTACTTCGCTTAAATAAAGATTGCAGTAGTTCAGCTTTATCATATCCCCCGTCCTGCCCTGGAGCCTGAACCTGGGGGCTGTCCTTCCGCAGCCGCAGGGCTCATCCACCCATTCTATCCTGTCGCATATCCTGTAACGGATGATGGGGTGCAGTTCCCTTGTAAGGGCTGTTACCAACGCATCCCCGCTGTCTATATCCTCCAGGTAGGCATAGTCTTCAAATACGTGGTGCTGGGTTCCCCGGCAGTGGCTGCACTGGAACCCTATGGGGCCGATCTCCACCGCTGCGTAACCGAAGGATGAGACAGTCCCGGCATTGAATACCTTCTTCAGATACTCTATATTATCCCTTGAAAGCACTTCCCCCGCATAGAAAATCTTGTCCAGCTTCATATCTATTCTGTTGTTTTCAACATACTGGGCAAGGAAAAGAAGGTTGCTGGGAACAGAAAGCATGACATTGGCTTTGAATGCCTTCATATAGGCTATGGTCTGGCTCTCGTTCTGATTGCCCGTCATGCTCAGCACCCGGCACCCGGTCTCTTCAAGCCCCTTGTTCACAGCTATGAAGGCTGTCCAGAAGGCCCCGCTTTTCAGCAGGTTGGCCACAATATCCCTTTCATTTATCCCCGCAGCCTTGAATCCGTATCCAAAGACCTTCTCCGACTCCTCAAACTCCCGGTAGGAATAGCATACATGCTTCATCGAACCCGTTGTTCCCCCTGCAGAAAATATATAGCAGTTCCGGGCCTTGCCTGTCAGCATATCAAAACTCTTGTCACAGCTGTATTGGGTAAGGTGGGATTTCTCAAGAACAGGTATTTTCTTAAAATCATCAAGGGATTTCAGGGGAAGTTCAACCCCCCTGTAAAAATCGCGGTAGAAGGGTGATTTCTGAGAAACATCCAGTATATGATTCAGCCGTGCAAGGATAATATTATCCCTCTTTCTTCCCGGCAAGAATTCCAGGCCGAATCGCATCACCGAAAGGTCTTCATAAGCTACCCTCTTTATTAAAAGCTCTGCAATATTAACCCCGTCATGGGTAGATTCAGGGTCATGCCTGCTGGACATACTGCCTGGCAGGCAGAACCTGAGTACCCCGGCATTTACAAACTGCCCGGTAATCTCCTGGAGGCGTTCTTCTCCTCCCAGGGCCACTGTGGAGAGATAGTATTTCATATGCCTTATATTGCCCGATAAAATATCCCTGCAGTCCCTGACTATATTTACATAGACAGTCCTGTTAAGGGGCGAATCGGTTAAATCGCAGTTTCTTTCTGCAATTACTGTATGCCATGAGGTCGTGCCCTCCAGGCATGCTTCAGCCTCATTATTGAATACATGCCATCGGTAGAGTTCCCTCTGCTTTCTTATTTCGACAGCTGAATCAAGGGGTATGCTTTTCTGGGGGATATTTCTCCCTGCTTCCTCCAGGGCCTCAAAGAGCATATCTATGAAAAACCGGGTATTTTCAGTCTCCTCAATAAATATATTCTGACAGCTTGTGCATGCCCTCTGCTCCCAGTATACTATATCTCTGGCAAAACCTTCGGCATATTCCCTCAGTTTATCCCTGTCAGCATCTTTCAGTACCAGTCCGAAGCTTATCTTGGGTCCGAAGGCATGTACCTCAGTCTTTGCTGAAAGGCCGTTCTTATAGCTTATCACTGCATCCTGCCCCCCGAAAAGCAGTATGGCATCACTGTTCTGCTTTATGAAGCTGTCAATCTCCTTATCTTCCCTGCTCCAGTATACCATGCTTATATAGGGAGTGATTATGCCTTCGGTGTCTTCCTCTAAAAGGGCATTCATAAACAGGGACGGAAAAAGAAAGTCCTGCCTGGAAAGCTTCAGTATATTCAAATTCTTAGTTATAATACCGTAAATCAGGCTGTCTATGGAACCTAAAAAAACATTTCCGGCGGCAATATGGGTTACAAGGCCGGCGGGAACAGCCCTGGATAATTTTGAGCGTGACTGGAAGCATGCATGGTCCAGACAGTGGTAATCCTTTAAAAAATACAGCCTTTGAGAAAGATTTTTACGGGAAAGCATGGATGGTATCATACCAAGCCCTGTCTCGACCATCCTGGGTGAATAATCTATAAGGGAAGGCATCTGATCATAAACCTGCCGGTAATAGTGGCTGTTTTTATCACCGAATCTGGCCCCTGTCCTTTCCAGTAGCCCCAGTATATCATCTATGGGTTTTTCATAGAACTCCCTTTTCTTACGGTTTATTACATCGGCTGAAAAATTCTCCGCAAAATCCCCGGGAGTAAGATCTCTGTCCTGGGAAAATTCACTGCCCCAGATAAATGGCGTGTAATTGTATCTCTTCATCTGGCTTCTCCGCTCTTTTTAAGTATCTCCTGGGCAGCTATGGCGCATCCCTTATGCTTCCTGGTGCCCCCCCTCCTTACTGATTTTATGTAGGCCCCATTGATACCGCATTCACAGCCGAGGTTAATCTCAACAATATCAGTGGATAAAACGGCCTGATTGGGCTGGGCGGTATTGTAGGGTGTATAAAGGCACAAAAGCCCTTCCCTTCCCATGCCCGTATCCCCTCCTGAAAGAGGGTCTATGGTCCTCAGCCTGCTGTAGACAGGTACGTGAAAATTGCCTTTCCTGCATGCTATATAGGGAATGCCGTGCTCGGCCATGCCGAAGGTGTCCCTTATATTATCAGGGTCTATGCCCAGGTTGATGCTCATATACTGTGTAAATTCCCCGTGAGTCATTGGCTGGCCCAGGTGGTTCTTCCATCCTCCCCCGGATATTATGAAACTGCCAGGCAGAAGCTTGAGCTTTCCCCTGATCTTTTTTATCTCCTCCACTATGGAGCACATGAAGGCAGGGAACCCCAGAAGCCTTACCGGTGCATCCCCGGACAGTTCAATAATCTTTCGTGCCCATTTGCCGGCATCAAAAGTGAACTCTCCGCTGTTCTCATCTTTTTCCAGAGCCCAGTGCTCGCTTTTTAAGGGAGTAAGGTCCCTTTTATGCACCTGGCTCCAGGATGTGCCTATATTGTGACTGTCTGAAGGTGCATAGGACATCAAAAAGCAGTGGACAGGCTCCGGGCTTGTACACCCGATGGACTCAAAACAGCTGTAAGCCAGTTTCTCAAGCCTTTTAAGGCTGGGGCTGTCCAGGTAAAGATGGGTCTTCTGGCCTCCAGTGCCGGAGCTTGTAAGGGTGAGGGCTATCTCATCCCTGCCTGTACTGCAGAAGTCATTTATCTTCATGGTACCGACAAACAGGCATAGCAGTCTGTAAGCATCCTCGATACTGCATATATCCTCCGGACTTAGGGATAATCTTTCTGCCATATATGCGATATAGGGCTGTTTTTGCACTTGCCATGCAAAATTGTCCCTCATGGCGCTGACGAACAGCTTTTCTGCCTCAGGAGTGACTTTGTAGGCCTCCTCTATACTGCAAAGGGCATCGATATTCTGATGGTTCTCCATATTATTAAATCTCCTTGCCAGGGTCTTCCTCTCTTATAAACTTTAAAATCTCTCCTGCTGTGTCACTCTCCAGCATGATATCTTCATAGCTGACACGGCAGTTATTAAGATACTGGAGTATGAGCATGTCATTGCCGTTATTTCCGGGCATGATACCTGCAAAAAAGAATCCCAGAGGATTAAGTATTTCTGCTGAATAACAGGTATTATGCTCTGCCAGGGGAAGGTAGATGTAAATGCTGTCAATCCGGTTTAAACATATCTCCTTTACATGCTTTTTTACCGCCTGTTCAAAATCATCGCCATATTTCATGACCTTAATGGTGGCTGTATTATAGGAATCCAGTGTAACGGCCAGGCTGGCCCTGGCCCCGGTTTTCCCAACCTTCCCTGCCCGGGCGAAATCAGCGGCAAAGCCCAGGTTCCTGTATATCTTCTCTATTACAGTTTTATATTTCTCAGGAGCATACTTTAGAGTCTCTACCCTTTTCTTTATCTGGAGATAGCTTATTACAAGGGTTTCTTTGCTGTCCCCGTAATCCTTTATGGCCTTGAAAACCATGGGCGTTATCCTCAAAAGCAGTATGGCTGTATCTCTCAGACCGAACCTGCGGGCTGCCTTCTGGCTGAATATGTGGGACGTGACCGCCTGGACATAGACACCTTCCAGCCCTCTTTCCCTTGCCTTTTCCAGCAGGGCTTCCGTCATGGTCTCCAGGCATCTCATACCCCTGTATTTCGGATAGACAAAAGCAACACCCATCTCCGCTACATTTTCCATCTCCCCGAAGGTAAGGGCCGTGTGACCCATAAGCTCTTCCCCCTTTCTTGTAACAGCAACCACGGAAATCATCTCCCCCTGGCGGTTCATCTCAGTAACTTTTTCGGGATAATATACAGCCTCATATATATAGGTATACCCATAGGTAAAAAAGACGCATTTGGCAAGTTCAATAGCCTCGCTGTCCCTGATGCCCCGCACATAGTAATCAACCGGAGCTGTTTGGCTTCCTTTTGTTTTTTCTTCTATCCCAGGTTCAGCATCCCGTTCCTCCCAGCCCTGAATATGCTTTTTTATAATTATCTCCCTGCCTTCCTTGCCCAGATTGCGGAACTCCACACTGTCCATGAACCTTTTTAAATAATATATCCCTATCCCTTCTATGCCTTCGTCCTCATCCTTTTCAGGGCTGTATCTGTCCATGGTCTGCTCATCATAAGGGATTCCGTTCTCCCGGATCTTTATCTCAAGCCCGTGCCTGCCCGCAGTATAGGATACCGTTATGCTGACATTGCTAAGATATCCGCCCTGGTATTCAATAAGCTCGGTCAGTATATCCTCCAGGCCGAACTGAACCCTTTTGGACATATCAGCATCCATCCCGTTAATATCCATGAACTCCTCGGCTACCTTTGCTGCAGCGGTAATAAACAGCTTATCGGCCGGCAGTGTCAGGCTTATGGTCTTTTCGCTTCCTGTCTTCATTGTTCTTCCTAATTTATTGCTTCGTTAATAAATAAATTTAACACAAAATAATACCGTAAAAAACAAAAAAAAA
>CAYSKJ010000024.1:0-6178 GCA_964431655.1 uncultured bacterium | reverse complement strand
GCTTCGTTAATAAATAAATTTAACACAAAATAATACCGTAAAAAACAAAAAAAAAAGCAGAGGCTTTATAGCCTCTGCACTGGGATAAAGCCAGAGGCTTTTCAGCCTCTGCACTGGGATAAAGCCAGGGGCTTTATAGCCTCTGCTTGGGGGATAAGGCCAGAGGCTTTTCAGCCTCTGCAAGGGGGATAAGGCCAGAGGCTTTTCAGCCTCTGCAAGGGGGAAAAGCCAGGGGCTTTTCAGCCCCTGCAAGGGGGAAAAGCCAGAGGCTTTTCAGCCTCTGCACTGGGGAAAAGCCAGGGGCTTTTCAGCCCCTGCAAGGGTTAAACATTTTTATTCTAGAATACCCACTGAAGCCTTGTCTTATACTCATCGGTAACTATAGCCTCGGTAGATACAGCCTCGAGTATGTACATGTAGTTTCCGCCGTTTTTCACATGGTCTGTATATTCATAGAAGGACTGGCTGGATGAGTTGCCTTGTCCTGGGATAAGGCTGTCATTAAGTTTTACAGGGATATGGGATACCATGGGGCTTACCTTCCCCAGCTGAAGCCTGTAGAGGTTAAACCCAAGGTTGTCGGTCTCACTTACGGTCATCCATTTGATATCCGCCCTGTTGCCCATGCCTGTGGCTGTGAAGTAGCCAAGCACTACAGGCAGTGGAAGCTCGACAAAAGCTATGTTATTGTCAGGATTTGTGTCAAAGGGCAGTATCTCAGTCAGCTCAACGGTAATGATATACATCCTGGGATCCATATCTGCCGTTGTAAACCAGGTAAAACTGCCAGAGGTGCTCCCCCCGGGAGGTATGACCATAGGAACGGTCTCCTCCTGTATCAGCTGGAGGTCTACCCCGGGTTCCAGGCTGTAATAGTATGCAATATGGAAGCTTGTTATATCTTCATCCCCGAGATTATATACAGTGGCATATATTGTAACTGCATCCCCGGGCATGGGTGCGGAAGGATCCCACCAGATATCCGAAGCAGATACCGATGCATCGGGGCCAGGCTCTGCGCAAAGCTCATACTTGCTGGAAAGCCCTGTGGGTGAAAAACCTCCGAGAGATCCGGCTATCTTATAAACCACTCCGTTCACTGAGGCCGCTGCAGTACGGAATACAGGGCTGGCATGGTAAACACCGCCATCCATCCATGTACCCGATGCAACATCATAGTAATATGATCCGCCAAAGAGGGCTCCGCTGGAATCAGCCCCGCCTATTATCCACAGCTGGGATGCTCCGCCGTATACATTATGGGCATAACCCATTCCGAAAAGAGCCATTGGAATGTCAGGTATGTCCAGGTTTTCGGGATTCCAGGCACCTGTGGTAAAGTCATAGCACTGGGTGCTGGCAAGATAAACACTTGCCGAGGTAACGCCTCCGGCTATTGCCAGCATCTTGTGGCCTGAGTAGGGATCGGTATAGATGAATGCAGCATGAAAATCCCTTTCAGTGGTGAAATTAGGCAAAGGATCCAGCCAGGCATTTCCTGCAGGGTCATATACATATACGGTGGTAAGGTTACCGCCGCCAGGAGCTGATGCGCCGCCGGTTATATAAAGGTATCCCGTATCCGGATCAGCAACCCAGGCCGGGGCCCATATGCCCGTCTGTGCAGGGGCTGTGCCCGAAGGGGTCTCATTGGTCCAGGTATTGGTATCCATATTATAGGACCATAGCCCGGTAAAACCGGTAGTAGCAGCATCCCCGTAGATGAAGGCCTTGTTCTGGTATGACGCGCCGGAGCGGGCATAGCAGTTTAGGAAAGTGGATTCGGGAACTGATGTCCAGGTATCATCGCCCGGGTTGTAGTATCGTACGCTGAATTCACTGCCATAACCGGCTATGGACCATATCATATCATTATAGGTTACAACGGCATTATCCATTCTCCCTGAATTGGGTTCCGTTGCAATATTGACCCATCCGCCCATGGTTATCTCCAGGTTGACATCAGCTGTATCATTATATCCATTATTGCTGGCAGTGATTGTTCCCGTTACAATTTCGCCTGCTGAAAGGCCCGGGTCAGAGGTAAGGGTAACAACAATATCCTGCATCTCAGTATCTGTAAGGTAAATGTCTGCAGGGCCCGTAAGCGTTCCGTTTCCCGTCCCTACACTGTATGAAAAGCTGATCGTGGCATTGGCTCCGGTCTGGTTCAGCACGCCAAGGGTATAATCAACAGGGGTATTGGGACAGTCAATATTATCCTGGGTGGAGGGAAAAAGGTAAACACCCGGTTCAACAGTGCATGGGGGAATCACAGCCGGAGGCTCTACCATCTCATCGCAGGTATCATATCCCGGAGGGGTATAGCCGTCGGAACTGCATGGCCAGTGTGGGGTAGCGCCGTAACCGTCGCCGTCCCAGTACCAGGAGACATTTGCATCCCCTATGGCCGGGCCCGGTGTGGCGTTAACTGTATACCAGCAGTAACAGGTACATCCCCCGGAGCCCTGATACCTGGGATGATAGATCTGAACCACATTGGCAGGGTCCTGAACTGTAGCCGCAAGGGTGCCCCAGGAACCGTTGTCGCAGGACTCCCCTGAAGATGTGACGCTGTTTACAACCCATCCTTCCGGGAAGCTGAGCCAGAGCTCATATACATATTCCCAGTCCGGCGAATAGCTTTCGGCATAGAATACAAAATCAGCCGCAACGCCTGCCATATAGCATTCTGCCCCTCCTTCAGAGGGGTCAAAAGACACATAGGAACCGGTAAGGGACTTGGGAGCCCCGGCATCCGGATCAGTGCCTGTAAGGGCAGTAAATGTCTCGAGCTTACTGCCCAGGGAGGGCATGGAAAAAATAAGGCAGATCAAAGCTGTGATCACAAAAAACTTCTTCATAAAATATCCTCCTATTTTATTTTGGTTCTTTCCTAACAAAAAGGAACTTTTTGGTCTTCTTTCCAAGCAAAAATATGTTTTTTGGCCTTTCCTAACAAAAATATTTTTTTGGTCTCTCCTAACAAAAAGGAACTTTTTGGTCTTTCCCTAACAAAAAGGAACTTTTTGGTCTTCTCCTCCTGACAAAAAGGAACTTTTTCTTGAATAATACCTATCATACCACTCTACCGCTGAATTATGATAGTCAGTTAAGTATTTTCCTTTCCCGGTTCTGCTGCCATACCGGTATATTATTATTCACTAAGCATTTTAAATCCAGCAGAATCTGATGTCAATACCAAACAGCTTTTTTTTTAACATTATTTTCGGGCGAATAAGTTATTAAGTGTCGGTTTTTATTCAATTTTGCATAAAATCAGGCCCCAATCTCATCAAAAAATGAACCCGGTTTCTGTAAAGATTGAGCCTGAACTGACAGTAAATGCAGTCTATATATTGTGACTTTCCGGGCTTTAGCGGTAAAAAGGATAATGGGCAGAGTTGCCTCTGCCCATGTCATTTTCTGTTAGATTAAAACAGCCACTGAACCCTTGTCCGGTATTCATCGGTTGCAATACCGTCGGTGGATATGCATTCAAGAATGTAGATATAGTTGCCCTGGTTCTTAACCTGGTCAGTGAATGAGTAGGTCCTGGGCTCTGAGGATGTTCCCTGTCCTTCTATAATACTGTCATTGAGCTTTACAGGCATGAAAGATATGAACGGGCTGACCTTGTCACCCCTGAGCCTGTAAAGGTTGAACCCCAGGTTGTCAGTCTCGGTTACTGTCATCCACTGCACGCTCACCATATTTCCCATGCCCTGGGCTGTAAAGAATGACAGGTCCACAGGAAGGGGTATCTCTATAAAGGCAGTATTGTTATCCGGATTGGTATCCTCAGGAAGTATATCAGTTAACTCCAGAGTAATAATATACATCCTGGGATCCATTGCCGGATCTGTATTCCAGACAAAGCTTCCCTCAAAGTAATTACCCGGTTCAACGACTACAGCCACATCAGCTTCATCTATAAGCTGAAGGTCCACACCCGGTTCCAGGCTGTAATAGCATGACACATGCCAGCTATCAACATTCTGATCCCCAATGTTATATGCCCTGCCGTAAATAGTAACAGCATCTCCAGGCATAGGAGAAGAAGGCTCAAACCAGATATCCGATGGTATGATGGAAAAATCCGGACCTTCAGCCGATGGCCCGTATATATAAAGGTCAAACTCAAAGCATTCAGGAGAAGGCCAGGAGTCGCACATGATATAATAGGGGCTTTGTGATGCAAGGAGGTCAATCTCAATTACCCTGGGATCGGATGACGAGCCTGTTCTGTACTCTATCCAGTCGCCCGGGTCCAGATTCGCAGGGCAGTCACTGTAAAGGAAAAGGCCTGTCCATGTGGCATAGGGCACCATCTCTATGGTAACTGATGCATCTTCCGTTATATCCAGCCTGTAAAAGATGTCCTCCCCATTATTATAGTAGCTAAAATCATCCGTATAGCTGTCGCCCCTTCCGCAGGTGGTCTGGCCGATATCCTCATAATCAAGGCCTGAGGGGATAGAAACAACTATCGGATTGTCGCAGGTATCACCGGCGGCAGAGGTTTCGCAGTAATAATACTTACTGCATGTACCTAAGGAATTGCCTCCTGTTATCCTGTATACCTCACCGTTGAGGGCTGCAGATCCCATTCTGTAGGAACCTGTTTCATGGGGGGGGCCGGCTCCCGTCCATGCACCCGCTGCAAGGTCGTAGTACAGTGAACCATTCCACATCATCCAGTCGCTTGCACCGCCAACCAGCCATAATTGATGTTCGTCCTGATGTATATTATGAGCATATCCAAAACCCCAGTAGTTTATTGGAAGCACTGCAATATTTGCATTTTCTGCATTCCATACCCCTGTCTCAAAATCATAGCACTGGGTGCTGGCAAGTTCGGTACTGCCGTATACTCCGCCGACAACAGCCAGCATCTTATGGAGCGTGGAAGGATCCTCATAGATAAAGGCGGCATGGAAATCACGAGGAGTTGTAAAATTGGGCAGAGGGGTCAGCCATGCATTTCCTGCAGGATCATAGACGTACACGGTGGTAAGGTCACCACCTCCGCCTACTGTTGCTCCGCCGGTTATATAAAGGTATCCTGTATCGGGATCGGCAACCCAGGCCGGTGCCCAGATACCTGTCTGTGCAGGGGCTGTTCCGGAAGGGGACTCATTGGTCCAGGTATTGGTATCCATATTATAGGACCAGAGTCCTGTAAATCCAGAAGTGGTTGTATCACCGTATACATAAGCTTTATTGCCGTAAACTGCGCCTGAATGGGCATAGGCATTGAAAATGTATGAATCTGCAACCTCAGTCCACGTATCCAAAGCCGGGTCATAGTATCTCACCAGCTGAGTGCCGGAGCCATGACCAATAATATCCCATATATAGCCGTTATAAGCTACAACCACATTGTCAATAAGGTCTGAGGTAGATGCAATGTCAACCCATCCCTGGGTAAAAATCTCCTGGTTAATAACAGCAGTGCCGCTGAAGGTATCAATAAACGCCTCAATGGTTACTGATACTATAGTTTCATCACCCAGCCCTGTATCAGAAGTAAGGGTGACAGTAAAGTCAGTATTATCTCCGTCAGCCAGGTTTATGCTGCCAGGTCCGGAAACAGAGCCGTTACCGGTCGTAACTGAATAGCTCATAGCAATATCCCCTGAAGAACCTGACATATTTGCCAGATTAAGTGTAAAATCAACCGGGAATCCCGCACATTCAACTATTGTCTGCTCTTGCGGTGTAATGTATACACCCGGCTCCAGGGAACATTCAGGTATGAGCGCAGGGGGCTCAACCATCTCATCGCATGCATCCTGACCCGCTGGTGTATAACCGTCAGAACTGCATGGATGGTGGGGCGCCCCGCCATAGCTGTCCCCGTCCCAGTACCAGGAAACATCTGCATCCCCTGCCGCCGGTCCCGGCGTGGCATTAACTATATACCAGCAGTAGCATGTAGCACCTCCTGACCCGTGATTCCTGGGATGATAGATCTGAACAGCATTGGCAGGGTCCTGGACTGTATATGAAAGTGTGCCCCAGGTTCCGTTGTCGCAGATCTCACCGAAGCTTGTTACGCTGTTGACAACCCATCCGTCCGGGAAACTGAGCCATAGGTAATAGCAGTATTCCCAGTCCGGCGAATAGCTTTCGGCATAGAATACAAAATCTGCTGCAACACCCGCCTGATAGCATT
>CAYSKJ010000023.1:0-27896 GCA_964431655.1 uncultured bacterium | reverse complement strand
CCCGTATCGACATATATTTTGCTTTTAATGCCTTTTCCGAGAGCACTTTCCAGGGCAGAGAGAAATCTTTCTGCATTTGAAAAAAGCACTTTGTGGTAGTCGGTTATGCGTGCATAACTGCCTATTGTTACCCCGTCCCGGTTCCTGGGTCTTTCAGGCAGGATTCTGTAGGCCGTGCCCAGCATAATTACAGATCTTGCCCATCTGAAGCTTGAAACCATGTCAATTCGCTTTTCAACGGTATCGGAAAACCATTTCATATCCCGGTAGCTTCCCAGTTTGGCAGAGTGCCGGAGGTATTCAGCATGCTCGGAAACAAAGGGTCTTGTCATGCCGGCAAGGTCAAAACCGAAGGCCTGTGCCCGGTTTTTTATAAAAGAGCTGATGTTTATCCTGTCCATTTTATTTTCTTGATTTTTAACCAGAAATATTGCTTTAATTACAGCAATGGCACATGAATACCATAAATGGATAGAGCTGTCAAAGGATAATCTTCTTCATAATATTTCCTTTCTCAAGAACCGCATCGGAAAAAATGTAAAGTTCTGTTCTGTAGTGAAATCCAATGCTTATGGACACGGAATTCTTGAAGTTGCCCGCATTCTCCGGGATTTTACTGATTTCCTGGGAGTTCACGAGATAGGGGAAGCAAAAATCCTTATAGACAATGGCATTGACGAAAATCCCGTACTGATCCTGGGACCTGTGCATCCGGATGATTTGGACTGGGCTGTCCAGCATGATTTGCATCTTACAGTTTATGAAAAGTCTGCTGTAGACATGCTTGATTCTGCGGCAGAAAGAGCCGGCAGGAAAGCGAAAATGCACCTTAAAATGGATACGGGCACTTCAAGGCAGGGAATATTGCCCGGGGAGCTTGGCAGTTATGCCCGGCTTATTAAAAGCAGTCCCAATATAGAACTTACAGGCCTTTCAATGCATTTTGCCAATATTGAAGATACCCTTAATCACCAGTATGCCTACGGCCAGCTTTCTCTTTTTCAGTCTGCCATCCGGGAGTTGAGCAAAGCAGGCTTATCGCCGGATTATATACACAGTGCCTGTACAGCTGCCGCTTTGCTTTTTCCTGATACCCATTTCAGCATGGTGAGGTCAGGCATAGGGCTTTACGGGCTGTGGCCGAGCAGGGAAACCTACCTGTCATACCAGGAGAGATACGGTGCCGATGACCGGCTGAAACCCGTTCTGTCTTTCAAAACAAGTATAGTCCAGGTTAAGGATATACCGGAGAATACCCCTGTGGGTTACGGCTGCAGTTTTATAACCTCCCGTAAAACAAGAATAGGAGTACTTCCTGTAGGCTATGCCGATGGTTATTTAAGGGCTTTCGGAAACAGGGCTTCGGTTATAGTAAGAAAAAGGTATGCCAAGGTCATCGGGAGGATATGTATGAACCTCTGCATGATTGATATTACTGATATACCCGATGCACAGCTTTACGATACCGTGACTCTTATCGGCAGTGACGGTGACAGGGCGGTAAGTGCCGATGACCTGGCGAGGCTTGCCAACACCATAAACTATGAGATCGTTACGCTTCTTAACAGTTCGCTGAAGAGGATAATCGTCTGATATTGAAACATGTAAAGGCAGTTTTTCAAAATTATTTTGGTTCATAAATATTTTTAATCCGTATAATAGTTAAAGAAGAAAAAAGGAGGAAATTAATATGCAGAAATATGAATGCATGGCATGCGGATACATTTATGATCCGTCTATTGGAGACCCTGACGGGGGCATTCCTGCAGGAACAGCATTTGAAGACCTTCCCGAGGACTGGGTATGCCCTGAATGCGGCGTGGGCAAGGATCAGTTTGAACCATTAGAGGATTAGTTTTTTGAGCCCCGGACGGGGCTCATTTCTCTGATTTCAAGTAAATATGAATATGCTTTAAAGGGGGTATGATGAAATGGATGTAAAGGAGGCCATTAATAAAAGGCGGGCCTACAGAGCCCTTGAAAAGGCTGATATTGACAAATCCCTGATAAATGAGCTTGTCAGGTCTGCTCAGCTTGCTCCAAGCTGTTTCAACAACCAGCCCTGGAGATTTGTTTTTGCCCATGGCAGGGAAGTGCTTGAGAGGCTTTATACAGCAATGTCCAGGGGGAATGAATGGGTATTCAATTCATCCATGGTAGTAGCCGTATTTTCAGAGCCTGAAAAGGACTGCCGTATAAAGGGCAGGGAATACTTCCTGTTTGATACGGGAATTGCTGTGGGATTTATCCTCCTGCGGGCTACAGAACTGGGGATGGTTGCTCACCCCATAGCCGGATTCAATGAATCAGAAGTCAAAAAGATACTTCAGATTCCGGATAATATGACCCTGATAACCCTGGTTATTGTCGGCAGGCATTCCAAAAGTCCCGTTGATCATATGTCAGACAGGCAGAAAGAGGATGAGAAGAATAGGCCCGAAAGGCTTCCATTGAATGAAATATACTGCATTGACAGCTACAGGGAAAAGGGATAGCACGGTGGATAAGCCAGAAAAGATTAAATTAAGGATTAAAGGTATGCATTGTGCTTCCTGTGCATTAACAGTTGAAAAATCCCTCAAAAAGACCCGGGGGGTTTTAAACGCTGTTGTAAACCTTGGTGATAATACCGCTTCGCTCGAGGTTGACAGCAGTGTCTTTGACCCTGGTTCAGCCGAAGAAGCAGTGAAAAGAACAGGTTATGGTGTGGAGTACCCGAAAGTATCAATAAGCATCGGGAATATGAGCTGTGTCATGTGTGCCAGGAAAATAACCGAAAGCCTGAAAAGAATAGAGGGAATAAGAGATGTTATCGTGGACCTTTCCCTGGGAAAGGCTGATATTGAGTACGATGATAAAACAGTCAGTCTGTCTGTGATCCGCGAGACCATAGAGAAACTTGGCTACACTTACGGCGGAATCTTTGAGCATGACAAAGCCAGGGATACTCAGGATAAAGTAAAAAAAAACTCCTTAATCAGGCGATTATTGGGTTTATAGCCAGTATTGCCCTTATGGGCATTCATCATTCGGGATTACACCAGATATTTTACATAAATATCTATTTCCTGATGCTTTTGATCGCCCTTCCGGCTTTTTTCTTTACAGGAATGCCCATAATCAGGGCAGCATTCATGGCCCTTAGATCATTGAATCTCAATATGGATGTTATGTATTCCATGGGCATAAGCGTGGCTTTTGTCTCCAGCCTTTTGGCCACATTCGGTATGCTTCCTGCCCATGAATTCATATTCTACGATACAGTCGTCATGCTTGCGGCCTTTTTATCCCTGGGTAGATATCTTGAGGAGAGAGCCAAAGGCAAAACATCCCAGGCTCTAAAAAAACTGATAGGCCTCGTACCAAAAAATGCCCTTGTAGAAAGGGGCGACGGTTCCTTCCTTATACCTGTGGAAGATATCAGGGCAGGGGATATTGTCGTAGTAAAGCCTGGAGAAAGGATACCGGCAGATGGCAGGATTACCGGCGGATTTACCTATGTAGATGAATCCATGATAACCGGTGAGCCTATGGCTGTAAAAAAGACAGAGGGAGACCATGCTGTAGGAGGTACTATAAATATAAACAATACCATCAGATTCCGGGCAGAAAAGGTTGGCGGAGATACTCTCCTTAGCCATATAATCCGGCTGGTAGAGGAAGCCCAGAATTCCAGGCCCAGGATACAGCATATTGCTGACAGGGTGGTATCTTATTTTATACCTGTGATACTGTTTATTGCAGTCAGTTCCTTTATTGCATGGTATTTTATAGTTCCTGAGAGTGTAAGTGGAGGCGATAATACCATGCTTGCCATTAATGCCCTTATAGCTGTCCTTGTAGTGGCATGCCCCTGCGCCCTGGGTCTGGCGACACCTACTGCAGTAACGGTCGGTGTGGGCAAGGGTGCTGAGCTGGGAATATTAATCAAGAATGGCAATGCCCTGGAGACAGCGGGAAGGATTGATTCAGTCGTATTTGACAAGACAGGCACCATTACTGTGGGAAAGCCTGAAGTCGGTACTGTAGAAGGTTATGGTATTGATGAAAGGAAGCTTTTGTTTTTCCTTGCCAGCGTTGAAAAGGAGTCTCAGCACCCCCTGGCCGATGCTATAGTTAAAAAGGCCAGGGATGAGAATATAAGTCTTGTAACCCCAGAGAGTTTTGAATCTGCCGAAGGCAGGGGCGTCCAGGGGACAGTCGAAGGCAAAATAGTGCATATCGGCAAGATAGAATATATTGAGAGCATATCGGGGCCTGTTGCCAGGGAAGCTCTCTTCAGGATAAGCGAGCTGGAAAAAGAGGCAAATACGGTAATTTCTGCGGCTATTGACAGGAAATTTGCCGGTATTGTGGCCATATCTGACCAGCTGAAAAATTCTACGGGACCTGCTGTGGATATCCTGAAAAAGTGGGGGCTTGATGTGCATCTGCTGACAGGGGATAATGTGGAGACTGCCGCATCCATCTGCAGGCAGTCCGGTATAGAGCACTTCATGGCTAACCTGCTTCCTGCCGAGAAGTCTTCTTATATCAAGGAGATGCAGTCCAGGGGCAGAAGGGTGGCCTTTGTGGGCGACGGAATAAATGATGCCCCAGCTCTTGCCCTGTCCGATCTGGGAATGGCTGTGGGCAGGGGGACTGACATTGCCATAGAAACCGGTGATATTGTGCTTTCCAGGGATACTCTGCTTAACGTGCCTGCGGCTATCGAGCTTAGCAGGAGGGTCATGAGGAGGATAAAACAGAACATATTCTGGGCTTTCTGCTATAATATGCTCCTGGTTCCCATGGCATGCGGTCTGCTTTTTCCCTTTACGGGAACCATATTCAGGCCGGAATACGCCGGTTTTGCCATGGCCATGAGTTCCTTTACTGTAGTCAGCCTGTCTCTGCTGTTAAAGAGGTATCAGCCCAGCTTTGCAGCTTACAGGGAAAATTAATTTATTGAAAATATACCGGATATACATAATAATTGCACGGTCTTTATTCAGGGAGGATAATTCGTATGACTGATCTAAACAGTACTGAAAGGAAAATCTTTGAATCGGTGAAGACCATAGGATTTGTGGGCTTATCCCCGAAAAAAGAGAAAACCTCCAACAGCATCGGCAGGTACCTGATAAAAAAGGGCTTTACTGTTTACCCGGTCTATCCGGGGGACCAGGAAAACATCCTGGGGCTTAGAGTATACAGAAGTCTGAGGGATATACAGCCAGTGCCTGACATGATTCTTTTATTTGTAAATAAGGCCCGTGCAGATTCTTTTGCCGATGATATCCTGCTGGTGAAGCCCAAAGCCCTCTGGCTTCCCGAAGGGGTGGAAAGCAAAAGCCTGCAGAAGCTGGCATATGAGAATGATATTCTTTTCATTATGGACCGGTGCATTTACAAGGAGCATGTAAAATATTTGAAATCGCTGGAATAAGTGCTAAAATACTGGTCTTAGAGGAAGGTTTTTATGACAGATATAATTAGTGTTTATCTTGATAATAATGCAACCACCAGGGTTAATGAGGAAACAGCCGAATATATTAAATCTTTCATGGTGGAGGATTATGCTATTGCATCGTCCCAGTTTTCTCATTCCATGGGCATAAAAGCCAGGGAAGCGGTTGAGAAGGCACGAGTTACAATATCTTCAAAGATTAATGCTGAACCAGGGGAGATAGTTTTTACCTCGGGGGGGACCGAAGCCAACAATCTCGTTTTGCAGGGACTTGCCCGGCTGAATGAGGAAAGCAATAGAAAAAAGATTATAATATCCGGTATTGAGCATTTTTCTGTGCTTCATACGGCACAAATGCTGGAGAAAAAGGGTTTTGAAATAAAATACTGCAGGGTAGATAAACATGGGCTCATTGACGAGGAGCACCTTAAAAGCCTTGTTGACGGAAAAACGCTGCTTGTCAGCATATTACACGGCAATCATGAGATGGGAGCACTGCAGAATATATCTTCCCTTGCGGATATTGCTCATAATAAAGGTGCCTTTTTCCATACCGATGCCTCGGTGTCCTTCGGGCAGGTCGATATTGATGCAAAAGAGTCAGGCCTGGATTTCATGACCATGTCGGGGCACAAGATATACGGCCCTAAAGGTGTCGGGGCCCTGTTCATAAAGAAGGGCATGAATCTGTCAAAGCTTCTTTACGGAGGGTTCTCCGAGAATAATATGAGGGGAGGGACAGAGAATGTTCCCGGTATAGCAGGATTCGGCAAGGCTGTTGAAACCTTGCAGGAAAGTGATATCTCAACAGCCGGCTTTCTCAGGGATTATCTCTTTTCCAGAATATCATCAGAGATAGATAATATCAGCCTTAACGGGCCTGAGGATTTTTCAAGAAGGATACCCAATAACCTGAATATTTCCTTTGAGTATATTGAGGGTGAATCCATTGTCCTTCACCTCGACCTGAAAGGTATATCTGTAATTACCGGTTCAGCATGCTTTTCCAAAAGCCTTCAGGCAAGCCATGTGCTGATGGCCATGGGATTCAGCCATCAGCGTGCCCACAGCTCGATCAGGTTCAGCACCAGCCGGTATCTTTCAAAAACAGAAATGGACTATACAGTCGAAAGACTCAGGGAAACCGTAGAAAACCTGCGCCGCCTGAGTCCTTTATATAAATAGAACAGGAGTTAGTAAATGAGTTTACCTTATTCAAAAAAGACTATAGAGAATTTCCTGAATCCTAAAAATGTAGGTGACATGGATGATGCTGACGCCACAGCTACAGAAGGTTCGCCGGCATGCGGAGATATGATAAAGCTCTATATCAAGGTGGATAAAGACACAAAAATCATAAAAGATATCAGGTTCCGCTCCTTTGGATGCGCATCAAATATAGCAGCCTCATCGGTGGTAACAGAGCTGGCAAAAAACAAAACCCTGCAGGAAGCAAAAAATATCTCATGGGAGGATGTCCTTAACAATCTCGGCGGACTCCCGCCTGTGAAGGTCCATTGTGCTGTTCTTTCAACGGAAGCCCTCAAGACTGCCATTGAAAACTATGAGATGGAGCATGGCCTTATAAAGGAGAAAATACCCACCAGCCCGGAGATAGTAAAAAACCGGCTGAAACGCGTCATTAACCCTGTAACAGGAAAGGATGTGATGTCAGGTGATCTGGTGAAGACCATTGATCTGAAAGGCGGAATTATCCAGATAGAGCTGAATATACAGGAGAGCCACCAGTTTGCAGAGAACCTGAAAGAAGAGATAAAAGAGAGACTGGAACCACTGTGGGACATCAAAGAGGTGAATATTCGCTTTGTGGAATAGAAGCTTGAAATAATGAATCCACCCTGTAATATTTATATATATCCCTGAATTAAAACATGAGTTTGGTATCGGGCCTGACAGGCCTGTTATGGTTAAGGATAAAGCCATATTAATGTCCCTGGGGGTTAAAAAAACATGCACACGCATTTTGAAAAATCCTCGGTAATTAACAAGCGCTACAGGATTGAAGACATTATCGGGGAAGGGGGCATGGGGGTTGTTTATAAAGCAAGGGACATTCTGAAGGCTGAATCTCTCATAGCATTAAAAACAATCAAACCGGGTCTGCTGAAGAACACCAGTGTCTTGAAGGTTTTCAAAAAAGAATATGAAATAATGACAAGACTGAAACACCCCAACCTGGTGGATGTATATCTCTTTGGCCATGATGCTGAAAAGTCCTGTTATTATATTACAATGGAATACCTTTCCGGGAGAACCCTCAAAGCTGTGCTGTCGGAAAAGGGCCTGAAGGACACGGACTCCTGCATAAGGATAATGGTTGACCTTTTAAGAGGCCTGGATTTTATCCACAGCAGGGATATAGTATACAGGGATATAAAACCCAGCAATATAATCCTTACAAAAGACAGAGTAAAATACACTGACTTCGGAATTTCCGACCTGGGAGAGATCGACCACAGCAAGGTCAAAGGTTCCATTTCCTATATTGCACCCGAGGTATTGCTAAAGAAGGGTGATTACAGGGTAGATATATATTCCCTGGGTATTGTTTTTCTTGAAATGCTTACAAAACACACCCTGTTTTCTGAAACTGTCAGCATAAGCGAGATTATTGACATACTGTCCGATAATCTTCTTTATAATGAATCCCATGAAAAGAACATAAAAAATATCAGGCCTCACGAGCTGGGGGGAATAATAGGAAAAATGACTGCTTTTGACCCGGAGCGCAGGTACAGATCATGCATACAGATTATTAATGAGATTAATCAGAAGCTGGATTATTCCATAAAGCTCGAGACAAAGGAAACCAAGGATGCCTATGTGATGGGGGTTGCTTTTACTGACAGGAAAAATGAGCTTGAAATGATGAAAGATGTTCTGGAAAAACGGTCGGGAAAAGACAGACTGCATATACTTTCTTCAAACCAGGGCTATGGCAAAAGCATGATATTCAAGGAATTGAAAAAACACTGCATGCTTCAGGGCATTCCTTTTTATGAGGCAGAGTGTTCCAGGGAGGTAAAAATCCCTTTTTTTGCAGTAAATCAAATTCTTATACAGGTTATGCATCTTTTAAACCCTTTTCTTTCAGAAAAATACCGGAAGTTAGGGGAAGAGCTGGGTATAACCAGGCCCGAGAAATGCAATGAAGTTCTAATTCAGAACAGCAGTGAGGAAAGGCATGATATTCTCGTGCAGTCTGTTGCAAACCTTTTACTGGATTACCGGCAACAGGTGCAGAGTACTGTGGTGCTCTACTTTGATAATATTCACTGGCTTGATAAGCAAAGCAGTGAGGTTATGGCCAGGATGATGCTTTCCGGCAGTAAAGGCGGGAAAGGAAGCGGAAGCCTGAAGATCTTCGCCAGCATTAATAATGAAGCCTTATCATGCATGCCGGCTGCATTAATGGGTATTGAAAGCAGGGGGATGCTCATGCACTGGGAGCTGGAACCCTTCAGAAAAGAGGAGACAATGGAGTATATATCCAATGTTTTCGGGAGAAACAATATAAAGGAGTCTTTTATTGATGATTTAAAGAAATATATTAGAATAAGCGGGGGAAATCCGTTTTTTCTAAGTGAATTTATTAAATATGCTATCAAAAACGGCATTATTGACAGGGTTCCTGGCGGATGGCAGTTTAATGAGGATTTGGAAAATTTTGAAATACCCGATAATATTCAGGATATTTTGACAAAAAGGGTTATCTCATTCCTTTCAAGGAAAGGATATGAACCTGTCCTTAAATGTCTTGGACTTCTTAGAATCCCTCTTCCCTTCACCAGTTTATGCCAAATGTTTCATGAATATGAGGATAATGACATAAGTAATATTACAAAGGACCTTGAAAAATATGAACTTATAAAAGGCGAGAGAGTTGCTGAAATAGACGGAATCAAGCTGGTTTACCAGGTATCAAACAATCTGATCAGAAATATCATCAGAAAGTCAACTGATGATTATAAGCATTATCATGCCCTTATAGCGGCCTCCATGGAGTTATTGTCCTCCGGGTGCATGGAAAGATACGCCGATGAAATTGCCTATCATTATGACAAAGCGGGCTATACGGGTAAGGCTGTGGATTACATTTTAAAAAGTGCAGATATACTAAAAAAGAGATCCAAAGACCCCGAGATACTCCTGAATTATTATAACCGGGCACTCAAACTGGCTCTTCAATCCTATTCCCATTGCAGTATGAAAATTTATGAGATTTATCGTTGCCTGGCCGATACTTGCCTTGATGCGGGAAAATTTTCCCCTGCTCTGGATTTTTACAGCAAAGCATCCAGAATTGCCTGCAGATGCCAGGGTGAAAAAAGCAGTGCCTATGTTGATATACTGTTGAAGGAATCCCGAGTTTACCTGCAGTTGGGGGATTTCAGCCAGGTACTTAAAAGGCTTGATGAAGCCGGGTCTGTCTGCCGGCACAAAAGTAGCGAGAACAGGAGCCACATACCGGAGATATTGATGTTAAAGGGTGATGTCTTTCTGGCAAAGAGTGACTACGCCCTCGCAAAGGATCATTTCAGCAGGTCACTGGACATATTTTCAGAACAATTCGGCCTTGACGCTTTAGAAACAACGGCTCCCCTCAACTGCCTCGGCAATGTGCATTTTATATGCGGTGAATTCAATAAGGCCCTGCATTACTATAATAAAGCTCTCAATCTTCAAAGCCAGCACTCCGGAAGGGAAAATATAGAGCTGTGCAGTTATTATATAAATATTGCAACAGTTTTGCTGCATCAAGGCAGATACCGTTTATCCCTGAAATATTTTAAAAAGGTGCTAAATATACAGAAATCCTTTTACAGGGGCAGTAATACCAATATTGCCAAAGCCTTTAATAATATAGGAGTACTTTATTATAAGCTTAGAGATTATGAAAAGGCGCTGAAGTATTACAGGAAATCCCTTGATATAAGGAGGGATATATTCGGTGAAAACCATGAACAAACTGCTGATTCCCTCATGAATATAGGGCTGATTTATTTTGAAGACAAGAAATATGAGCTTGCCCTTGATTATTACAACAGGGCCCATGACATATATCTTTCTTTTTTCGGTGAGCTTCACCTGAAGGTAAGCTACTGTCGCAACAGCATAGGTTATGTCTATCACAGCCGGGCAAGGTATGAAGAAGCGCTGGATAATTTTCAGAAAGCACTGGATATCCGGAAAAAACTGTTTGGTGAAGATCATCCCTCCATTGGAGAATCTTATGACAGCATGGGGGATGCCTGTATAGGCAAGAAAGATTACAAAAAGGCAATTACCTGTTACAGAAAAGCATTCGAAATAATCAGCCGTACCCTGGGAAATGACCACCCTAACACAGCTGTTGTACTCAGCAATCTCGCCAGAGCTTTCTATGCAGTCAAGGATTACGAACCTGCTTTAAAGGACTGCAGGCAGGCATGGGAAATAAATGTCAAAAAATTCGGAAAAACACATCCTGAAACCAGAAGAAACTACGGATTTTTGCTGGAAATTATGAAGGAATGCCGAACATCCCTGGAAATTGAGCAATTCATGAAAGAACATGGCGAATCCTGTAAAGAATGAGCGTTTTATACAAAAATGTAAAAATAAAATATTTTTATTGACAAATTTCATTATTAAATAATAATAGGAATCATTACTATAAGGAATATATATGGACCGGCAAAGCCTGAACAGGAAAGTGATACTTGATATTTTAAGGAATTCCCATGACCACCCTACGGCTCAGGATATATATGATAGGGTAAGAACCAGACTGAATAATATAAGCCTGGGCACTATTTACAGAAACCTTGATTTCTTTGAGAGAAAAGGGATTATTGAAAGGCTTGACTTTGGATACACAAAGAGGAGATATGACGGCAATACAGAAAAGCACTTTCATATAAGATGCAGATACTGCAATAAGCTTGAGGATGTATCCTGCAGCACTGCTGAGCATATCCTGGGTAAGGTTGAGGAGTCCACAGGCTTTAAGGAAATTGATTTTAAGATTGAATTTGCAGGAATCTGCAGAGACTGTCAGAATAAAATAAACACTAATTAAGGTAGGAGGAAATATGTCTAAACTGAAAGGCACAAAAACGGAATCTAACCTGCTAATTTCCTTTGCAGGAGAAAGCATGGCGAGAAACAGGTATTCCTATTTTGCATCAAAAGCAAAAAAGGAAGGCTATGTTCAAATATCACAAATCTTTGAGGAAACAGCAAACCAGGAGAAAGAGCATGCCAAAAGGTTTTTCAGCTTCCTTGAGGGCGGAGACCTTGAGATAAAAGCACCCTTCCCGGCTGGTATTATATCCTGTACTGCCGATAACCTCAGGCATGCTGCCCAGGGAGAACACCATGAATACAGTGTACTCTACCCTTCTTTCGCAAAAATTGCAAGGGATGAGGGTTTTTCAGAGATTGCTGCACTGTTTGATAATGTATCAGTTGCAGAAAAACAGCATGAAAAAAGGTTCCTCCAGCTCATGGAGAACATTTATAATAAAACAGTATTTGAGAAGAAAGAAGAGGTGACCTGGAGATGCCTTAACTGCGGATACCTGCACAAGGGGAGGAAAGCCCCGGCTGTCTGTCCGGCCTGTGCTCATCCGAGGGATCATTTTGAAATTCTGGCAGAAAACTGGTAAAAATAAACAAATAAAAGGAGGGATAAGAGATGACAAAGAGAATGGAGATTTACAAGTGCGAAATTTGCGGAAACATTGTGGAGATGCTGCATGAAGGAAAGGGCGATTTGATCTGTTGTGGCGAAAAAATGAAGCTTTTCAGGGAGAATACTGTGGATGCAGCGAAAGAAAAGCATGTTCCTGTTTTAGAAAAGATTGAAGGCGGTTTTAGGGTGAAAGTCGGCAGTGTCGATCATCCTATGGAGGAAAAGCACTATATTGAATGGATACAGATCATTGCCGACAATAAGGCATACCGGGTTTTCCTGAAACCTGGAGACAAGCCTGAGGCAATATTCAAAACCGATGCTGATAATATCATTGCACGGGAATACTGCAATATTCACGGGCTCTGGAGGGCATAAACATGGATAAAAAAATTCTCGGCCTTTTGAACAATCAGATAAATGCAGAAATATTTTCAGCCTATCTTTACCTCTCCATGGCTTCCTGGCTAAGGGAAAAGAGCTATGACGGGTGCGCCTCCTGGATGGAGATTCAGTACCAGGAAGAGCTCTCCCATGCAAAAAAGATCTATGATTTTGTCTATGACCGCGGAGAAAGGGTAATACTGAAAGCAATCGATGCCCCTAAGACTGAATGGAATTCAGTCCTGTCCATATTTGAGGAAGCATACGAGCATGAAAAAAAGGTAACCGCCATGATAAACAGCATTGTAGATGCAAGTATTAAAACCAGGGATCATGCAACCTTCAGCTTCATGCAGTGGTTTGTCAATGAACAGGTGGAAGAGGAAGCATCGGTTGACGAGATTGTTCAGAAGATGAAAATGGTGCAGAAGAGTCCCAACGGACTTTTTATGATTGACTCTAACCTTGGGAAGAGGAAATAGGCTAAATCATTTCTCAGGTGCTGGAGCAGAAATATACTGCATCCGGCAGGGATAAAGCTTTATGATTATCAGGGCCTGTATATAATAATACAGGCCCTGATAATACATCAATCATTAAAATCCTTAATTTATTCTATCTTAATAGCTTAAAGTTTTTTTTTGCATAATAATGTTATGGGATTATAATCAGAAGGCTTTTAATATGAGGAAATTTTTCCATATATCCGCCGTCTGACATTTGCCTTTTTTTAACCAGGGCAAAGATCAAGAGGCAGATAATATTGTGTTTGCATTATGCAAGATATAAAAAGATTGATTTATTCAGCTGTTTTTTTCCTGGCTATTTTCTGTTCAACTGCGAGCATCGTCTGCTATCCGTCAGGCAAAGATTATTACAATGTCTATTTCAAGCTTGGTGAATCAGAAATATCTACTCAGAGGTATGAGAACATAGACCTGGCTGTCTTTGAAATATTCAGGACAAGCCTTCTTAAACTGCCCTTTTTCCGCAATATAATGGATGAAGAGTTTGATATTAATATAACCCTTACAATAAGGGAAAAAGAAGGCATTTTTAATAGCTCAATTGAGATAATACATCAAAACCTCAAGAGCAGTGCAAACCTGAAAAAAAACAGCAGTGTCTTTTACGAAATGCAGAAAGAATTTCTGGAGATAGTTATTGAGGCTTTAAAGCTTAAGCTCACAAAAGAGCAGTATTCCAGCTATATCAATGTCTCAACACGGTCTTTAAATGCCCTGATATGCTATGGAAATGCCCTTTATATGATGAAAACAGGCGAGAGCCTGGAGATGTTCGAGATGCTTTCACGGGGCGTCATAGCCGATGGCAGTTTTGCACTTCAGCTGTCTCTTTACAATAATGTCTTTAAAAATCTGGAAAGATTTTTTGCAGACTCTATAAAGTTTTCAAGGCTAAACAAGGACAATTACATGAATCTCGTAGACCTGTACATCATATACGGAGATTTTACCAGAGCCCTGCAGGTTATACAGGAAGGAAAGGGTATTTTCGGTGACATTGGTGAATTTAACCTGAAGGAAGGAGATTTGTACTATAAAGCCGGGAACTATTCAGAAGCCGAGAAGATTTACCAGAATATCCTGAGGGAAAACCCGGGGGATGCCGGGATAGCAAACAGACTGGGACAGAGTTATCTGAAAATGAAGGAGTATGACAGGGCAATAGAGATGTTCAGCCAGGTGCTCAGGACGAGGCCGGCAAGCGCTCAAGCCCTGTGGAGCATATCGGAGGCTTATCAGGAGAAAGGGGATTATAAAATGGCTCTGGGTAAGCTCAGGGACCTGTTAAGAATAAGCAGTGAAAATTACCTGGTACAGAACCGCATTGCCTATATATACTATCTTGATGAGGACTTTGATAGAGCGGTAAATATTCTCAACAGTATCCTTTCAAAGGAAAAAAACAATATCGAAAGCCTCGAACTGCTTGGTGATATCTATAAAAGCCGGAAAGACCATACAAAGGCTGTATATTATTATTCCCAGACAATTAATTATGATCCGGAACGTGTTGATGTTTATGATAAACTGGCTCAGGTCTATAAAAGAACGGGCGATAAAAGACTCAACGAGGTTTATATCACCCTGGGAAACCTCTATAAGAGGAGGAATGAGTATGAAAAGGCTAAAGAATGTTTTCAGAAGGTTTATGAGATAGACAGGAACGACCCCCTTTACTATTATGAAATGGGAAACCTCTATTTCAGTCTGGTAGACTATGAACAGGCAATCACCTATTATGAGAAAGCCGGCAGCCTTGGTTTAGATGACCCAGCCATGCTAAAACACATGGCTGTGATTTACATGTTCCTTAACAGGCTCAGGCTTGCACTGGAATCGATACAGAAAGGTCTTGAAATGGATCCGGGCAATATTGATTTCCAGTTTACCATTGGCAAAATTTATTATTTTCAGAAGAATTATGACATGGCGATGCAGGTATTTAAAGATATAGAAGATAAAATGAATGATAATTATGAGTATTTTTATATAAAGGGAATAATGCTGCTGGATAGACTGGAGTTTCAAAAAGGCATGGAAAATCTGAAAAAGGCCTCTATGCTTAACAGCCAGATGAAAATTGATCATGCCTATGTAAAAACATACCTAAATATCAATGAATTGATAAACAGTCTTACCTATGAAAGAGGTGATGAGTATAACCTTATTATTGCAATGCCGGAGTCAGGAGCATTAAATACTCTAATGCTGGACCTGAAGGGCAAAAAATATGATAAAAATTTCTTTAGAGGCTATCTTACTGCTTTAATTTCAGGCAGGCTGAGGATAAAGTCCGTTGAAAACACACTTTCTTACATTGAAAACAGCAATATTGACATATATGACCCTTCATTCATTTCCACCGATTCATTAAGCAGGTTTATAACCAGCCTGAAATCCGACGGTATGATATTCCTGGACCTCCGGGGCGAACCTGTGGATGATTCGGAGAACTGCCAGCAGGGTTTAATAAATTCTGCTATTTATTTCTATAGAAGGGGAATGGAGGGCCCTGTAAAATTTAGTATCCCGCTTTTTGCTGTTTATAAAAAGAGTGTAATACTGATGTATACAGGCATTGTCTTTGCTTTGCTTGCAGGAATGGCAGGCAGTTTTTGGGGATATGCCAGATACCAGGCAATAAAAAGGGGCCATGGAGCCCTTAGGATAAGGATCCTATTCCCCCCAAACAGGAGAATACCAATGAATGTAACCCTTCTGCCTGTCAAGAGGATTGCTACCCTTGATATGGGTGAAGTCCTTTTCACAAGGCTTGTTGTCGGAAATTACCAGGCACTCTTCCGGGGGATGCTTACAAGGTATGATGAGATTATGGGTGAAGAAAGGGAAATCGGTGATTTCCGAATGAAAGAGCCTGTTAATATCAGAAAGAATGAAATATCAGAAATAGTCCTGGATTTTTCAAAAGAGCTTTATGTTGAAGTTTACATAACCAGAAAAAACCAGTATCTTGAGGGAGCGGAGGTTATGGTAAGGGAGCTGAATATTACCAAATTTACCAATACGAACGGTTATGTAAGCTTTATAGTGCCGAAGATGAGCTTTACATTTCTGGTATCCCATGAAGATATAAGCATAGAGAAGAAGTACAAAATTGATGATGATAATACAACGATATTTATCGAAATAGACCCGCTGATTAAATCGGCTGTCCATCCCAGGCAATCATCCGGGAATATAGATTTTGAATATTTGGATTAATTATTTTTGAAAGGAGCTTAAATGTGTTTTTTAAGAGGCTCTTAACCTTTTCCGAGGATCAGAAGATTGATGTTGCAGCCTTGAAACTTCAGCTGGGAGAGTTTGAAGAGGCATATAACATGCTTAAGGATATAGTCGGCAGGCAGAGCAGACTGGACAAGCTTTCCCACAAGATTGCCCTCTCCATTTTTTCAAAGTCCGGCATACGGCATGCAAAAAACCTTGAACAGCAAGGCAGGATTGCTGAAACTCTGGAGATATACTCCGCTATTAATGAAGTAGCTCCCAAATTTCCTGATATCCATAATTCTATAGCCAGACTTAAAATTTCGATGAAGGATTACCTTTCTGCCAAAGAACACCTGGAAAAAGCCCTTGAACTTAATCCGAAATACAAGGATGCCCATGTAAACCTGATAAAACTCCTTGTGCTTGAGGAAAATTTCGATGAAGCCTGTAAACAGGCATTAAAGCTGGAAGAGCTGGCAGAAGGAGAAGAAGCTCGGATAGTGAAAGAACTTATGGGGCATCTGGCTGCCGAGGAGAGAGATCTGGTATTACAGGACCTTAAAGATATTATAATGAACAGGGATGACTATACAAGCCTTTATCTGAGGCTTGGTATAGAGCTTTTCAATAAGCACAGGTACAAGGAGGCAGTGCCGGAGCTTCAGAAATACCTCCAGCACAAGCCAAGATATGCTGATGTCATGCATATCCTTGGTGTCTGTTATATGGAACTGAAGGATTTTCAAAGCGCTATAGACTCTTTTTTATCATCGCTTTCCATAAACCAGGATTTTGTCCTATCCAGGATACATCTTGCCATGAGCTACAGGGAAATTGGAAAAATTGAGGAAGCTGAAAGGGCATTTCGCAAGGTACTGGAATCAGACCCTGAGAACAAGCTGGCAGTCAGATTTTTATCAGATATCAGACAAGAAGGTAAAAGGTAATGGAAAACAATATTTATGAAAATCAGGCCAATGCCCCCAAGATAGTTGAACAGATAATGTCCATGGCAATACAGGAGGGCGCTTCCGATATCCATTTCGGCCCCAAGGAGGACTATCTCTGGCTCAGGCTTAGAATTGACGGAAAACTCGTTGAGAAGGACAGGATACCAAAGTCCATTGAACCTGCTATTATATCCAGGCTCAAGATACTCTCAAAAATGGATATAGCTGAAAAAAGGATTCCCCAGGATGGAAGGTTCAGAGTAAAAGTCATGGGCAGGAATATTGATTTCAGGGTCTCCTCCTTTCCCACTGTAAAAGGTGAAAAAATTGTTATCAGGCTCCTGGATGAATCCCAGATGAAGATTGACCTTACGGATCTAGGTTTCGAACCGGGTATGCTTGGAAAATGGAATGAAGTTATCTACAGGCCAAACGGCATGGTTCTTGTGACAGGTCCCACGGGGAGCGGAAAGACATCAACCCTCTATTCCAGCCTTAATGCCATTAAGGATGTGGAAAAGAATATTGTTACCCTGGAAGACCCGGTTGAATACCAGCTGGAGGGAATTGACCAGGGCCAGATAAACCCCAAGGCGGGTTTTTCATTTGCTGCCGGACTTCGGTCCATCCTGAGACAGGATCCTGATATAATAATGGTAGGGGAAATGAGGGACCTGGAAACTGTCAATATTGCCATACAGGGTGCTCTTACCGGCCACCTGGTATTTTCAACCCTGCATACAAATAACGCCCCTGCCACCATCACACGGCTCATGGATATGGGAGTCGAGCCGTTTCTTATATCAGCATCGGTTATTGGAGTGCTTGCCCAGAGGCTTATACGCAAGGTTTGCGACAGGTGCAAGGAGGAGTATTTTGTATCCTCCGATTATTTGGAAAAATTTGGTATCCAGGTGAACACAAAGGAAGTTCCCTTTTACAGGGGCAGGGGATGTGAATATTGTAATTTTAAGGGCACCCGTGGCAGGGCGGGCATATTTGAGCTTATGCTTGTAAACGACCTGATCAGAGATCTTATAATAAAGAGGGCATCCGAAGCTGATATAAGGAATGCTTTGCGCAAATCAGGAATGGTCCAGTTGCTGCAGGATGGCATAAAAAAGGCTTTAAGCGGTATTGTTACTCTGGAAGAAGTGCTGAGCTCAGCATCCATCGCGTAAAAGCAATATACGGCATCACTGTTCTATGGGGAGGTGTATACTGAAGGTGGAACCCTTATCGGGCTCGCTTTTGACAGTAAGATGTCCCTTGTGGTTTCTTATTATCTGACCGCTTATGGTGAGGCCCAGGCCTGTACCGATCTCCTTTGTGGAAAAAAAGGCATTGAATAGTTTATCGATGTGTTCTTCGGCTATGCCCATACCGTTATCTGAAACGGAAATAACAATAAATTCACCGGATCTGATGCTTTCTATCTGTATTTCAGGTGTTTTGCCTATTTTCCTGGCTGCATAAAAGGCATTACGTATAATATTGATTATTACCTGGTTTATCTGGCTTTTGTCGACCATTATATTTGGAAGAAGGCTGTTTAACTCGAGGCTCAGCTTTGCTTTTTCCTGCTCAATCTCCTGGGAGAGTATGCCCGCGGACTCTCTGATAATTTCATTAATATCGTGGAGTTTAAGGTCAGGAGCGGTTTCCTTTGAGAAATTCAGCACATCCTCCAGTATTTTTTCAATTCTCTGAACTTCTTTCAGGAGAATGGATGCATACTGTTTCCGTTTCTGCTCAGAAATATTGGGCTTCTGAAGACTCCGGGAAAAACCGCCAATAGTGACCAGAGGATTCTTTAGCGTATGGGCGATCTTTTCCAGTATTTCTCCAGCTATTGAGTATTTCTCAGCCATATATAGTTTTTCTCTGTTTTCGTTTATCTCTTTCTGTGTGGATTTGATAGATTCCATCTTTTTATTTAACTGCTCATACAGGCGGATATTCTGGATTATTGCTGATGCCTGCAGTATTATTGTCTGAAGCAGCTGAAGTTCGTCATTGGAAGGGTATTTATTAGTAAACCGGTTGTCAGCTATTATTATCCCTATTTCCTCCTGCTGAATCTTTATGGGATAGGCAACAAAGGAGGTTATCCCTGTAAGGTCGAAGAAATCTCTGGCAAAACGGTAAAATGGGTCGATAAACTGTATGAACATCGGCTGGTTATAACTGAATATATCCTTGAAAGGGTTATAAGCATCGCTTTTAATTGAGATGCTTATTCTCTTTATAAGTTTATTTGATCTCATATCAATGATATCAGCACTCCTGAAGCTGGAAAGTATATCCTTAAAGCTGGCATACTGCTTTTCAACCTTCTCCCATGTGGTCTGCGCTTCGAAGGGGTCGAGTGGGCCAATAGCCCTTTCTCCAACCAGAGTATCTTTATCACTGCTGAGCCTGAATATGAAGCACCGGTTAAATCCAAGTCCCTGGCCTGCGGTGATGCCCAGAAGAAGAATTGAATAAATGTCGTCTTCATCCATGCTCCTGATAAGAAATTCATTTATCTGATTTGTCACCCTAAGAAGATTTATGGAAAACCTGAGGGATTTGTTGTCGATTTTGAGTCTGAGCATTTCCCTGTGGGTCCTTAGCTTATTGCTTATTATAAGAAAACTTTCCGAGAGCCCTGCAAACAGGCTGCTGGAGATGTCAGCGCTGTCAGGGCCGTAAATACCCATGAAAATAGCTTCGGCATTATCTGAATAAATTTTTGAAACCCAAAACACTTTATTGTCTTCAAGGGGGAAAACCATGCTGTTGAAATCTGCATAGAACAGCTCCTTTATCCTCTCTGCACCTATTTGGGGAATGCTTTTTCTCAAAATATCCGTATTGCATTCCGGTGAATAGGCCTGAACCGAAACGTCCAGGCATGAGTTAATGGTGAAAACAATAAAGTCCAGACCTGATGACCGGTATATCTTGTCAAAATGCTTTATGATTCTTTCAAATAGTTCGGAGTCTGTGTCAAAATGGCCGGAATCCCTTGATAGATTACAGCTGAGCAGTTTGTTGCGGATTAGGCTGTCTGTTGGAACATGTTCTTCGTTATCCATGTATTATATTTTACATGGAATATCTATTTTGACAAATTATAATTTTAATGTTATCTTTTGAAACAGTTATGGTTTTTATAGCAACTTTCAAACAGGCTTTAACGATTATATTAACCAAATAAGCAAAATAAAAAGGAGTAGTTGAAATGTCACTGGTTTCCAAAAAATCACTTATTATTCTATTGTTTGTTCTGATCTCAGCATCAGCCCTGGCTTACGCCAAACCGAGGGTAGCTGTCATCACCTTCGACAACAGGTCAGGATGGTGGGTAGGGCACCTTGATGATGTTGCCCCCAATATGCTGGTTACACAGCTGGTAAAGAGCGGTAAATTTTCCGTAATGGAAAGAGACAGGCTTAATGAAATTATGCGGGAACAGAATCTGGGTGTGTCAGGAAATGTTACACCTGAAACAGCCGCGAGGATTGGTAAGCTTCTTGGTGTTGAATTTCTTATTACGGGTACAGTAACCAAATTCTCCATGGAGAACAAAAAAGCCTCATTTATAGTTGGTTCAGCAACCAAAACTGTTGCCGAAGCTACGCTCCACGTCAGAGCTTTTAATACCACGACAGGTGAAATTGTATTTACAGACGAAGCAAGCTCCAACAAGACTTTTTCAAAGGTTTATGTAATGGGAGCAGGCGGTGGAGTCGATTTTGACAGAGGTCTTGCAGAAGATATTCTTGATGGCGCAATAAAAGATCTGGCAAAAAAGATAATTGCCTCCGACCGGTTCAGCGGTGCAGGTTCCGGTCTATCCCGTCCCTCCGGGCACATGGTGGCCAAGATCTCCGATAACAAGGTTTATATTAATGCCGGTTCAAACAAGGGTGTGAATGTTGGAGATACTTTCAAGGTAAAGAGGAATGTCGAGGAGATTATTGATCCTGAAACCGGCCAGAGCCTTGGATCGGTAACCGATGATGTGGGAACAATCAAGGTTATTCAGGTCATGGATAATATGGCGGTGTGCGAGATTATTTCAGGCGGGCCCTTCAGGCAAAAAGATATAGTTGAATAAAAAAATGGGGCTAAGGCCCCATTTTTTTTTGCCATGCTGAGCAATAAACTGGTTGTATCAGATATTGATGAGGGCTCACCCGCTGAGGAGTACGGCCTGGAAAAAGGGGATACTGTTCTTAGGTGTAATAAAAGAAGGGTCTATTATGACCTGGATTTTGCATTTCTGGAGCAGGTCAGCAGACTGAAGCTCGATGTTATACGTGATGGATCAAGCATAGAGAAGATAATAAAAAAGGATAAATATGAGACATGCGGTCTGCATTTTCGTATCCCGGTAAGCACCTGCAGGAACAATTGTATTTTTTGCTTTGTAGACCAGATGCCTTCCAACATGCGTAAATCCTTGTATATAAAGGATGAGGATATAAGGCAGTCTTTCCTTTTCGGTTCCTATATAACAGCTTCGGAAATGGACGAAGAAACAGCAGAATATCTGAGGCTGTATAAAACCTATCCTGTATACATATCAATACATGCTGTTAATCAGGAAATAAGGGAGCAATTACTTGGCAGAAAAGAGAAAGTACCTATTTTAGACAAAATGAAGATGCTTAAAAGAAAAAAAATAATTTTCCATGGCCAGGTAGTTCTGGTCCCCGGACTGAACGACAGGGAGTGCCTTGATGAGAGCATAGGCAAATTAAGCAGCCTTTATCCTTATCTTCGGTCCCTTTCCGTTGTGCCGGTCGGTCTTACAAGGTACAGGGAGGGACTCTGCCCCCTGGAAGGCTACGGATCATCAGAAGCAGCAGGCGTATACAGGCAGGTAAAGCGCTGGCAGAATTTGTTAAAAAAAAACCTGGGAACCAGGTTTGTATTTTTAGCTGACGAGTTTTACCTTAAAGCTGGAAAGCAATTCCCCGGCATGGAGAATTACGAGGATTTCAGCCAGCTTTCAAATGGAGTTGGTCTTATCAGGATTTTTATAGACGATTTTAATAAAAGACTGTATTCGATTGAAAGCAAAGCAAAGGCAGGGGTCAAATGCCGTAAAATATGTCTTTTAACCGGGCTGGGATTTTACCCTGTTCTCTGCAGGCTGATTAGAAAATGGAACCTAAGGTTTGAGGATGATATTGAGATTATCGGCGTTAAAAACTGGTTTTTCGGTGAGAGTGTCGATGTTGCAGGTCTCCTGGCATGGGAGGACCTTCAGGAATATGCGGAGCACAAAAAAGATACCATGTTTCTAATACCTGACATAGTACTTAATGATGATTATTTTACCATTGATAATATTTCAGGTTATGATATAGAAGAAGGCTGTGAGAATGCAAGATTTATAAAAAGTGATGCAGAATCCTTGATCTCCCGGCTTAAAATAAGGCTTGTGAGGTAGCAGTTGTTTAAAATATCCATCATTGGAAGGCCGAATGTAGGGAAGTCCACGCTTTTCAACAGGCTTACACGAAGCAGATCCGCAGTTGTCCATGAAAGTTATGGTATTACCAGGGATAGAAAGGCAAGGCTCATAGAGGTAGAAGGTTTTCAGGCGGAGCTTGTGGATACCGGAGGAATAATTTTTTCCAGGGATGACACAATGCAGACCCTTGTAACCAAACAAGCGCTCTATGCTCTTGAAGAATCAAATCTTATACTCCTTTTGATGGATGTAAACGAACTCCTTCCCATTGACCTGGAAATTCTTGAAACAGTCAGGAAAAGCGGGAAAAACCATATTATAGCCATAAACAAGGTTGATAATAAACATAAGGAGGACCTCCTTTTCGATTTTTACAGCCAGGGAATTAATAATTTCATAAGCTTATCGGCAATCCATAATACCAATATAAAAAACCTTGAAAAAGAAATTTCCCGTTATATACCCAGGGATATACATGGCAGCATACCTATAAAGGACATACCTCGAATATGCATAGTAGGGAAGCCCAATGTCGGAAAAAGCACCTATATCAACGCCCTTTTGAACAAAGAAAGGCTTATAGTCAGCGATATTCCCGGCACTACCAGGGATTCCATTGATACAATGGTTTATTATTATAAAAAACCTTATATATTTATAGACACATCAGGCCTGCGAAAAAAAAACCGTTCAAAGGAAGGGATAGAGGGGCTTTTTAACAGCTCAACGGTTAAAAGCATAGAGAACAGCGATATCGTTATGCTAATGATCGACAGCACGGAAGGTTTTACCAATCAGGACCACAAAATTATCAATATTATTGAGAAGAAAGGCAGATGCCTCATGATGGGTCTCAATAAATGGGACCTGGTTGAAAAGGACACAATGACCTTTAAAAATTATCAGGATGATATATATGAAAGGGTCCACAACTGGGGGAGATTCCCCTTAATCAGCTTTTCAGCCAAGGACAGAAACAGAATAACTCATATCTTTAAAGCCATCGATACCCTGAATGAAACAAGCAGGAACAGGATACCCACAGCAAAGCTCAATACATTCATTAACTTGCTTTTTTCAGGAAAAATTGCCCAAAGCGCTGTTCCAAAGGGTAATATAAAGGTATATTATGCCGCTAATATAGGCATAAAGCCGCACAGGTTTATATTTTGGGTCAATCACCCGGAGCAGGTAAAATCAAATCTCCAGAGGTATCTGACCAGCAGGATAAGGAATGAATATAAGCTTGAAGGTGTTTATATAGAGCTTTTCTTTAAAGAAAGAGCTAAAAAAAAATAAATATCATTTGACTAAAATTAAAGAAAATGTTATTAGTATCACAGTATTAGTTTTTTGAAAGGATTTTTTGATGGTTCTTTTCAATTATGGCGCAAAAGAGATTACTGCAAAGATAGTTTACTATGGGCCTGGTCTATGCGGAAAGACGACCAATCTTCAATACATCTATAAAAAGGTTCCATCAAAAACCAAGGGAAAGATGATATCCCTGGCCACCAAGTCAGACAGGACACTCTTTTTTGACTTTCTTCCCCTGGACCTGGGACAGATAGGAGGGCTCAGAACACGTTTCCAGCTGTATACAGTGCCGGGGCAGGTATTTTACAACAGCACCAGGAAACTTGTTCTCAAAGGAGCTGATTCTGTAGTATTTGTTGCAGATTCTCAGAGAAGAATGATGCCGGCAAATATTGAAAGCTTCGACAACCTCAAGGAGAACCTTCAGGAGGAAGGTATTGACATTGAGAGCATACCCCTTGTAATGCAGTATAACAAAAGGGATCTTAATGATATTGTATCCATAGAGGAACTTAATAAAAGGCTTAACAGCCTTAACCGGCCTTTCCTCGCAGCCTGCGCCACATCCGGTGATGGTGTTCTGGAGACCCTTAAGATGATATCCAAGCTGACCCTCGATGTTTTATCCAAAAAATACAGATCCAGGAAATCTCCTTCAGGCCATACCCTGACGGTAGAACAGAAATCCGGTAGCTTTGTCCGGATAGACAAGCCCATTACAGAAAACATCGCCAAAGACAAGGCCGAAATAGAATCACAGAGTCCTGAAAGGGAAGAGGAAGAACCCGAAGCCCGCGAGGGAATATCCGATTCCCTGCCGAAAACAGGCCTGAAGGACTATCACGGGAATGAAAGCGTGGGGGATGAGCCTTACAGCAAGAATCAATCCATGATAGAGGAAGAGCTTGATGTGGAAGAAGAGATAAATTCACTCAGGAAAGCGGCATCAATCAGTGCAAGTAATCCAAGGATTATCGTTGAGAAGGAAGAAAAAGTCCAACCGGTAAATGAAATTACAATTGATGGTGAGAACATTAAAAAGGATGTTATAAAGAAGGTAATCACAGCTCCAATCACTATACCAAAGGGTACCAGGATAAAGGATATTACCTTTGACATTACACTAAATATAAAGGTTGTGACGGAAGACGAATGAAAAAGGTGGAATCAAAACATTATATTGTTGAAATAGATGACGAAGGCAGGGTTCTGATACCGGAAGATGTCATTCATGACAGGCTTATCAACCCTGGCGAGAAGTACAAGCTTTCTATTGCTGACGGGTATTTCATTCTTAGCAAGATAGAGGAAAAGAGGAAAGAAACTGATGAGTTCAGTGAAAAAGACATTGAACTCAGGGAGAAGATAGGAAAATTCCTCGAAATGATGGTTTCCGCCGTTCATATATCTGCTGAAGAGAAATCGAAGATACAGTTTAAGGGTGATGTTGCTACCGTGGGTATCTCAGATATTCTAATGTTCCTCAATGCCGCAAAAAAAACCGGCGTCCTATTTCTTGAACTTGAAAAGTGCAAGAAAGTCTTTTTCATGGTTAATGGAGAGATATACATAGCGCTTTCAACCAAGCCGGAGGAACATCTTCTGGAGATGTTCAAGAAGAGGAAAAAAATATCCAAGATGCTGGTGGATAAAATACTCAAACATGCAGAAGAAGAAAATAAGGACATTAATACCATAATTCTTGAAAGCAGGGAAATTTCTACCGATATTCTTATGCAGGTCATAAGGTATCAGCTGGAAGAGAGCATTTATGATCTTTTTATGGAAAAGAAGGGCTCTTTCAGCTTTATTGATGAAGAGCCTCCTGCAAATACAGATATTTTCATACCCATATCCCTGACAAACCTTGTAATGGAAGGGGCCAGGAGAATTGATGAGTGGTCCAGGATCAGGCAGGAAATTGATTCCATGGATATCGTTTTTGAAAAGTCCGGCAACAAGGACATTAACCTGGAACCGGACGAACTTGTGGTTCTTGATATAATCGACGGTGAGAAGACTATTGAGAATATAGTTGAAGAATCAGGAATTGACAAGTTTGAGGTTGTCCATATACTCTATGGCCTTCTCTCCACCAACAGTATCAGGAAAAAGGAATATCTCAGGTCAGAAACAGAAAGGATGAAGAAAGCGGAACCTCCTGCAGAGAGGGAAGAGCCCCTTCTTGAAGCGATGGAACCTGATGAAAAGGATAAAGAGATTAAGGATGACGATCTGATGGAATATACTGATATAATAAACCAGTATAATAATATTTTTTCAACCATTTATGAATCAGTCAAATTTGCAATAGGAGAAGGGGCAAGCGTAGTCTTAAGCACTTTTTTCAAAGGCCTCGACCAGGATGCCATATTCAGGGATGTGAATGCAATCGAGGAGGATGGTACCCTGGATATTAACCAGATACTGCAGAACCTTGCAGATATACCCAGGGGCCAGCGAAGGCAGGTGCTGACCGACAGCCTGAATGAACTGCTTTACTCACAGCTTTTTGCAGTCAAGAATACTATCGGCACCGAGATGGAACAGGCAATACTAAATATAATAAAAACCCAGCTTAAGAGATAGCCGGTTCTGTATCATTGAATCCGGAGCAATAAAAATGAAATCCGTACTGAAAGGATTTACCCATTTCTTTTTCTATTCCCCTGCTGCAATCCTCTGCTATATCTTTTTCAGATTATTCAACCGGCTGACCATAATGGGCTATAGAGATTACAAACGGCATTCTTCGGCTCTCATCTGCGCCAATCACATTTCTGCTTTTGACTCCTTTGCCATAGGGCATATATTTTTCCCCAAACCGGTATATTTTCCAGCAAAAGAGGAATTATTCAAAAACAAAATTGTTGCGAGGTTACTGGGTATATTTAATGCCTTTCCCGTAAGCAGGGGCTATGCAGACCAGGGGCTTTTGGAGCAGATTGCAGGAAATGCAAAAAAGCACCTTGTCCTGATCCATCCCGAGGGGACCCGCCAAAAGCCCGGCGAATTAGGTCAGGGGAAAAAAGCAGTAGGCAAGGTCATATATCTGGGAAAAACAACGGTTATACCCCTTTATGTAAGGGGAACAGAAAGAATTCTTCCGCGGGGCAGCCTGATTCCCAGGCTTTTCAGAAAAACTGTCATAAACATAGGATCCCCTGTAGGTCTGGATGATTTGTATGAGAAGGATGACAGCAGGGAGACAGCCAGACTTATCGTGCAGAGGGTTATGCAAAGTATTTCAGAACTTAAGGAAGAAACAGAAAATACATCAAAATAGTCTTCTACTGCTCCTTTTTCTGAACGGCATCAATAAGATAGCCGTCTTCAACAAGGATGCCTTTCACCGATGAAGACTTAAAGACATTCATATAATTGATAATATCATGAGAAAGCTGAAATGCCGATTTTTTATCCTGCATAATGGCGTTGTCAGACTTTGCTACAAAGTGTTCCAGTGTTTTGAGGGTGGAGAGAAAGCTGTTCATAATTTCCCTGTTTTTGGAGATGTATATGATATTTGCCTTCTTTGTGAGGCCAAGCTCTTTTATATGCTTTGAAAATACGGGATCATTATATACATTCTGATCAGGGTCATGAATAGTATCGATAATCTCCTTAACAGCGAGCCTGGTTGAGCCCAGAACTATAAAATCATCAGTGAGAAGAAGGGAAGGGGAAAGTACACCCAGAGGGTATACAGTGAATTCATAATCCAGGTATGTTTCATTAAAGCTGTTGAAAGGCTGGTTCCTGGATGCAATGGCTTTTACAATTGCCATGGTTTTGCCGGCTTTCTCATGGTCTTTATGACTGAGGAACAATACTGCCTCAGTTCCAAGAAAACCGAAATTTCCATAGCTCA
>CAYSKJ010000022.1:0-28639 GCA_964431655.1 uncultured bacterium | reverse complement strand
AATCGGGGATTTAAGTAAGTGAAGCAAAAAGAACCGTCCCTTTTGCTTCGCTTTTGCTTCGGGGTTTGATTTTCCTGTAGTTTTTTTGGGTATGGTATAGTATAAGACCTGTTGAGCATTTTGGTTCAGGAGGAGGAGGATGTTAGCAATAGTCAATGCCCGTCTGATTACCGTGGCTGACGGAATTATTGAAAACGGGGCTGTTCTGCTAAAGGATAAGAGGATAGTCAGCCTGGGAAGAGATATAGCCATACCTGATAACTGCAGGAAGATAGATGCCATAGGCAGGCCCGTCACCCCGGGCCTGATCGATGCCCATACCCATGCCGGCATATCGGAGCACGGGATAGACTGGGCGGGAAATGACACCAATGAGGGCACCAATCCTGTTAACCCCTTCTGCAGGGTCAAGGACGGCATAAATATGAAAGACAGGGCCTTTGATAAACTTAGAAAAGCCGGTATTACATGCATCGGAGTACTGCCGGGAAGTTCAAACATCCTGGGCGGAGCGGGCCTGGCATTGAAATGCACAGGGATCATAGTGGATGAGGCGATTGTAAAAGACCCCATTGGGATTAAGGCGGCACTGGGAGAAAATCCCAAAAAGTGCTACGGGAAAAACAACCAGTCCCCGGCAACCAGGATGGGGAATGCCGCTGTCCTTAGGGAAAGCCTGTTAAAGGCGAAGCAGTACCTGGAGAAGAAACAGAGCAGTAAGGAGCCGGCTCTTGATATGAAATGGGAAGCTCTCCTGCCTGTCATAAAAAAGGAAATACCCCTTTTTATCCACTGTCACAGGCATGATGACATTGTGACAGCTGTGCGCATATGCAGGGAATTTGATGTCCGGTTTGCCCTCGAGCATGTAACAGACGGGCATCTTATAGCGGATTTCTTAAAAAAGCACCAGGTCCACTGCGCTGTCGGTCCTACCCTGTATTACGGATCCAAGGTGGAAAACCGGGACAGGAGCTTCAAAACCCCGGTCCAATTTGACAGGAAGAAAATACCCTTCTGCTTTATAACCGATCACCCGGTCGTGGATGCCAGGAACCTTGCGCTTACTGCAGGTATGGCGGTGCAGTGGGGGATGAGTGAAGAAAGTGCTCTCAGGGCAATTACCCTTGGTTCGGCTGAGCATATAGGAATCAATGACAGGGTGGGATCCCTTGAGGCCGGAAAGGATGCAGATCTGGTTATATGGTCGGGAAATC
Source organism: uncultured bacterium (assembly GCA_964431655.1). Classification (GTDB taxonomy): domain Bacteria; phylum CAYMEV01; class CAYMEV01; order CAYMEV01; family CAYMEV01; genus CAYMEV01. The sequence continues at coordinate 27,422 of CAYSKJ010000022.1, read as the reverse complement.
CCCTGGAGTTTACTTCCTTTGCAGATATGACAATTATAAACGGGGATACAGTATATGAAAGGGGGAACAGGCCATGTTATTAGCAGTAAGGGGAGCAAAGATCTACACCGGCAGGGGGGATATTATTGAAAAGGGAATGCTTCTGGCTGGTGATGACGGGAAGATACTGGATGTCGGGCAGGATACTGCGGTTCCGGATAATGCAGAAATCCTGGATCTGGAAGGCAGGGTCATCATACCGGGGCTGATCGATGCCCATACCCATGTGGGCATATGGGGCGACGGGGAAGGTGAACCTTCCCAGGACAGCAATGAATGGATAGATCCCGTCACTGCAGGGGTAAGCGCTCTTAACGGTGTAAATCCCCTGCATAACAGTTTTGAGGGAGCCAGGGAAGGGGGGATTACCACAGTGCAGATACTGCCCGGGTCGGTAAATCCTGTTGGAGGCCTTTGCTTTGCATGCAAGACTGCGGGCAGTATAATTGATGATATGGTTATTAAGAACCCGACAGGGCTAAAGGGGGCCATGGGTGAAAACCCGAAATGGGCTCACGGGCAGATGCAGAAAAAAGCCCCGGCATCCCGCATGGGGATCGCTGCTGCCATAAGGGAATTTTTTCTCAGGGCAGGTGAATATAAAGTTAAAAAGAACAGGGCTATGGAGAAGGGCGAATTTTTTGAGACTGATATCAGGATGGAATCCGGCCTGATGGTTCTTGACAGAAAAATCCCCTTCAGGGTTCATGCCCACAGACATGATGACATTGCCACAGCTCTGAGGATTTGCGGGGAGTTCGCCATTGACTGCAGTATAGAGCACTGCACCGACGGCTATCTTATTGCAGACTACCTGGGAAAGAAAAATACTGTAGCAATGGTAGGCCCTGGCCTTTCTTCATCCTCCAAGCTGGAAACTGCCGGGTTTTCTGATGAGAATGCCGTGATCTTAAGCAGGCACGGAGTTAAGACATGCCTGATAACCGATCACCCTTTTCTCAACTGCAGGTATTTTCTGGCCTATGCAAGTATTGTGCACAAATACGGATTATCCCTGCAGGATACCCTGAGGGCCATAACCCTGAGCCCTGCTGAAGCCCTGGGAATAGAGGAAAGAACAGGATCTCTGGAAGTTGGAAAGGATGCTGACTTTGCAGTGCTGGGGGGTGAGCCTTTTACACTGAAGGGGAGGGTAGAGTCGACATTTATTGAGGGGAAATGCGTATGGAGAAGAAAGCTATATTAGGATCAGTATTTTAAGCGGTCCATAGCCTTTTTATAGTTGTATCTTGGATAAATCCTGTACAGTTTTTCAAAGATACCCATCGCCATCTGCCTGTATTTATCATCTTTTGTGAGCAGGAACAGCTCATAAGCTACCGTTGCTATGGTGTCGTCCTTTAACTGGGGTTTAAGCAGGTTTTCGAGCAGTCCAATGCATTTATTCTTTGAAGAATCACTGTGGGAAAGCATAAATATTATCTTTTGCTCAAGAATCTTTGATAAAAAGGCAATATCAGGGAAATTCAGTTTTTTTGACGCTGTGAGGACCTCTGTATTTAAAGCTTCTGCTTTAGTGTAACATGCATTATCATAGAGTATCCGGGCTTTATGGAAGCAGTAGAAATATTTTTCATATAAATGATCTGTTGTCATCAGTATATCTATAGCTTTATCATAATAATCAATTGCATCTTCAAGTTTTCCCATGTCATTGTAAAGATCCGCCTTATTAGCCATTGCATTGCTCAAAAGCAGTCTGTTGCCGGACTCTTCTGACACAGTTTCGGATATTTTGTAATAATTTAATGCATTATCAAAATCACAATTTATTGCATGCAGAGCCCCGATATGGTTATATGCGGTGGCAATATCCTTTTTGGAGTTTATTTCCTCTGCACATTCCAGCATCTTCTGGAAACTTGCCATTGCTTTTTCATACCGGGCCTGATAATAAAAGGTAACCCCAAGAGACTCGTATGCGGTGCTTATATTGCTCCTGTCTCCAATTTCTTTATAGATTTCAAGCTGTTTTTCAAGAAACCTGGTAGCCTTTGAGTAGTCTTCCTCACTTCTGAAGATGTTTCCCAGAGCGCCGAAAAATGAAGCCAGTTCGCGTTTATTCCCAGTTTTTATGGTGATTTCAAGGCCTTCATGGAAATATATTTTTGCCTTTTCATACTCATGGGAATGTTTATATATAAGTCCCATATTGTATACTGCCCTGTTGATTCTCTCCAGGTTTCCCATTTCCTTTGCCATCCGCAGGCTCTTCCTGAAATATATCTTTGCTTTTGCTGTATCACCGATATACATGTATATATTACCCATATTGCCCAGGGTCCTGCATATCAGAAACTTATTTTTCAGAATTTGCGCAATCTCCAGGGATTTTGTACAGTACTCCAGAGCTTCTGCATACCTGCACTCCAGATAATATAAGCCTGCAATCTGGCTGTAAAGATCAATCAGTAATACCTTATCATCTGTTTTTAATGCAATATTCAGGGCCTTTTGATTCAGTCTTTTTGCTTTATAAAATTCACCCCGGCTTATAAGAATATTGGCAAGATTTGTCATTGAAACTGCTTTGCCTGAAGGATCTCTGTTTTGTCTGCTGAGCGCAAGAGATTCCCTGTAGGATTTTTCTGCCAGATCCATTTTCCCTGTAAGTTCATAAATATCTCCCAGATGATTATATATATCAATTAATGTTCTATGATCCCGTGTGTATTTCAGAAGTCTGGTAAAAACCTCAATGGCCCTGTCATTATTATATGTTTCCTGGAGGTATTTTCCTGCTTTTTCAAGGTATTCCCTGGTTTTTTCATGATTATTTGCCTTTTCAAAGTGGTAGGCCAGGTCAAGGTAACAGGATTTATTGTCATTGGTGCCTGCTATGATTTTTTCAGTGGTTTCTGCGACAATTTGATGGATTATGCGCAGTCTCTCCCTTAATTGCATATCATAGGCAGATTCGCGGAGAATGCTGTGAAGAAAGACATAATTTAAGTCATCCGGGGTGGTCCATATTTTTTCAGCCTGTCCCTGGACAAGATAGGAATATCTGTCTTTTTTCATGATTTTAGCAAGTACGGCCATGTCAAAGGTATTTATCTGTGAAGTTTTTAGTTTCTTTTTTATTTTTAGAAGGCTTTCAAGCGACCTGAAAAGGACACTGCTGTCAAATTCTCTTCCAATGACCGATGCAATCCTGGTCAGTTCTTTTACCTCCCTGGTAAGCCTGTCTATCCTTGCAATAATAATCTGTTTTATCTCCGAGGGGATTTCCCCTGTTTTTATGCTCACTGAACAGCTGGATCCGTTTCTGGCAATAAAACCGTAACTATCTAAAAACAAAATAAACTGCTCGATATAGAAAGGATTGTTAAAAGTCCTCTCCCGGATGAAATTGAGCATGTCCTTGTCCGGACAGCAGCCAGTTATCTCTTTAATTATTGATTTTACAGACTGATCCTGGAGGCCTTTCAGGACAATTTCACTGCATTCAGTCCTGCTGTCTGCATTAAAGACCGGTTTTGAACCGTCATCATTGAAACGACTGCTGGCAAGAATGATAATTGGAAAGTTTTCAATATTATGTATCAGGTGTTCTATTGCTGTTTTTGAGTGATCATCAATCCAGTGAAGGTCTTCAAGATGGATTATAACCGGGGAAATCAGGCTCAGGGCCTTGAAGAATTCTTTTACAGCATACAGGGTGTTTTCAAATTTGCCTCTGGCATCAAGCTTTTCATATAGCATTCCTGTAATATCAAGGGAAAGGAGTGCTCTTAAAAATGACTCAGTCCTGATAAGTTCATCTACGGTTTCCCTGGAGCCGGGCCTTAGGCCTGCTTCATCTGCCAGGTTTTTGTGTATTCTGGTAAAAACAGCCTGATTCTGGTGTTGTGCCAGGTTCTGATTCTGCTCAAAGTATGTATTCAGGTACTGCAGAAAAGGATTCCATGATTTCCTGACCATATTATCACACGGGAGATTGCATACCAGTGCTGAGTCCCTGCAGTATTCAGAGACTTCATCAATCAGGCGGGATTTCCCTATGCCTGCATCTCCGTAGATATATATTATCCCCCCGAATTTGCCTTTTATTGTCTTATTCACAGCTTTCTTTATAAACGCTATCTCAAGGTCCCGGCCATACAGCCTGCCTTTGTGTGATTTCCCGGTTCCCGGCGATATCCTGTCCCCCAGAGAGTATGTCTTAATTGCTTCAGATTTGCCTTTATACTTATATTTATTCATATAGCTGAATTTGAAAAAACTTTCAGCCTTATTTTTGATATCCTGAGAAGCCTGGACTGCCCCCCAGTCAGAACTGACAGCAATCCTTGCAGACAGGTTGACAGCGTCCCCCAGGACATCATAGGCTGCCCTCAGCCGACTGCCGATAAAACCTGCAAAGAGGATTCCGGCGGTAATCCCTGCCTTCAGCCCGTTACCGTAGATCGCCCTCAGCTCATGGATGCAGTTTATTGCCCTGAGAATGTTCTTCTCAAAGGAAACCGGTATGCCAAAATTTATCAGTATATTACAGCCCTTATCATCAAAGTTGATCCTCCTGTAAAAACCCCCCCATTTTTCACATATGCCTGAAACTGCAGAGAACAATGCATCCATATCAGCATGACCCATTCCTGTATCCCTGAAGGATATGAATATGCTGACAACCTCCCTGAGCTCATTGACAGGGATATTTTCCCGCAGTATGCCGGGGATAAATAAGGTGTAACTGCTTTTTTTATTTTTTTCGGTATTGTTTTTACAGCATATTTTTCCTGGTGGCCTGACTGAAAGGATTCTGTGGAATCCATCAGCACAATTAGCGAGATCGGAGTATACTGAAAAATCATTGTACAAGGAGTCATCAACTACAATATCCATACTTCTGCAGTGTTTTTCTGAGATATGGCAGGCTTCTACGGCTTTTCCCCTGAAATAATAGGATTTATCATCTCCTTTGCCGATAATCCCCCATTCAATATCACCGAAAGAGAGGCCAATCTTACAGCATATTTCAAAATCCCCGAATTTAGTCCTGTGAGTCCTGTTTTTTAGAAAGGCCTGCATTATTTTATCAGCACTGAACAGGGCATCCCTGCTGTTTGAATCAAAAATCGCCAGTACTGCATCCCCTATGAATGTTGCTATAAAACCGTTATTTCTGTAAACCGTATTTATACAGGGAGTAAAGACCCTGTTAATAAGGCGGGATAAAACTTCAATGCCCTCATTGCCATGCTTTGCAAGGTTTTCCGTAAGGGGAGTAAAGCCTGAAATATCAATAATCATGGCGGTAGCGGACAGTTTACCATGATATGCTTTATCCATAAATTTCTGGACTATAAAACCGGGGACCAGGCTTTTCATCAATACGCACCGACTCCAGTCAGCAACAGGCTGTTAGAATCTTATACCCGGGCGGGCTGATTTGTCAATAAAACCGTTTTAATTCATTCCTGCAAATGTTCGTGGGCAACTGATCCTTCACTGCAATTCTTCATTTTTGAGCACAGGCTGTTTTCTGTCCTTATATAGATTTAAAGACTATTCTCCCGGTTTTCTGAATACAGGGATTGAACCCGGCAGAATGCCCCTTAAATAAACAACTGGATGCCTCCCATCATCAAAGGATATATCTTCAGGCCACTGGAAACCAGGATTGATACACCGGTAATATTCCAGGGTACAGGGGGATAAAGAAGCCATAACCCGGTTACTGGAATCAAGGCTGAATATATTGGGGGCAATGGAGAAATCGGTTTCGCCAAGCTCCGTTCTCAGTATATACCTGGGCACTTCCCGACCGCTGCCGTATCTCCTGACATGGGTGGCAATATCGATTATGCCGTTCAGGTCTATGGGGTTTTCTTCGTTCCAGTCTCTTTGAACCGGCGCTCCGGTCAGTATGACATTATTGAATTCTATGCCTGTATCCCTGCAGGCATAGCTTATAGACAGCATCTCTCTCTCATTGTCATTTATAAAGCCGAGCAGGGGCGTATTATTGTAAACGGTTATCCCCCTCATGCGCAGTTCCCGGATAATCCTCAGATGTTCGGGTATTAACTGGGAGGAGTGCAGAAGCTCTATCTCAATCTCGATCCTTCGCGGTTTTGTGACTCCAAGGCAGTTCCTGTCTGCCAGGCTGTTCATCAGGGGCCTGGTAAAGGCAGAGGGGGCTTTTACAAGCCTGAGGGAGCGCAGGCGTATGGCTGTTATGTGTGTAATTTTCCCAAGCCTGTCTATTATGTCAAGCGTCCTTGACAGGTCATTTACGGGGTCATTTATCCCGTACAGGACTATATCGCTTAGCTCTTTTCTCTTTTCTATGTACCTGGCCGAATTTTCGATATCTTTATCGGAAAGATCGAGGTTTATCTCAGCCCGTGAGAAATGGGTACGGGTTAGTGCTGTGCCTCCCCTGGGGTCCAGGCTGGCCGCAGGAAGATTATCCATGGCCTGCTTTTCCTTCAGGGATTCAAGCTAGTATTCAATGTTTTCAGCGGTGCGGGCAAGTCTGCTTTCGAAGGCCTCCGGAGATGAGCTGAGGACCCTCTGTCCCACAAGGAGATTCTCATCACCTATTTCAGACATGAAGCTTGCATCGTATGTGCCCTCGTCATTGATCCTTGTGCGGCGGCTGACCTGCATTATAGGGGCAAAGGGCATGTAGTAGTCAGGGTCATAGGGGGTTCTCAGCCATACATACCTTGGGTCCTTCTCATGCCTCTCCACTGCCCATCCGCTGGTATTCCAGTCCAGTTTGCCTATGCATGTGGCAGTAGTCAGATGGGGCATTGCCCTGTCAGACAGATACATGCGCAGGTTTCGGTAGACATCAATTCCTTCAGACAGGGGAGCCCAGTAGGCCTTGTTTCCCTGTATGGGGCTGGTAGGCAGGAAAATATAGTGCATCTCAGCCCCGGCGGACCGCAGTCTGCTGAAGAGATCCCGCATTACATGCCAGTCGTTGTTGCATCCGGCGATGAATGGGGTCTGTACATATACGGGAATTCCGTTTTTTACGAGCTGGGATATTATATCAAGGGATTCCTTGGATATCTCATCAGGATGCACGAAATGGGTGGCGACCTCAATCCTTTTTCCCCTGTTGACCATTTCAAGGTTCAATCGGATCAGATACCTAAGCCAGGAATCATCATCCCTGAGAAACAGGTCAGGATAATAGCTTATTGCCCTGGTTGCAAGGCGAAGGGTCTTTACATGGGGTATCTTTGCCAGTTCCTGGATGGCAAAGCGCAGGGTGGCTTTATTCATGAAGGGGTCTCCCCCCGTAAGGACTATTTCTTTAATATCCGGGGCTTCTTTTATATAGGCAACTGCCTGGCGGACATGGGACTGGGTTGGCGGGTTCTGGTTGCGGCATTCCTTGTGTTTGCGGAAACAGAAACGGCAGTAGACAGGACAGGCCATGTTCATGATGAATATGACCCTGTTGCGGTACATCTGCTCAACAATGCCCCTGAAAAACTGTCCTACCCAGGTATGGACCTCTCCTTCTTTGTCAAGCTCGCCGGCAAAAGGGGCATACTGCCTGCTGATGCCGGCCGAAAGTCTCATCTGCCTGATGGTATGAAAGGAGAGCCTTACAGGGTAGATATCCATTATCTTTTCCATCTGGGCACGCTCATTATCGGGCACTTTTATATTTGTAAGCTCCTGGAGCTGTTCTACGGTTCTTATTGTCTTGAACCCCCTGCCTGGTATCAGGACTTCGAGAACTGAAAGTAAAAAGTGATACGGAATGGTTATATTGCCTACCCTGACAGGGGTTCCTTCTCCATTGACAGCTTGTTCAAGCCTGCTGACCATCTCTCTGTAAAAACCCTGAGGGTTATTTGCAAAGCCTGTTTTTTCCAGGAGGCTTGTCAGGCGGGATCTGCCCGATGAACCCTTTATTTCCTTTTTGAACTTTTCAGTTACCAGGGGATAACTGTTATAATGCTCCAGGAATTCAATGATCTTTGATTCCAGGGCTTCAATGCTTACATTACGCCTCTGACGGGCATTTTTGAATTTTACGCTGATGGTCCCGGTATTATTATTTTTCATGCGGACGCTCCTTTATTAGTATTTGTCTAATATCACTGCCAGTGAGCTTTATTATGGCCAATTGACCGGAATAAATGTCAATAAAGCGATGTTCTCTGATTTAGCAGATAATAAAATAGCATATAAGCCAAGGATACCATAGAAACAGAAATTTGTCAAATGCCCTTGCCCCGGATCATTTTTTGCCTTTGCCCGGGAAATGTACCGTCCTGATTATTCCTTTATGCCGAAGATATCAAGTATATATGCAAAATGGAAGGCAAGGTCCCTGCACCATCCGTACCTGCCGGTGGAACCGAAATGGCCCGAGCCCATATTGGTCTTCAGCAGTATTTCGTTACCGTCGGTTTTTAGTTCCCTGAGCCTGGCTGTAAATTTAGCCGGCTCCCAGTAGCCTACCCTGGGGTCATTGTAGCCTGCGGTTATGAGCATGGGGGGGTAATCCTGACATACGATATTCTGATAGGGGCAGTAGGAGAGAATATAATCAAAATACTCCCTGTCTCCGGGATTGCCCCATTCATCATACTCAGCAACGGTAAGGGGGAGGTCTGCATCCAGCATGGTATTGAGCACATCCACGAAGGGGACCTCTGCAAGCACCGCACCGAAGAGATCTGGCCTCATGTTTGCTACAGCACCCACCACCTGGCCTCCGGCGCTTATGCCATGAATGATGATTCTTCCCCTGGAGGTATATTTATTTTCAATCAGGTGGAGGGTACAGGCTATCATGTCCTTGAAGGTATTTTTCCTGTTTTTGAGCCTGCCGTCTTCATACCATTCTATTCCGAGCTCTCCTCCTCCCCGGACATGGGCGATGGCATATATGACTCCCCTGTCCAGAAGGGAGAGATAATTGGCTGAGAACTCGACATCGCTTATAGAGCCGTAGGATCCATAGGCATAGAGCATGAGAGGACTGCTTTTGTCTTTTTTGACCAGTTGCCTGTTATATACCAGTGAGACAGGGATCTTTATATCAGGGTCTTCAAGGCTTTGTGCCCATATCCTTTCGGTAATGTAGCGGGATTTATCATAGCCCGGGACATCCTCCTGCTTGAGCAGAATGCTCTGCCGGGTCTCCAGGTCATGGTCATAGACTGTATCAGGCATTATGAAAGATGAATACACGTACCTGAAGATTTTTGAGTCCTTTTCCCAGTTATCCCCCGCATAAGCTGTGTATGCCTCCTCCGGAAAGCTTATATAGTACTGGTCCAGGGAGTTCAGGTCTATTACGCAAAATCTTCTCTGGCCGTTTTCAAGCTCAATTACAACCATATGCCCGGAAAATAAAACAAACTCTTCCAGGACTATTTTATCCCTGTGGGGGATAAGATCCTTCCAGTTGTCTTTCTGAGAAATGCTGTCGAGGCTGGCCTGCATCAGCCTGTAGTACTTTGCATTTTCATTGGTGAGAATATAGAAGCTGTCATTTATATGGTCCACGCTGTAGTTTACCTGGTTTTTCCTTTCAGAAATAAGGACAAAATCACCTGAGGGATTGTCAGTATCAAGGTAATAAGACTCACTGGCAGTATTGCTGGAGGTTGAGAGAATAAAATATTTATCGCTTCTGGTCCTGGTTATGGAGGCATAGAAAGCATCATCCTCTTCATAGAAAACCAGGGTGTCCTCTTCGGTGGGGGTTCCCAGGATATGCCTGTAAACCCTGTCGCTCCTGCGGCTTTCATTGCATGTAGTGTAGAAGATAAGTGCATTATCGTTTCCCCAGGCTATATCCTCAACATTTTCAATCCTGTCTTCAAGCATTCTGCTGTTTTCCAGGTCCTTTATAAAAAGGGTGAAAACTTCAGATCCGTCAGTGTCCAAAGTATAGGCAAGAAGACTCTGGTCAGGGCTCAATAGGGTGGTGCCAAGCTCAAGGTACTCATAATCATCGGCAAATTCATTCAGGTCAAGAATGATTATCTCCCCGGACTCCATGCTTTTGTGTTTCCTGCAGAAGATGGAATAGTCCCTGTCCTTTTCTGTCCTGTAGTAATAAAGGAAATCACCCTTTTTGACCGGGACGGTCATGTCATCCTCGATTATCCTGGAAACCATTTCCCGGTAGAGCTTTTCCTGAAGCTTCTGGGTGTGTTTCATGCTTTCCAGGGCATATTTGTTCTCATACTCAAGATAAGCAATTACGGCAGGGTCACCCTTTTTTCTGAGCCAGGCATAATCATCCTTCAGCTCTGAACCGTGAATCCTTGTAAATGCTGGGTTTTTTTCTGCTGAAGGCGGAAGATTCAGCGTGCGGGGAGCTGAGCAATACATAAACAGGGAAACCAGTATCAAAACCCACAGGATTTTTATATTACGTTTCAATTCATAAACCTCCGGTATAGAAAACTTAAGATTATATTCTACCAGCGGGTAATATTTGTCAATCCAAAATATAACTGTATAATACAGAGGTATGACGGCTCAAAGGAGGTAAATTCCATGATAGGTTTCAAAACCGTGTCATTCTTAGCCTTTATAGTGTATTTTTGTGCCTTTGCAATGGCAGTGGATTATTCAGAAACAGTTATTAAAACCGTGGATAACCGGCCGGTGAAGGCAAGGATATACATGCCGGCTGAAAAGACCATAAGCCCTGCAGTAATTATCGCACCGGGGCAGGGTTATCATCAGGGGCTTCCTATAATTGAAGGCCTTGCAGGGATGCTGGCCCGCAACGGCATGATAGCAGTCAGCTTTGACTGGTATTTCTTTTCAGAGAAAAAAGAAAGGTCCGGGGACCTGTCCATGGAAGCTTCAGATATGAAAGCTGTGGTTGAACATGCAAAGTCTCTGGAGTATGCAGACAAAGAAAGAATCATTCTTGCCGGGAAATCCCTGGGCTCTGTTGTAGCTTACAGGGTATTTATAGAGGATAAATCCCTGTTTTCCCTGCTGATGCTGACTCCGGTCATCCCGGGTGTAGAAACTGCTGAACAGCTCTACCCCGGGTTTAATGGGGAGGCAAGGCTCCTGCACATAATCGTGGGCGACAGGGATCCGGACAACTGCAGGCTTAATGCAATGTATGAATTTATATCAAAAAGGACAGAGCCTGTGACTGTATCGGTGGTAGGCGGGGACCATGGCCTGAACGCCGTAAGGGCTGAAGAGCCGGAATCGGAAAGGATAAACCGGGAGAATATTGAACTTGCGATTCTAAGCGGTATCCGCTGGATTAGACTCACTGCGGGCAGGACAGGTCAGTGACTCAGCATTCCGTTTACCAGGCTCAGCATCATGCGGGGGTTCTTAAGCAGTACAGGACAGTGCCTTAACAAAAGGCGCGGGAGCCTTCTGGCAAAATGCCGGTAAAGCCTGCGATTTAATCTGCACACACCCTTTTCCAGTTCTTCCGGGCTCATCTGCTTTGGCATGAACATGGCATTAGCCCATCCGTAATGGGACCTGTCTTTGTCCTTCAAAAGCCTTCCCTCTCTGCTGAAACGGTCATAGATAGGGGTACCCGGGTAGAGGGTTAATATATATATATGGGCATAATCTACACGCATTTTTGTTATGGCTTTCAGGGTATGCTCAAATAGAGCAGGGCTGTCAGTATCAAAACCGAAGATGAAAAAGCCGGTTACAGATATATTTCTTGCATGGAGTTTCCCTACGATTTCCCTGTATTCTTCCACCTTATTCTGTTTTATGGACGCCCATTCAAGGGAACCGGGATTGACGGTCTGGAAGCCCATCTGCACATAAAAACAGCCGGATTCTGCCATTATGTCAAGAAGCCTGCTGTTTCTGGCTATATTGGTCGGTGCCTGTATGCTCCATTTTTTCTTGAGAGGCGCCAGGCGTTCAAACAGCTTTATGGCATAATCCTCATCTGCGAACAGATTGTCGTCAACAAAGAATATTATGCTCTGCCTCAGATTTTTTATCTCATTGTATACACTGTCAATGTCACGCTTGCGATATGCAGACCAGGGTACCTGGGGAAGGTAGCAGTAAGCGCATGTATTGGGGCATCCGCGGGTAGCCTGTACGCATGCAAACCAGGATTGTTCCCTGAGGAGATCCCTGCGGGGGCAGGGTACATTATACATGTCAGCTACGGTACCCCGGTAGATTCTTTTAAGGCTGTTATCCATAGCATCCTGCAGGACCTCCTGCCATACATTCTCGGCTTCCCCTACCACCACTGAATCTGCATATTCGAGACATTCACCGGGAAGAAGACTTGCATGGGGTCCTCCGAATATGATCTTTGAACCGGTCTTTCTGAACCGGTCTGCAATCTCATAGGCTGTCTGGGATGTGAAAGTCGCCACAGTAATGCCTACAAGGTCAAAATATTGTCCGTAGGGGATTTCATCCCAGTCACCGTCAATGACCGTAATATCATGCCCAGGCGACAAAGAGGCGATAATGCCGAGGTTCAGGGGGGTAAATTTTATACGGTTGAGAATGCTGTAAACTCCTTTTTTAAGAAACCAGGGGGGTTTTAACAGAAGTATCTTCATTTTTTAAATAGAAGACTCCATGGTTCATGGGATGTGATAAAATCAAGGAATATTGCTGTATTTCCATTCTGCATCTCCTCCAGCTCTGATGCGGTGTTTTCATCTTCGGGCTCAAAGAAGCAGTCGGGATCGGCCTCCAGGTAGTCCCCTGTCGTGTAATAAGCCATTGCCCTGCATCCTCCGCAGGTTTGTTTATACCTGCATCTTCCGCACTTGCCTTTCAGATTGTCCCTTGTCCTGAGCGAGTTAAGGATTTCACTGTGCTGGAGTATCTCCAGAAGGGGCTTATTTCGAACATTGCCGCATTTTACATCGCTGTCCAGCATCTGAACACAGGGAGCGACATCGCCCTCAGCATTGATGCCGACAAAACCCTTTGCGGCCTGGCAGCCGAGCTGTCCAATAGCAACATTCATCTTCTCCTGCATCCGGTCAATGAATTCAGGGGATGCAAAGAAGGGTGTATAGCTTACATAGCTGTAGGCATAATTTCGCAGAACCGGGTGGATGATACTTTCAAAATCATCCCTTTCCAGCATAAGTTCAGGGAAGCTCCTGCCCAGCCCCCGGGGAACGAAAGGGGACCGTAAAACAGGAACACCCTGGCTTTTCAGGATATCTACCGTTTTTTTCAGGGTATGAAGATTGTTTTTGCTTATGGTTACAATGAAGAAAAAGTTTATTTTCTGCTTCATGCATAGTTTAGCTGCCTTTATAACGGTACTGAGGCCGTCATTGCGGGACCATTTGTGTATTTTCTTTTCTATTGAATTAAGGGAAAAGACAAAGATAACCCTGTTATCAGCGGCACTTTTAATATTTTTGAGGGTTTTTTTGTTAAGGAGGGTGGCATTTGTGTTTATAAATGAGTACATGCCCTTTCTGGATGTATAGGAAAGCAGGTCAAGCGCATCAGGCCGGAGAAGGAATTCACCTCCGGAAAAAGCCATGGCAGGGTGCGAGCAGTATTTTGCCACCTCGTCTATTATAAGTTCTTTTATTTCAGCGGTGGAAAGCTCTCCTGGTTGCGGTGTTCCTTTTGCTTCAGTCATGCAGTACGGGCATGAAAGGTTGCAATGCCGTGTTGCTTCAAAATAGCACAGGAAAAACCGGTTTATTTCTGGCTGCATAATAAATCCATACAATCCATCAGTTTTGTATGTGCCATTTAACCACAAAAAGGCTGTTTTATCCAGATAAATCTTTTCATGCAAATATAGAGGGCCTTTTATTTAAAGAATATATATTGCATTTTCGTATATAAAAATGAAATACCTGCTTAAGGGAGAAGGCTATGATATCAAGAAAAAAACTGGCAGATGACCTGAAGGCATTTTTTTTCATGCAGGACAGTATTACTGCTGTATGGGAATCGGGCTCGGCAGCCACCGGGTGGCTGGATGAGAATTCCGATATGGATATTGCTGTTATCTGCGATGACGGCCGTGAAGAGCCCCTTCTGGCAGAACTTGACCGTTATCTGGAGGCCAATTACGGCATAGATAAGAGGCACCGGGTGCCTGAACCTGCCTGGCACGGGTTTACCCAGTGTTTCTACCGGATAAAAGATACTCCGGAGCTTTTCTACCTGGACATTTGCTTTATAAAAAAATCCAGCCCGGATAAATTTACAGATACTGACAGGCATGGGATCCCGGTAATATGGTTTTCCAGGGATGAACTGCCTGTTTTTGAACCCTCTTCCAGGGAAGCGGTTAAAAAAAGGGGCAAAAAACTCTATGAAACTGTAGCAGGAACTGACTTTCTTATCCTGACTGAACTGAAAAAGGCTATTAGAAGGGGTATCTATGCCGAGGCATTTGTAAATTATTTCCAGGTTGTCAGAGGCCTTTCAGTGCTGATGAATCTGAAATACAGGCCTGAGAAGGCTGATTTCGGCCTGAGGTATGCATGCAGGGATTATCCCGAAAAAGAGTATGAGTTTATTGTAAATGCCCTGAAGATATCCTCCCTGGAGGATATTATAAAAAAACTTGCAGGCGTTCAGGGCAGATTCAATGCCCTGAAAACAGCGCTTGAGAATGAGTGGGCATAGGCTTATCTTAATTTCAGGCCGGTATAGTCAAAAATGCTGTTATTATGGATTATCTCTCCCATGAAATCTGCCAGTTTCCGGTTTCCTGTAATTTTTTTGATATCACAGTCTTTCAGCATCTCTGATAATTTTTCTGTGATATCAAACGGTTTTTGGGTCCTTTTTCTCCTGCGCCTCAGGGATGTTCGGTTTGCCTTCAGCCATGATGCATAATTGAACGCTGAAGATTTTAGGGGGTTAATATCGATCTGCCGTGCAAAATACAGTGTCTGCATGTGGGAAAGCAGGACATGCAGGCTGTCCGGGAGGCTCAGTATCCTTGAATAAACAGCGTGGGGGATCATGGAAGGCATCTGCATTTCATTCAGCATATTGCTGTATTGCCTGATTAAAGGTTCCGTATAGCTTTTAAGGGGCATGCCTGACTGCTTGTCCTGTCTGTAAACATCTTCATATAGTTCTATAAGCCCTTTTTTGCCGTATTTTCTTAATAGTTCCATAAAAAGCGCTTTCTGTCTTCCAGGGCGTAAAGTAAGCCCTCCGGGGAAGATAAAATCAGCGCCTGCATTTTTCAGGGCATAAAAAAGGCTTTTTACCTGTTCAGGCTGGTCAGTTAACCGGGGACACAGGGGCATGGCCATTACACCCGTCAAAAATCCCTCCTGTTTTGCCCTGCTTATTATTTCAAGCCGCTCATTTGCAGGGCTTGCACCGGGTTCCAGCATGCCGGCTGTTTCCTGATCAAGGGTGGTTATTGTCAATATTATAAGTACCCGGGGAAAAAGCTTCAGCAGGTCGAAATCCCTCAGGATAAGGGAACTTTTTGTAAGTATGACCAGAGGCAGGCCTGTTTTTGCCAGTATCTCCAGCATTCTGCGTGTAATTCGCCCTATGGCCTCCAGTGGCTGGTATATATCAGTGACTCCCGAACCTATGCATAAAGCGCCATACTCCCGTGATGTAAAGCCCTGTTCTGACTGCCGTTCCAGAAGCTGAGGGAGATTGCTCCTTACCGCAATATCCTTTTCAAAATCCCCTTCCACATAGTATTTTTCTGCACGGCCGTCGCAGTAAATGCATCCGTGGCCGCAGCCCCGGTAGGGCGCAAGGCAACGGTAGAGGGATACAAGAAATGTATCGGGCAGTCTCTGCCTGTTTATGGCTGATTTTGCTTCAATTATCGAAATGCTCAATTAAACACCCTGGCATTATGTTAGTTAAAGATGGACAGAAATTCAATCCTTATTAATTATAAGCACCAGTTTTTTTGTTTTGTCATCAGGAAAAATAGTATATCTTCTATATATTCAATATGAAATACAGGATAGGGAATTTTTTTATTCTTATGGCTTTATTGCTCTTTTCCTCATTAATTTTTGGGGATCCCTGTAATAACAGCACAAAAACCCGTTCATGCTTCAGGGGGATAATTATTCATAAGGTTTTTACGGATAAGGGCCTGAGAAAACACCCAGAAATACAGGAATATTATTTCTGGAATGGCAGGGATGAATATTTCATCAAAACATCTGAATGTCTCCCGGGATTGAATATCAGCCCGTTCAAAGGCGATTATATTCAAATATCAGGGGAGATACGCAGGGGCATGTGGGACAGCGATGATCCAAAGGTTCAAAGCAGAACAGGGAGCTATATTGTGATCGATGAAATTACAAGGATTGAATTGCCTTATAAGATACTTTTTCATGACCTGGGCAATAATACCTGGGAATTTACACAAAACATGATCAGGTATGAACCTGTATCCCCCGAAGCAAGCTCATCAGGAGTTTATGACGGGGGGAAGTCCTTTGAAAAAACCCTGGCGAAAAGTGATTATACCGTAATATTCATGATGCTGGATAAAATTATTTCAGATGAAAAACTGCTTCTTAAAACCCGCAGGATGCCGTCAGCAATCATTAAATTGAATTTCCGGGACCATAAATCATCTGCTATTGCTGATGACAGTCCTCTGCTTCAGTCATTACTCCTATATCTCTGCTCTTTATCAGATGAAATGCCAGAAAGCCGATAAGCACAATTAATGAGACTCCAGCTGTTATAATAATTGATATATACCGGCTTGCAAACAGGTCCGGAGACAGATGTCTGAAAAGAATCCAGCAATAAGCCCATACAGGTACCAGTCCGTAAAAAAAGTCCCTGTTTCTCAGGGTAAAGAACCCGGTCAGTGCAACCCCCGCAGCCAGAAAAGCTATTGTTGCAAAAATTCCCGAACTGCTTTTTGCATCCCATCCTGTGCTTACAAGAAGTACTATTATATTTGCAAGGCATGCCACTGATATCCATCCGAAGTAGATGCTGAAGGGAAGCCTCATAAAAAATCCCTCTCCGGTGCCCATCGGGAATCTGGCCAGTTCACCGCATATTTTCATGAGGCTGTAGAAGATTATTCCCATAAGAACCAGGGAGACGGGAATTAACAGGTGATGCCAGGATAATATCCACAGCCCGTTTGCCAGGGAGCTTATGATGAAAAATACCCTTATTTTCATGGCGGAGGCTTCCGGTACCTTTTTATCCTTAAATCGGATGATACCTGCCTGATATATGACATAAAACAGGACAAGCAGGTATATCAGGCCCCATATGGAGAAGGCAAAGCCCGCAGGAGCAAAGAGATTCGGGTACATATCTGAGATATCGCCTGTTGTAAGATTGTTGACAGGCAGGGAATTGGCAAGGATATTCATTACAATCATATAAATAAATGCTATTATTGACGCAAATATCAGGAAATTTCTGGTTGCCCCTGCCATCAGTCATCAGCCTTCAGGTTTTCTGCATTATAATTCGTCAGCATTTTCATTACAGCGGTTTCTCTGCTTAAAGTTTCATCGCCTAAGGCTTTGGTCTCGGATTCAAAGTAGGTAATGAACCTTTCAATCAGGTAGCTGTATTCTTTGTCAACCCTCAGGGGAACAGACTGCCTTTCCCATTGGCTAAGGCCATGGGGGTCTATTTCCGGGGGAAGCAGTATTCCTGATTCCATGTCAATGCTCCGGGAAACAGGACTGCTGTCCCGGCAGCTTACCCTTTCATCATTAATCCAGTTTCTCATCAGGTTTACATATCTTGCCAGCAGTATTCCCTTCCTGATGCCTTTATTATCAAAGTGGTCCTTTTCGTGGCTGGGGAACTCTATGTACTGCTGATCACCGTCAATTTTTCCCTCCCGGTTCTCATAGGAGGTTTTGAGCTTAATCCTCCCCTTTTCTGTGAGCTTTTTCAGCTTAAGGATTACTATGCCCCCCTTTGTTTCCCCGCCCTCCCTTTTTGAGGGGAACAGGGTGTTTATCCTCATCAGCTCTCCGGTAGCAATGTCTGCTTCGGGAGAACCATATACCTTTTCAATCTCAAAGCCTTTTGATTCAAAAGTAAGGGCGAGATCAAAGACAAGGGGAGTTACCATGTATTCAAACTCATCCACCATTCTCTGCATAAATTCCCTGCCGGAATGGACTGAATAATAGTTTGCACCCTTTGTTTTGGTTATGCCCTCTATCAGTCTGGTGTTAAAATCAACCCCCACGCCTATGAAAGTAGTATATATCCTGTTATTGGATGCCCGCTTTGCCATCCCGAGCATGCCCTGCTCTGAGAGGTCTCCGGTATTCGGCTGGGCATCGGTTATGAATATTATCCTGTTTTCATATTCTCTCGGGTCAGCATCCACAAAGCTCTCATAGAGAAATATGCCCAGGTTCATCCCTGCTGACATATTTGTGCCTCCCCTTGATCTCTGATTCAATATCCTGGATTTAAGCTCAGCTAAATTTATCTCACCTGCATTGGTTAGAGGCATGAATATCTCCGCTCTGCTTTCAAAGGTAACCATCCCGAAATTATCATCACTCTTTAAATGGCCAAGAAGCCCTGCCACTGTATTATTAGCCACAGACATCTTGTCCATTCCTGAGAACTGGGGTTCTTCCTCTACCGGGACCCGGGCGCCGAACTGGTCGTAATAGTATCTGTTGAAAGGGGATGACATGGAGCCCGATATGTCCAGTACAACAACCAGGTTCAGTTTCTTTCTTTTGAAATCGGACTGCTTTATACCCGAATTAAGTCCGATCTGCATATAGAATTCTTCTCTTGCTGAGAAAGGATCTCTGGAGACTGCAAGGCTGTATGATGGGCAAAACAGCTTATTGCATTCTTTTGTCTGCCCTGTGTCAAAGTAATAATCGTAATAAATACCCTCATATGTAATGTCTGTCGGAAGGGGAAGATATCCATTCTCTATATTTTTCCTGAAGTTTTCAATATCCTTGGCTCCACCGACGGAAAGGCCTATGGTCTCTTCATTAAGGGATGACGGTGACGGGGCATAATAACTCCTCTCTGCCTTATGTCTTGAGACAGTGCTGTCATTAAAGGATTGATCAAAAACAGGGGAACTGTCTGAAATAACAATCTGCTCTTCAAAGGCCACTTCCTGCATCTGAACATTTATTTCCAGTGTCTTGCCTGCCTGTACCTCTATTTCTGTTCTTAAAACGGTCTGGAAACCCATCATCCTGAATTCCAGCTTATAATCCTTTCCCGGAGGGAGATCAATAAGCCTGTATTTTCCGCTTTCATCGGTGGTGTAATATCTCGGCTGGGGCAGTACTGGTGATTCTGCTTTTACAACAACTCCCGGCAGGGGTTCTGCCTTATTATACGTTACAGTCCCCTCTATTATCCCTGTGCCCTGGGAAAATACCCAGCTGTTTGAAAACAGAAAAGAAACTATTAAAAGAAAATACAGAACCTTTTTCATAAAATTTCTCCTTTTATATAACAATGATATAATATTTTATATGCCTGAAGCCGTGATGTCAATACATGGATATCTGTTTTTTAAGCCTTTTGCCTGATGATTCATTCACCGGAGGGGGGCAGGGATTTCATGGGGCTGTCAAGTTCCAGCTCCGGGATGTCCTGCAGGGAAGCCCCGATGATACCCTTTACATCCCCGTACATACCCACGGTATTTAGCATTATTCTTTCAATCTGCTTTTCCCTTTCCTTCCAGATTTTATTCATTGCCCTCTTCTCCTTATCCAGCTGTTCCTGCATATTCCTGAAGGCCTCCACTATGGCCTCCACCTTCTGCCTGAATTCATTGCCGGAAAGGTACCGGTATATAGCCTCCATCTTCTCGTTTTTTCCCACCGAGGCATTCCTGGTGAAATTAAGCTCTATGAGATGCATTCTCAGAGCCATGGCCAGACCGAGGGAACTTTTAGCATTGCACACCCATACCTTGCTGATCAGCCCGAAGTCTTCCATCTCCCTGGGCATGGCCTGGGTCAGTATAACGGCAATGTCAGCTCTTATTGTCCTCTGGTCCACCTTCAGTTTATCTATCCAGCTGTCACTCCAGGTTTTTGTGGACTTTACCTCCCATAGCATGACACCGCTCGGTTTGCCTGCATCAGAAATAACCCGCTGTATAATATCGGCACCTTTTATTCCCTTCGGCACAGGTTCTATGATATCCCTGGGAAAGCCCTCCTGCAGTGCTTTTTCAAAATCAAGCTCCAGTACTTCACCCTGGGTCTGCATGGAGCCCTGTTCGGCCTTTCTCTTGGCTTCCTCAAGCATTTTCGTAAGGTCCTGAATCTTTTTATCCTTCTCAAGGCTTTTCTGCCTGTGCTCTTCATCAATTTTCCTGATCAAAACCCTTTCTATCTCGGCCTTCTCCCTGTCCAGTTTCTTAAGCATCTCCAGCTCGAGGTCCTGCTCTTTCTGTTCGATTTCCCTTTTCTTTTTCAGGAATTCCAGCTCTTTCAGGGAAGCCTCTTTTATTCTTCTATCCTTTTCTTCAATCTGGTTTTTCAGGTTCTGCATTTCTACCATCAGGCTTTCTTTTGCATTCTTTTCGGCATATGCTACCATTTTTTGAAGGTTCTCTACTTCCTTTTGCCTTTCAAGGTCTTTATCTGCAAATTCGCCGGCCATTTTTTGCCTGATGGTCTCTTCAATCTTTGACCTTTCACTTTCAAGCCTTATTTGAAAGTTTTCTTCAAGCCTCCTGTGTTTTTCAAGGATTTCCCTTTCTCTTTTCTTCAGCTCCAGTTCTTTATTTTCCGCTTCCTTCAGCCTGTTTTCCTTCTCGTCAATCTGGTTTTTCAGGTCCCGGAGTACAATCTGATTTTTCGTGTTTATCTCAGCTTCAGTTTTTTCCCTGATTTCCTTTTCAATATCCTTCTGCATATCCTGCCTGAGCTGCTGTGTAATTTCAAATTCATGGCCGCATTTCGGGCATTTAGTAAGAAACATAATTCCTCATCTCCTGGTTTTGCTTTTGTATAAGAGTACCTGATTTGAGACTCAAAGTCAAATAAAGATAAGCATTGCCGCGGTCATTATTAATGCAATTCATGCATGAATTCCCAAAAAAACCGAGAAAAGGGCTGTCGGTAAACCTAGAATAATACAATAAGATTTTTAATTTTTGCAAAAAATATTATTTGAGTCTATATTAAGGAATCAAAGTATGGAGTCTTAGTCTTATGCATAACCTGATTCCCAGATTTATTGCCGGGAATTTTGCAAGGGGAATATTCAGCGGGAATTTCCAGGCCGGGAGTTTGTTTGTCGATATATCTGGATTTACAGGGCTTACAGAAAAGCTCTCCAGTTACGGACAGGAGGGTGCAGAAATTCTGTCAAGGCTTATCAATGAGGTCTTTACGCCCTGCATAGATTCCGTATATAAAAGGAAAGGGTTTATTACCGGGTTTGCAGGGGATAGTTTTACTGCATTATTTCCATGGGATGATTTATCCACCCTTTATACGGCCCGGGAAATAAAGAAGCATTTTATAGAAAAACCAAAATGGGATACAAGATTCGGCAGTTATGAGATTAAAGCCAGTATAGGCATGTCCTACGGTTTATGTGAATGGGGCATTGTAGGCAGCGGCGATAAAATGTCTTACTATTTCAAAGGCGACTGTATCGACGGCTGTTCTCTCTCAGAAAAACATTCCGGCTTCATGGATATAATACTTGATGAAAAGCTGTACTGCAGGCTTAAGGATATTATAAAGACAGAGAAAGTTGAGGGAAAATTCAGTAAACTCATTGAGATCTCAGCCGGAGAAAAACCCAAAAGGGCTACTGCATATAAATCCATCAAAACGGATATTCTGAAGTTTTTTGTCCCTGTTCAGCTTCTGGAAAATCGACCGCTGGATGAATTAAGGGATGTGGTAAGCATATTTGTATCTTTCAGAAATATTGAAGACAGCCATGAAAGCCTTAATGAATTTTCAAAGAACCTGCTGAAGACTGTTTCTCTCTGGGGAGGTTATTTCAGCCGTATAGGCTTCGGGGATAAAGGCGGTACTGTACTTATTAACTTAGGTATTCCTTTTGGCTGGGAGGATAATATTTTTCGCGCAGTGAACTGCATATATGAGCTTAACAGTTTATATGGGTCCAGTATCAGAGCCGGTGTTACCTTCGGCAGGCTGTTCGCTGGGATTATCGGAAACTCACTTAGATCAGCCTATGATGTTCTAGGCGATTCAGTCAATCAATCGGCGAGGATCGCAATGAAGGCAGAATGGGGGAAAGTGTGGGTATCGGCGAAAATAGCAGATGATATCATGAAAGCTTTTGATTTTGACTATATTGATGAATTCCGATTTAAAGGTAAAACAAGAGCTGTTAAGGTTTATCAGCTTAAGGGGAAAAAAAAGGCAGCTGACCCTGCTTATCAAGGAAAGCTATATGGAAGAGAAAGGGAAGTAAAAACAATCAGGCAGGCTATTGCTCCTGTCTTTAAGGACCGGTTTGCAGGGCTGGTATATATTCACGGTGATGCAGGCATAGGAAAAACCAGGCTTCTGTATGAAGCTCTTAAAAATATTGAGAAAAAAGCCATAGTATGCTCTCTTTATTGTGACAGAGTAATGAAAAAGGCCTGGAATCCGGTAATTTATTTTTTAAACCGCTACTTCAGGCAGGACAGCAGAGAAAGTATTCAGGACAGGGAATATAAATTCTGCATAGTAATGGATGAGCTCCTGAGTAGACTTGAGGACTTGCAGACCCCTTATTCCGGGCTTGCTTTGAAGGAACTGAAAAGGACAAGACCCTTTTTGATGGGGATGATGTCACTCAGGACTGAGGGGACTATCTATGATCAGCTGGATGCAAAACAGAGATATGAAAACTCAATCTTTGCTGTAAAGGAGTTTTTCAAGGGTTTAAGCCTCATAAAACCAGTTATTATAAAGCTGGAGGATATTCAATGGATCGATGAAAATTCAGTTGAGCTTATTCAAAATTTATGCAGGCATATACAGGACTATCCGATTGCGGTAATATGCACTTCCAGGCTCAGTGATACCGGAGAGAAACCTGCCCTGGGCATTTCTGAGGATATACGCTGTAATTTTATTGACCTTGATTTTATTGCTGATGATCCCGCAAAAGAAAAAATACGGGAATTAACAGGTAAATATCCTTCGAAAGGGCTTTTTGAACTGATAAAGGACAGAACACTGCTGAATCCCTTTTTTATGGAAGAATTATGCTCATACCTGAAGGAGAACTCTTTTATACAGATTTCAGGCGGGCAATACCAGCTGAGCAAGGATCTTTCACTAATCCCTGATTCCATAAGCCAGATTCTTGTAGCCAGGATAGATCGCTTATCCGCAGAGCTAAGGGAAATTATAAAAATCGCATCGGTTTTTGGCAGAGATATTAACAAAGAAATTATTATCAGGCTGATTTCTGCAATAAGTGAGATGGCTAAGGCTTTTAAAGGTATTGACAGGATGATTTTTGATGAGACGGCCATTTCCAGGATGCTTGCACGGGACAAGTCCTATTATTTTTCCGACGGGGAAAAACGCAATATATGGTACAGCCTTGATAAGATAATATATACCTTCAGGCATTCGCTTATTAATGAAACAGCCTACAATATGCAGCTTGCGGAAAGGTTGAGAATCCTTCATAAATATGCCGGTTTTGTGATTGAAAATATGCTTGGTTCCGGCGATAACCTGAAAAAGGAATATTATACCGAACTGGCCTACCATTTTGAGAAGGGAGAAGATGCCGACAGAGCTTCATATTATCTGGAAAAATCCGGGGATTATCTTAAATCAGTCTATAGGAATGCTAAGGCTGTCGACGCATACGGCAAACTGCTAAAATATATCAGGGACAATACTAAAGCAGTGGAAATCAAACTTAAAATCGGTGAGATTCTGGAGCTTATGGGTGAGCGGAAATCTCTGGAAAATCTGTACAGGGAATGCATTGAATTATCAGAAAAATCAAAGGACAGCAGACTGCTCTCAGAATCCCTGAATGCTTATGGTACCCTCATGCAGCATAAAAACCTGTATGATTCGGCACTAAGGTTTTTAGAAAAATCAAAGACTGTATCGGAAGGTATCGGTTATAAAAAGGGCATTGCTACCGCCTTGGGAAATATTGGGAATGTGTATTTTGATATGGGCAGTTATGATATGGCTGAGCAATATTTTGAAAAATGCGGTAAAGTTATGCAGGCAGTCGGCGATGAAAAGGGTGCAGGCTTATCCCTGGCAAATATCGGTGTGATATATATGAACCGCTATCAGCACGATAAAGCCATCCAGTACCTGCATAAATATAAAGATATCTGTGAAAGGCTTGGCTATAAGCAGGGAATAGGCTTTGCATCTGCGAATATAGGAAAGGTCTACCTGAATCTCAACTTATATGACAAAGCCATAGAATTCTTTGAAACAGATCTGGAAATATCAAAGGAAACAGGCAATAAGAAGCAATTTGCCGACTCAACAAATAATATGGGAATAGCCTTTAATTACCTCGGGGATTATGATAAAGCCCTGGAATGCTTTATTCTGGCAAAGGCCTATTCTGAGGAGATCGGTGATAAGAGGGGTATTGCAAGTTCTTCAGCAAATATAGGTAATGTTTACAATACCAAAGGAAAATATGATAAAGCCCTGAAGTTTATGGAAACAGACAAAAGGATATCTGAAGAGACAGGGGATGAAAGGGGAGTAATAAGAGCTATAGGAAATATCGGTAATGTTTACCAGAATTTATCTCTTTTCTCACGAGCCCTTGAGTGTTTCAGGCTTCAAAGAGAAATGTCAGTTAAAATGGGTGAACCCGGGGGATCAGCCCTTGCTCTTGGAAATATGGGCTACATTTACTTTAATACTGGCAGATTCAGAAAGGCTCTGTCTAATTTCAGCGAGTCAGCTGACATTTTTTATAAGCTGGGAGACAGTCTTTTTTCAGGTATGCTCTATGCCAAGGCAGGAGAATGCTGTTATTTTTATGAAAACAGAAAAAAGGCTTTGTATTATATTGAAAGAGCTATAAGTGCCTTAAAGAATATAAAAATTGAAAACGGGCTATTAGCAGACTGCCTTATTATAAAATCAAAAATACTTTTCAAAAAAGGCTTAATAGAAGAATCAGAAAGATTAAACCAGGAGGCTTCTATTATTGCAGAAAAGGAAAATAGCAGAGATGTTATAATGGCCTCTGCAATCCAGCGCTTTGTGATAAATTCAGCTCAAAAGAAGGCTTTTATGCTAAAGGATCTATCTTCTGTTTTAAAAGCTCAGAAAATAAATAATGAAAAGAAGGGTTTTATCTTTTATGATTTGTTCAGCCTCCTTAGAAAGGAGAAATTGAGAAAGAAAGCGCTCAATATACTGAAAAATCTCTATGACAGAGAAAGAAAATATGTCTACAGAACTATGATAAAAAGACTGGAAAAAACATGAGACCTGATTATCAGCTTTGGGCATTAAACAAACTGTGCTTTAATGCTTCCTTAATCAGAAAGTTTATTGCCGCTATTCCTGCGGGAGGTATATTTGACAAATTATTAAGCATAGCAATGGATTATCCCAAACAACTATAATGAAATAAAATATATTAAATATGAAGTAAGGAGATGTATATGAATTCCAGGGTATTTTTTGTCTTTCTGACATTGTTTCTATTTGCATTTTTAGCTGAGGCCAATGATGGCGTAGACCGATACCATGAAGGAAAAACCGCCCAGTTCCGCCATCTTTATGCGCCCCTGTCTGAAAAAGAGGGATTTACGGTTCTGGCTGAGGATATGGCCGGAGGAGCCGATGGTGCCCCGGATTTCCGCTGGGCGCGCTCCTTTCCCATAACAGTAATACGCCTTACCGCTTTTGAAACTGCCAGGGAAATGGGGACCTGCCCCTATCCCATGGCAATATTTGACATGACCACAGAATACGGGGATACCCCTGTAAGCAGGCTGGAAGGCAAACCGCCGAGAGGGAGGCACCCCGGAGGATCTCATGACGGAGGGGTAAATATTGACCTGGGGTATTATCTGACCAGCCTGAAGGGGCTTTACTCCGACCCGGACTACTCGGCATGCGACGAGCATTACTCAAGTACCCAGACTGATGAGGAAGGCCTGCCTGCAGATGTATACGAGTGCATGGGGCCTGCTAACAGGCTTGATAAGGAACGCCAGAGCTATTTCTTTCTTCAGCTCTTTAAAATGCATGTCAAGCCCTTTAATTATATGCTATTGGAATCCGTGGGTGTAGATTATCATGTAAAAAAGGCAGTTATGGACCAGCTCAGAAAATGGCAGGCCGAAGGCATGTATGAGATTACGGATGACCTTCTTCATGAAATGGACAGCATAATGACATGCGCCCGATGGGAAGGATGGGCAAAATTCCACCACCACCATACCCATGTCCGGTTCCATGACCTCTCCACATCCGGTGAATTCAGGCGCATCTTTAATAAGCTGGAGGAGGATGAAAGACAGATGGAGCTTGTAATACAGCAAGAGCTTTATCCTGAGCAGGATGCTTTTATTAAGGCAGAACTGCTTTCATACAATCTGAACCGCTGTCTAGAGCTCAGACTGCTGAGTGATAAAATGAGCGATATTGTGAAGGCAGAGTATCAGCTGGAGCAGGGGGATTGGATTTCCTCTGAAGAACCCGGCAATAATTTCCGGTGTATCATTGATATTCCCAGGATAATCCCATACCCTGAACAAACGCTCTTAGTCAGGGCGAAATACGAGGATACGGAGGGTAAAGCCGTTGAGATACAGCGTGAAATATATGTTCCTGCACAGAAAGCTCAGGATAAAATAAGGATCGAAAAGGATAAGATCAGGGCTCATTATGAAACAATACAGGAAAACGATGCTGTTATATGGGAATGCACTGTTGAATACCCCGAGCATTTCAACTATTATATTACGGAAATAAACTATGTGTTTTATATCCGGGAAACACCGGAAAAACCGGCTAAGATAAAACCTGAAGGCAATGGACGTAAAATCCGGTTCATTCAGCCGGAGGACAGGAATGTGGAAATGATTGAGGCAGAAATAACATTAACCGCCAGAATGCGTTTCAGTATTCCTGTCTACATAGCCATAAATTAAATGATCCAGGGAGAAAAGCCTGAAAGATATAGAATTTATCAGCTATTCTTAGAAGTTTTTCCGCATAGACAGGCTATATTATGTTATTTGACAAGCTAATACCTCATTTTATTGCTGAGAGATATGAAGAGGGTCTGCGCAACGGCCATCTCAAAGCGGGAGTTCTATTTGCCGATATATCAGGTTTTACCAATATTACTGAAAAACTTGCAGAATACGGCAGGGAGGGTTCAGAGGTATTATCCATTATGATAAATGAGGTTTTCTCCCCCTGTATTTTTCAAGTATATGAAAAAGGCGGGTTTATCGCACA